>DATAGU010000057.1:0-21520 GCA_036263495.1 Polyangia bacterium | reverse complement strand
GAGGTGGGCCTCCGGGCCTCCGGGCGTGCGAGGTGGGCCTCCGGGCGTGCGAGGTGGGCCTCCGGGCGTGCGAGGCGGCCTCCTGGGCACGCGGGACGAGCCCATGTCAGCCCATGTAGGTGCTCGCTATGGCAGCCAGGCATATGAGATAGCGCGCGCCCGAGCCACGGCGGGTCGATGGCCGATCGGCGGTGAACCATGTTGACCGCGGGCGGCCGGCAGTGATCCATTAGAGCCCCCCAGACCACAGAGGACACACCATGACCGAGATCATCAACATCCACGCCCGCGAGATCCTCGACTCGCGCGGCCAGCCCACCATCGAAGTCGAAGTCGGCACCGCCTCCGGCGCCGTCGGACGGGCGGCGGTGCCGTCGGGCGCCTCCACGGGCGAGCACGAGGCCCTCGAGCTCCGCGACAAGGATCCCAAGCGCTTCGCCGGCAAGGGCGTCCTCACCGCGGTCAAGCACGTCAACGAGGAGATCGCACCCCAGATCCTCGGCCTCGAGGCCGACGACCAGGCCCTCGTCGACCAGCGCCTCCTCGAGCTCGATGGCACACCCAACAAGAGCAAGCTCGGCGCCAACGCCATCCTCGGCGTCTCCCTGGCCACCGCGCGCGCCGCGGCCGACGCCTACGGCATGCCCCTCTATCGCTGGCTCGGCGGCGTGGGCGCGCGGCTCCTGCCGGTGCCGCTCATGAACCTCATCAACGGCGGCGCGCACGCCGACAATAACATCGACGTGCAGGAGTTCATGGTCGTGCCGCTCGGCGCGCCCACCTTCAACGACGCCCTGCGCGCCGGCGCCGAGACCTTCCACGCCTTGAAGCAGGTCCTGCGCGGGCGCAAGAAGGTGACCGCCGTGGGCGACGAGGGCGGCTTCGCCCCCGACCTCGACTCCAACGAGGCCGCGCTCGAGGTGCTGGTCGAGGCCATCGGCAAGGCCGGCTACGCGCCCGGCAAGGACGTGGCCATCGCCCTCGACGTGGCGGCGAGCGAGCTCTACGACAAGGCGAGCGGCCGTTACCGCCTCGGCTCGGCGCAGCTCACCTCGGCCGAGCTCGGCGCCTGGTACGAGCAGCTGTGCGGCCGCTTCCCCATCGTCTCCATCGAGGACGGCATGGCCGAGGACGACTGGGACGGCTGGAAGCACCTCACCCAGAAGCTCGGCGGCCGGGTGCAGCTCGTGGGCGACGACCTGTTCGTCACCAACGTGACCCGCCTCGCTCGCGGCCTCGAGGGCGGCATCGCCAACTCGATCCTCATCAAGGTGAACCAGATCGGCACCCTGTCCGAGACGATCGACTCCATCACGATGGCGCAGCGCGCCGGCTACACGGCCATCATCTCGCACCGCTCGGGCGAGACCGAGGACACGTTCATCGCCGATCTCGCCGTGGCCTCGGGCGCCGGCCAGATCAAGACCGGCTCGGCCTCGCGCTCGGAGCGCATCGCCAAGTACAACCAGCTCCTCCGCATCGCCGACGAGCTCGGCAGCGCGCAGCGCTACGCTGGCCGGAGCGCCTTCCGCCAGCGCGTCTGAGCATCGCCCGCCTCGCGGCGCCGTCCTTCTCCCGTCCCCCGCCTCCCGCCTCCCGCCTCCCGCCGCCTCTCGCCTCCGTCAGCTTCGCCTCTTCACCGCCCCCGTGGCCCGGTAGGCGGTGATCGCGATCACCGCCGCCACGATGAGGGCCATGGCGAGGAGCGTCCGCGACGTGACTTGCTCGCCGGCCAGCGCCCAGCCGAGCAGCACCGCCACCACGGGGTTGACGAAGGCGTAGGTGGAGACGATGGCCGGCGGGGCCACGCCGAGGAGCCAGATGTAGGCGGTGAAACCGACGAGCGAGCCGAAGGCGATGAGGTAGACGAGCGCGAGGAGCGAGCGGGTGGAGACGGCGCCGGGATCGAGCCGCGACCCCTGGCCGACCGCGAGGCCGAGGATGAGGAGGAACACGCCGCCGCAGAGCATCTCCATGGCCGTGCCGAGCGCCGGCACGGCGGGGAGCGGGGCGCTGCGCGAGTAGATCGAACCCGTGGCCCACGACAGGGAGGCGCCGAGGAGCGCCAGGGCGCCCACGGGATCGGCTCCGCGGCCCGACACGAGGCCGGTCACGTCCCCGGGCCCGACCAGGAGCGCGACCCCCACGAGCCCGATCGCGATGCCGCCGAGCACCCAGGCGCTCGGCCGCTCGCCGCGCCGCAGCCCATCGAACAGCACCATCCACAGGGGCGTCGTGGCCACGAGGAGCGCCGCCAGGCCCGAGGGCACCCTTTGCTCGGCCCACACGACGAGGCCGTTGCCGCCGAGGAGGAGGCAGCCCCCCACGATCGCGGCCGAGCGCCAGTGCACGGGCTGGGGGCGCTCGGCGCCGCGGGCGCGGGACCAGAGGTAGAGCGCGCCGCCGGCCACGAGGAAGCGGGCCCCGGCCATGAGAAACGGGGGCAGGGTCTCGATGGCGAAGCGGATCGCCAGGTAGGTCGAGCCCCAGATGATGTAGACCGCGGCGAAGGCGAGGATCACCTGCAGGCGAGACGGACGGGACGCAACCGCAACCATGGGCCCGCTTGCTTAACATGAACCGGGGACCCGGCAGGAGGGTGAGTCGCGCCGAAGGCGCCTGGCCCGGGGCCCCGGCGTGGGCTATGTCAGGGCCTAGGAGAGGCCATGATTTCGGGGGGATAGCGCGATCGTGCGGGGTCCCCCTCTCGACAAGCGCCGCGATGATGATTACCGGTCGCACCCAGACCCCCAAGACCCTTATTGAATCGGAGGACGCGCCGTGACCAGCGACACCACCACCCCAGGCACGACCACCCGCGAGACCCACAGGTTTCAGGCCGAGGTCCATCAGGTACTCCACCTGGTCATCCATTCCCTCTACAGCCACAAGGAGATCTTCCTCCGCGAGCTGATCTCGAACGCCTCGGACGCGCTCGACAAGCTGCGCTTCCGGGCCATCACCGAGCCGGACCTCCTGCGCGACGAGCCGACGCTCGAGATCCGGCTCGTGCCCGACCGGGAGCGGGGCACCCTCACCATCGAAGACACCGGCATCGGCATGAGCCGCGAGGAGCTGGCCGAGAACCTCGGCACCATCGCCCACTCCGGCTCCCGCGCCTTCCTCGAGGCGGTGGCGCGCGCCCGCCAGGAGTCCGCGGCAGGGCAGGGCGACAAGGCCGGCAAGCCGGGCGACGACGTCAACCTCATCGGTCAGTTCGGCGTCGGCTTCTACAGCGCCTACCTCGTGGCCGACCGGGTCGAGGTGGTGAGCCGCCCGGCGAGCGCGGCCGCGGGCGAGGCGCCGCAGGCCTACGCCTGGACCTCGGACGGCAAGGACAGCTACACGCTCGAACCCGCGGACGGCCTGGCGCACCCGGGGCGCGGCACCTCCGTGATCCTCCACCTCAAGGAGTCGGAGAAGCACTTCCTCGACGAGTGGGAGCTGCGGGATCTGGTGAAGCGCTACTCCGACTACGTGAGCCACCCCATCAAGCTCAAGGTGGCGCCCAAGGCCGGCGAGCCCACGGCCGACGTCACACCCAAGTTCGAGACCATCAACCAGGCGAGCGCGCTGTGGCGCCGGGCGCGCACCGAGATCACCGACGAGCAGTACAACGAGTTCTACCAGCACCTCACGCACGACTGGGAGAAGCCGCTCGGCCGCACCCACTTCCGGGTCGAGGGCACGCAGGAGTTCGTGGGGCTCCTGTTCCTGCCGCGGCACGCGCCGTGGGACCTCAACTTCGAGCGCAAGCGGCGCGGGGTGCGCCTGTTCGTGCGGCGCGTGTTCGTGATGGACGACTGCGAGGAGCTCCTGCCCGAGTGGCTGCGCTTCGTGCGCGGGGTCATCGACTCGGACGACCTACCGCTCAACGTGTCGCGCGAGCTCCTGCAGGACTCGTCGATCGTGCGCGGCATCCGCAAGCAGGTGATCAAGAAGACGCTCGATCTGCTCGAGGAGACGGCGCGCGAGCGGGCCGAGGACTACCTCACGTTCTGGAAGGCGTTCGGCGCGGTGTTCAAGGCGGGCGTGCACTTCGACGCGGACCAGAAGTCGCGCATCGCGCCGCTCCTGCTCTACCGCAGCACGCACGGCGAGGGCTACACCTCGCTCAAGGACTACGTGGCGCGCATGCCGAGCGGGCAGGAGGCGATCTACTACGTGTTCGGCGACTCCGAGGCGGTGCTCGCCGGCAGCCCGCACCTCGAGGCGCTGCGCAAGCGCGGCTACGAGGTGCTGTACATGACCGACCCGGTCGACGAGTGGGTGACCGAGAGCCTGAACGAGTTCGAGGGCAAGAAGCTGGTGTCGGCGATGCGCGCCGACCTCAAGCTCGAGGCCACGGAGGAGGAGAAGAAGGCGCGCGAGGCCGACCGCGGGGCGGTGGGGCCGCTGCTCGAGCGCATGCGCTCGGTGCTGCAGGAGCACGTGCAGGAGGTGCGGGCCTCGGACCGGCTGGTCGATTCGCCGTGCTGCCTGGTGGTGCCGGAGGGCGCGCACCACGCGGCCTTCGACCGGCTCCTGCGCAGCCACGGGCACACGATCCCCCAGCCCAAGCGCATCCTCGAGGTGAACCCGTCGCACCCGCTCATCGTCAGCCTGCAGACGATCTTCTCGCGCGACGCGAACGCGCCGCGGGTGGGCGAGTGGATCGAGATGCTCTATGACCAGGCGCTCCTCACGGAGGGCAGCCCGATCACCGATCCGCACCGCTTCGCGCGCCGCGTGACCTCGCTCCTCTCCGAGGCGGCGCAGGTGGCCGCGGGCGCCCCCGCCGGCGCGACGAACGCCCCCGGCAACTCCTGATACGTCCCCAACGGGCCGCGCCTCGGTGCGCGGCCTTCCTCCTCGCAGGCTGTGTCGGACCGCAGCTGCGCTACCCTTCCCGTGTGGAGCCGCTCGACCTCGCCGCCTTCGATGCCGTCGCCGATGAGTACGATCGGGCGGTGGCGCGAAGCCGCGACCTCGACCACTTCTGCTCGTCGAGCGCCTGGATCCTGCCGGCGCACGAGGCGCTCATGCCGCCGCGGGAGCCGTGGCTCCGGCGTGGCGAGCACGGCTGGGTGGCGCTGGCGCGCGCGGCCGAGGGGAACGTGCGGTATCTGCAGCCGCTCGAGGCCATGTGGGGGCTGGCGTCGCCGCTGGTGGGAGCCGGGGATGGGGGTGGGCCTGGGCCCGGGGATGTTGTGGAGGTGTGCGGTCTCGCCGCCGAGTTCGCCGCCGCCTGTTTCGCCGATGCCGGCTGGAACCTGCTCCTCCTGTCGGGCGTGCTCGCGGGGGCGCCGCTCTTTCAGGCGCTGCTCGAGCGATTCGGCCGCCGCTGCCGGCTCGGTCTGGGGCCCGTCACCAGCCGCTATGTCGCCTCGCTCGACGGCGGTCTGGACGGTTTCTTGAGCCGCCGCAGCGCCAACTTCCGTCATGCCGTGGGCAAGGCCGTGCGCCGCGCCGCGGGCCTCGGCGTCACGGTCGAGCCCCTGGAGATCCGCGAGCCCGGGGCCGCGCTGGCGGCCTACGAGCGGCTGCTCCAGATCGAACGGTGCAGCTGGAAGGGGCAGGAGGGTGTGGGCATCGATCAGGGGGCGATGCACGAGTTCTATCGCCTCATGCTGCCGCGGCTC
This sequence comes from Polyangia bacterium, assembly GCA_036263495.1. Taxonomy (GTDB): domain Bacteria; phylum Myxococcota_A; class Polyangia; order Palsa-1104; family SHYY01; genus DATAGU01. The sequence goes on along the minus strand of DATAGU010000057.1, from coordinate 15,899 downwards.
GCGCGCCGCGGGGCGCTGCGCCTCATGTTCGCCCGTCACGAGGAGCGAGACGTGGGCTACATCCTCGGCGGCGCGCTCGGCCGTACCTATAGGGGGCTGCAGTTCAGTTTCGACGATTCCTATGCCCGCCATTCGCTCGGCAATGTGATGCAGTACCACCAGATCGCGGCCCTCTGTGAGGAGGGCGTGATGCACTACGATCTCGGTGCCGAGGTGGAGTACAAGCGGCGCTGGGCCGAGCCGGGGCTGGAGACGGTGACGCTGGTGGTGGCGCGGGGGAGGTGAGGGGGAGGTGAGGGGGAGGTTGAGGGGGAGGTGAGGGGGAGGTGAGGGGGAGGTGAGGGGGAGGTGAGGGGGAGGTGAGGGGGAGGTGCGACATGGGCAGGATGGGGAGAGACCGCCGCCGCCCTACTCACTCACCGGTAGGCGGCTTCACCCTCCGGGCCCGGCGCGGAGAGAGGCGCCGGGGCGGGGGTGACGTGGTTCTCGAGCGCGGCTTCGTCTACACGAAGCGCGCCGGCCGGCTTGGCGAACGCCTCGGTTCCAGGCGTCTCAAGCTGCTTCGCGGCGCCGGTCGTGGCCCGTGACGCAGGCGCATCTTCGATGCCCTGGAGACCTGCGTTCACGAGCGTCCACGTGAAGGTCTGGCCACACGCCAGGTACACGTTGTAGCGAACGGCCAGGACCACGTTACCGACACCCTCCACGCGGAAGTCGTAGCTGCGGTCGCACGGGATGGACGTCACCGTGAACGAGTTGCCCGGACGGAGCACGTTACTGCCGAGCTGATCCGGACCCCAGGTGTTCTGCGACGAGGGCGAGATTCGCAGGTAGTAGATCGTCAAGGAGCTGTTGTTGACGACCCGCAGGCTCGCCGTGTTCTCCTGCGGTGGGACGACAAGCTGGCAGCTCGCCGTGGCGAGGAGCCAAAGAGCGCTGAGGCACGTCAATACACGCAGGGTGCGCATTGGGCCCTCCTTTCTCGCCCGACCTGGCGGGCGGACTTCATGAAGGACCGAATCCACTGCAGGCCCACGTGGGTTGCACTCTTATGATGGAGCAAGTCTTGGACCGGCTCTCCCTGTCGCGGTTCTGGCGTCGGGCGGTCACATGGGGCGCAAACCCTGCGTGCCCTCTCATCCGTCCAGCACTCTTTTCGCTCTCGCCACGTTCGAAGGCGCCTTTCAATAAGGCGTTCGCGCGTAGGCACAGGGGTTGCTCAAGCTCCCGGCAGGCATCGACATCCAGCCTGCTACAGGGAGAACTCCATGAGCACAGCGGTGGCCCACTTGGTACAGTCGAGCGTCATTCGTCGAGGAAGGCTCTGCCGCTGCGTCGCGATGGCCATCCTCGTCGGGGCGGTGATCCCAGCGCCCGCCCGGGCCGAGGGCAAGGCCACCGCGGGCGAAGAGAAGTCGGCCGAGCCCAGCGCCCGCGACATGCGCAAGAAGGTGCGCAAGCTCCACGAGGACGGCCTCATGCACTACAACCTCGGCGAGTACGAGGAGGCGCTCGAGGCGTTCACCAATGCCTATCGCCTGCGGCAGGATCCGGTCTTTCTGTTCAACATCGGGCAGACGTATCGGCAAATGAACACGCCGCAGAAGGCCGCGCAGTTCTATCGGGCGTACCTGCGCATGCGGCCCGATGCACCGAACCGCGAGGCGGTGGAGCGGTTCATCGCCGATGCCGAGGCCTCGATCAGGGCGCTCGAAGCCGACCGTCCTCCTACGGGGGTGGAGCCGCCGGGGCAGGAGCGGCCGGGTGCGGCCGAGCACCGCGCAGGGGAGGGGGCACAGCAGGCCACGTCGCCGTCGCTGCTGCCGCTCCCGACGGCGCCCGAGCCACTACCGACAGCGCCGGGCGCTCCACCGGCGGGCGGTGCTGCGGGAGAGACGGTGGCGGGCACGGCGTCGCCTCCGGCGGGTGTGGCACCGCCGCCGGCGGTCCTGCCGGCACAGGAGGTGCCGCCTCCTGGGCCCCCGGTGGCCTTGCCCCCGGGGAGTGACCTGCGCTCCGCGGGGGTTCCTGCGGGGGCCGTTGGGACCTATGTCACGCTGCAAGCGCGCTCGTCCCGGGCCGTGCTGTATCAACGGTCGAATGCGGTGGCGAGCAGGGGCGCGGAGAACGGCCCGGGTGCATTGTCTGGCACAGAGCCCCGGGGGCGTTGGCAAGCCGTGTGCGGGACGCCCTGCGGATTGCTCGTCGATCGGCAGGCGACCTATCGCATCGCCGGCCCGAGTCTCACGCCCTCGCGGGCGTTCCACTTTCCGGCTGGCGCCGATCGCGTCGAGGTGCGGGCTCGGACCGGAACGCAGCGGGCGCTGGCGGGCGGCGTCACGCTGCTAGGTCTTGGCGTCGCGAGCCTGGTAGCCGCTCCCATCCTCTGGAACGATCCGGTCCTCGGGTATTACGGGTACAACCGGGCCGCGGGTCTGTCCGCCGTGCTGGTGGGGATCCCGCTGGTCGCCACGGGCCTCCCCCTCGTGATCATCGGGGCCACGCGCTTCCGGCTGCGGGTCATCGACAGTGACGGGCGGATCCAGGTACCCGTGGGGCGCCATGCGGCGTTCACGCCCGCCGGTCTCGTCTTCTGACCGCGCCTCCTGGTCCCGCGGCGCACCGGCCTCCGTCCGCATCCCACGGGAGGAGCCCTGGCGGACCCCGAGGGAGATGCCGCTTGGGGCTTGCAAATGGACGCCAGGACCGACACGATCCGCGACGTGCTGGCGCTTGCGCAAACCACCAGCTTGGCCTGGATCACGGCGGCGCTCGACGCGCTCGACGTGATCCTGCTCGATCACGCGCACTGCGAGAAGAAGGCCGCGTCGACCGCGGTGGGGTTCCTGTTTCGCTACCCGGAGCGGACCTCGATGGCGCAGGTGATGAGTCGGCTGGCGCGCGAAGAGCTGGTGCACTTCGAGCGTGTGCTCGGAGAGCTCGGACGGCGTGGGATCGCCTTTCGCCGCATGCCCCCTTCGCCTTATGGCGCCGAGCTGTACAAGCAGGTGCGCTCCTGGCAGCCGGCCAAGCTGATGGACGAGCTGCTCGTGTCGGCGCTCATCGAGGCCCGCAGCTGCGAGCGCTTCGAGCTGCTCGCGGAGGTGGTGAAGGATCCCGCCCTGGAGGCGCTGTATCGTGACCTCGGGCCGGCCGAGGAGCGTCATACTGAGCTGTATGTCGAGCTGGCTTGCGAGGTGGCGCCGCGCGCCGAAGTGATGGACCGGGCCCGCTTTCTCGCCGAGAAGGAAGCAGAGATCGTCGCCGCGCCGGGCGCTGCGCTGCGGCTCCACGCAGGTTGAACTGCGCCAACGAGGTGAACTTGGAACAGCCGAGCGTGGGGGGATGGACCCAGGCGTATTGCACGACGTGTAAAGCCATGAGCGAACACGTCGTAGTGGCCATGGTCGGGACGACCCCGGCCAAGGTAGAGTGCACGAGCTGTCACCGGCAGCATCAATATCGCGCGGCGCCGCCCGGCACGAAGAAGGAGAAGGAGCCGCGCGCGCCCCGGGCAGCGGGTGCCCGGCAGCGACGTGAGGCGGCGGCGCCGGCGCCGGCGCCGATCGATCTCGAGGCGCGCATCGCCAACCGCACGCCGCAGGCCTACGACGTCGCCCACCGGTACGCCATCGACGACGTGATCGAGCACCCGAGCTTCGGGCTCGGGGTGGTGACCGGGCTGCCGGGAGCGCAGAAGATCGAGATCCTGTTCTCCTCCGGGGCCAAGTTGCTCCTGCATGACCGCGGCGGGGCCAAGATGGGGCTGCAGCGTCCGCCGCCCCGCAATGACGACAGGGGGCCCCACGTCTCGGACGCCCCACCGCCCAAGCGCTGAGCGCCTCTTTTCTACCTACGCGGCGGCGCTGATCAGATCGAGGTATTCGCCGTCACACGCCCAGCGCCACAGCTCGGCGGCGCGGAAGAGCGGGAAGGGGTGGGTGCGATAGAGCGTCTGCAGCAGGGAGAAGACGCGATCGAGCACCCCTTCTTCCGAGGCTTCGCGCGCCCGCTCGGCCTGCTCGAGGAACTGATCGAGCGATAGCTCTTGGCGCAGGCGGAAGGACCCGCCCGCGAGCTTGAAGAGGACGCGCATGGACAGCTCGGGGTCGCGGGTGGCGAGGAGCATGCCGCGATCGGCGGACAGCTCGGAGCAGCGATCCCACTTGAGGAGAGCGATCTTGAGGGGCACGACCACGAGGTTGCCCAGGCCCAGGGTGGCGGTCGCGATGGCCGAGGCGGCGCCGACCAGGAGCTGCGTGGCGGTCTTGTAGAGCACGTGGCGGCATTGCCAGTGCGCGAGCTCGTGCGCGAGCACGGCGCACACCTCGTCGTCCTCCATGATGTCGATGAGACCGGTGGAGATGGCCACGTAGGGCCGCTCGACGCCGCCGGTGTGAGCGTTGGCCGCGGGGTCGGTATAGAGGAAGAGGTCGGGCACGGCGTCGATGCCGAGCTGGACGGCGGCGCGCTCGAACAGGCGATGGAGCGTGGGCAGCTGCTGGCTACTGGCGCGGATGAAGCTCGACTGGTGGAACAGGCGATCGTAGCGCTCGAAGGTGTGCTCGATCAGCTTCTTGAGCAGAGAATCGACGCCCGGGAGCTGCTGCACCGCCGACAACGTGTCGCGGTCGAGGGGGTGCTGGTATCCGCCGCCGCCTCCGTGCCAGGGGGCGCCCCGCTCCAGGAGGAGGGGCTGCCGGCAGCGGCCGCAGCGCAGGCTGCCGGGCTGAGTGAAGGCGCGCTCGAGCGTGACGCGGTTGCCGGTGGTGCAGCGCGAGCATTCGAGGATGCGATGGCCGGAAGGGTAGATCACGATGTCACCGCGGATGGGGGCCCTCGTGCAGGTGAGGGCGAATGGGGTCCAGTGCGAGTCTAAGATGACCTGTTGTCGGGGACATGGCAGGATGAATCAGTAGGCGCACTGGGGGCACGGTCGAATGATACACGACTCACTGAGAGGTCACGTGGGGAGCGATGGCGCGGTCGGGTAAATCCAAGCAGCCTCCCGAGACACTACGCTTCGGACAGGTGGCGCGCGAGGATACGCCGACCGAGCACGCGACCGCCAGCCGGCCACGGTACGACTCGGGGGCGGTCACGATGGTGTCGGCGCCGTTCGCCGTGGAACCGGAGGCGTTGGCGCCGGCGGCGCCGGCCAAGCAGGCCGACGATGATGCGCCGGCCGAGGTGGCCGACGATCTCACGCCCTTGCCGCCGCCGCGGGTACAGGCCTCGATGATCACCGAGGCGTTCTCGATGGAGCGGACCGTGCGTCCGCTCGGGCTCGGGGGCGCGGTGCAGTACCACATGGGGGGGGCCCCGAGCGGTGGAGACTCGCGGAACCAACGCACGCCGACGCCCGGGGTGGAGCCGCGCCTCATCTCCGGTCCGCTGCCGCTCCCGCCGGCGCCGCTGTCGGGGGTGGTGACGGGCACGGGGACGCGCCCGCCCGAGGTGTCGCCGTTCGGATCGCTGCAGGTGGTGCCAGCCCGGCCGCTCACGACCCATGAGCTGACCGATCCATCGGATGAGCAATGGACCCTCGGGGTGTGGATCAGCGGCGGGGTGCTGGGAGGGGTGGCGCTGGTGGGGGCGCTGGTGGCGCTGGTGGAGGGCGCGCGGCAGGGGCAGTGGCCGCTCTGGGCCCTGGGGATCGTGGCGTTCGTGGTCCTCCTCTTCCCGATGCTGCTCCTCGCGGAGGCGTTGACCGTGGCGCGGGTGCGGGGCGGCGGGATCGAGATCGGGCCCAATCAGTTGCCCGAGCTCTGGGACGGTTACCGCGAGGTGGCCCGCCGTCTGGGGATGGAGAAGCCGCCGCCCTTGTACATCTACGATGTGGTGCCCGGGGAACGCTGGCTGCTCGGACTGGCGCAGGGGAGCGTCACGGTCCTGCCGCTCAACGCCTGCGCGTCGCTCGACAAGATGGTGCTGGCCATGGGCCGGGCGCTCGGCCATCGCCGGGTGAGGCACGGGGACGCGATCGACGTGGCGTTGACGCTGCCGGTGCGTCTCCTGTTCCTCCTGTTCGTGCCGCTCCGCTGGTGCGGTCTGCGCCTGTCGCCGATCATGGCCCTGCGGGCGGCGCGGGTGTACACGAGCGACCGGGCGGCCTGCATCGGTGTGGGGCAGCTCGGACCGGTGCTGGCGGAGATCGTGAACGGGAGCGGGAACGGCGCGGAGGTGATGGCGCACATCGACCTCCGGGCGCTCGAGGTCCAGCAGGCGCGACAGACGCGGCTCCAGCGCTTGTTGCGATCCCTGAGCTCGCCGCGTCCGCCGCTCGCCGCGCGAGTCATGCGGCTCCACCGGTTCGCCGCGCCCCATCTCATCCGCGAGTAAGATCCCCACTCCCGCAGCCCGTTGACGGGAGCGAGTGGCTGGTCCAGATTGTCTGGTTCCTTCTGGAAAGCATGATGAGGAACCAGGCATGAATCGCCGCCCGCTAGAGAAAGACAGCGCCGGGACGCAGGTGGTGGCAGAGGAGCGTGAGCTGCTCGGCCGGGTGCAGGGGCTGCTCGGGCGCCATCGGGGTCGCCGGTCCACCGTGCCGGGCGAGGGAAGGGTGATCGACTACGACGCCGAGCTGATCGCGCTGCGCGACTCGGTGGCCGACACCAAGCTCGAGGACATGCCGTCGTTGGTCGAGCAGATGACGCGCGTGGCCGCGCTGGCCGCGAGCCATCAGCGCGAGGCGCAGCTGCCCGTGGATCCCGCCTCGCCCTACTTCGCCCACCTGCGGCTGCGAGAGGCGGCGCCGGGCCCGGGCGCGACGGGCGAGCGCGTGCGCGACGTGCTCATCGGGCGGCGCGGCTTCATCGAGCGCTCCGCGGGCGTGCAGATCGTCGATTGGCGCGACGCGCCGGTGAGCCAGATCTATTACCGCTACGACGAGGGCGACGATTACGACGAGCTCCTCGACGCCCGCCACCTCGTGGGGGTGGTGGAGGCGCGGCGCAACGTGTCGATCCACGGCGGGACGCTGCGCCGCATCGGCTGTCCGCAAGGGGTGTTCGTGGCGGACGGCGAAGGGCGCTGGTTCGAGGCCGAGGGGCAGGTCACCCCCACGCTCGAAGGCGGACAGGGCAAGGCGGCGCGCCCGCCGCGGCCTCTCGGGCCCCAGGCACGGGACCAGGGGAGGGCCAAGGATCCTGGTGGTTCCAGGGATAGGGGCACGGAGAAAGACCGGGGCCGGCGGCTCGGCATCCACGGCGGACCGGTGCCGCGGGCCGACAAGCACCTGCCCGAGATCGCGGCCCTCATCGACCGCGAGCAGTTCGATCTCATCACGCGGCCCTCGAGCGGGCTGGTGCTCATCCAGGGCGGCGCCGGGTCGGGCAAGACGACGGTGGCGCTGCACCGGGTGGCGTACCTCGTGTTCCAGGAGCCGACGCGCTTCCGGCCGAGCCGCTGCCTGATCGTGGTACCGACGGTGGCGCTGGAGCGCTATGTGTCGGGCGTGCTGCCGGCCCTCGGGGTGACGGGGGTGCCGGTGGTGACCGCGCGCGGCTGGGCGCGGGTCACCCGGCGGCGCGTGCTGCCGCACGTGGTCGACCGCTACACCGAGGACACGCCGTCCGCCGTGTCGCGCATCAAGAAGCACCCGGGCCTCCTCGGTGTCCTCGAGCGGTACGTGGCGGACCTCGGGGCCGAGGTCGGCCGCGAGCTGGTGGCGGCGGTGCGCAGCCGGGCCTCGGCCTCGCGGCTCGAGGCGGCCTGGGTGTGGTTCGCGTCCCACCCTCTCATCGAGCGGCTGCGCGAGCTCAAGCGCTGGCTGCCCACGTCGGACATCGAGGCGCAGGATCGGCAGCGGCTCGAGCTCGCGCTCACGCGGCTCCGGCGGCGGGTGCGCGACGTGGGGGCGGCCTGGGCCGAGGTGATGACCGACTTCGGGCGCCTGCGCGCGGGCCTGCCCACCGAGGGGCCGGACGCGGTGCGGGACGGGGAGCTGCGCGAGATGGTGCGCTGGACCGCGGCGCAGCAGGAGGAGACGCTGGCGAGCGAGCTCGAGGGCGTCGACCCGGAGATGCGCGCCCCGGTGGACGGCGGCGAGCTCGACGACTCGGAGCGCGGCCAGGCCGCGGGGCGGCTCGATCGGGAGGACGACCCGATCCTCCTCCGGCTGGCGCAGCTCCTCGCCGGCGGGCTGCATTCGACCAAGGGCAACGACACCCTCATCCGCTACGATCACATCGCCATCGACGAGGCGCAGGACCTGTCGGCGATCGAGATCCAGGTGCTGCTCGGCACGGCCGGTGAGAACCGCTCGGTGACGCTGGCGGGCGATCGGGCGCAGCGGCTGGTGTTCGACAACGGGTTCCGCGGCTGGGACGACCTGCTCGCGGATCTTCACGAGACCGCGGCGCAGATCCGGCCGCTCCAGCTGTCCTATCGCTCGACGGCCGAGGTGATGCGCTTCGCGCGCGCGGTGCTCGGGCCCCTCGCCGACGAGGAGCGGCCGGCGCGTCCGGGGGCGCCGGTGGAGCTGCACCGCTTCGAGGCCATGGGCGAGGCGGTGGGCTTCCTGGCCGAGGCCCTGCGCTCGCTGGCCGGCCGCGAACCCACGGCCTCGGTGGCCCTCATCGCGCGCCACCCGGCGCAGGCCGAGGCCTACTACCAGGCGCTGGCGCGCGCCGAGGTGCCGGCGCTGCGGCGGGTGCGCAACCAGGAGTTCGCCTTTGCCCCGGGCGTCGACGTGACCGACGTGGCGCAGGTCAAGGGGCTCGAGTTCGACTACGTCGTGCTGCTCGACGTGACCGAGGCCAACTACCCGGCCTCGATCGAGGCCCGTCACCTGCTCCACATCGGCGCCACGCGCGCCGCGCACCAGCTGTGGCTGATCGCGGTGGGGACGCCGTCGCCGCTCTTGCCCGAGGAGCTCCTGACGTAGTACGGCGCCGCGGACGTCGGGGCCCGGCGCGGGCACGGACGCCCCTGGCTCCTCTGGCTGTCCCCCAGGGGACTACTTGCCGAGGAGCTGTTCGATCTCCTTCTTGAGCTGCGCGAGCTCCTGGGGGCCGCCATAGCCGGCGTGGACGAAGCGGACGACGCCCGTCCGATCCAGGACGAACAGGGACGGCATCTTGGGGAGATCGTACTTGTCGGCCACGCTGCCGCTCGGGTCGAGGGCCACGGACACGGCGGCGAGACGGAGCTTCTTGGCCGCCTGATCGGCGTCGGCGCGCTGCTGGTCGAGGTTGACCGCCACGGTGGCGAGCCCGCGGGCCGCGTACTGCTTCTGCAGCTTCTCGAGCTCGGGCAGCTCCTCACGGCAGGGCTCGCACCAGGAGGCCCAGAAGTCGAGCAGGACCACCTTGCCGGCGAACGCCTTGAGGGTGATGTCCCCTTGCCCTTGCGCGAGGGCCGGGAGCTTGAAGTCGATCGCCTTCTGACCGGGCTCGAGGGCCAGGGCCGGGCGAGCCCCGAGGCAGGCGAGGCCACCCAGGGCCAGCAGCCAAGCGATCTTCAAGCGCGACATGGCGTTCTCCTGCGGGTCTTGGGCCCGTGGGTCTCTCAGGGTCTCACGGACAGGGGGGACAAGGAAGGGGGGCGGGGCGGGCGAAGCGGGGAGGCGGGTCCTTACCGGCTGAGCTCCTCTTCGACCCAGTCCTTCAGATCCTCATAGCGCAGCGGGCCCGCCTGCTTGAACTTCCGGCCGTTGATGTAGAGCGTCGGCGTCCCCGCGATCTCGAACTTCTCCCCCTCGGCGCGGTCGCGATCGACCTGCTCGCGCGCGGCCACGAGGTCGGCCTTCCAGCGCTTGAGATCGAGCTTGAGCTCGGTCGCGTACTTCTCCAGATCGGCGGCCGACAGGCTGTCCTGGTGGTTGAACAGCGTGTCGTGCATCTGCCAGAACTTGCCCTGGTTGCCGGCGGCCACGGCCGCGGCGGCCGCATCCCGGGCATCGGGGTGGAGCTTGCTGAGGGGGAAGTTCTTGTAATAGAGCTTCACCTGGCCGCGGAAGTCCTCGAGGAGACGGGCGAGCAGGGGCTCCATCAGCTTGCAGTGCGGGCACTGGAAGTCCGAGAACTCGCACAGCGACACGGGCGCGTTGGGCGCGCCGCGCACGGGCACGCCGGTGAGGTCGCACTTGGCGGTCTCCGGCGTCACGAAGCGCGTCTCGTAGTACTCCTCGGCCTCGGACTTGAGCAGCCCGCTGCGGAGGAGGTTCGCGAGGTAGCGCGCGGCAAAGATCGACCGCTTGCACTTGGGGTCGGTCTTGAGCGAGGTGAGGAGCGAGTGCGGCTTGCCGCAGGGGGACTGGTACTTCTCGACCAGCTCGCCGAGCCAGCGCTTCTGTCCCTCGTCGAGGCCCTTCAGATCGATCCCCTGTCCGGTCAGGATCCCATCGAGGGAATCCGCCGCCGCGGCGCTGGGCGCGGGCGCAGCGGACGGGGATGCGGAGGGCGCGGGAGGCTTGGCCTCGCTCTTGGCGTCGCAAGCAGCGAGCATTCCTCCCCCTCCTGCCACGGCCAACAGGGTGGCCACGACCTTGAATACATGGCGGGGTGGCATTTGGGGTCCGGATGTAGCCGATGGGGCCCCGCGAGTCAAGCTGGGCCTCGTCGCTACCAGGCGCCGGAGCCCTGGTGACGGCGGCCCCAGTTGACCGGCGGCGAGCCGCGGGAGTATGAAATAAGGCAATGATTCCCTTCGATCAGCTGTCTGCCGCGCTCGACAACTACAACCGCCGCCGCCAGGCCGCCACCGAGGCGCCGCCCCAGCGTGGGGCCACCAAGACGCCGGCCGCGGTCAACTCGGTCCCGGCCTGGAACCAGGAGACCCCGAGCTGGACCGACGAGGGGCTCGACTCCTGAAGCGCCTCGCCTCGGGCCCCGCGACTCTAGAAGGTAGCAGCGGCGCCCGGCGCTCCTCCTCATATCCTCATGTCGCCTCCCTTGAAAGGTGAGTTGCCGGCCCAGGCGGCCCTGTTCACGGTCGCCGCGGGCCGCACGATGCAGCGCCCGCTCGAAGTGCGTGCTCCTTCCGCGGGCGAGGTCGTCGTCCAGGTGGCGGGCTCGGCGCTCGGAGCCGCGCCGGGGGCAGAGATCTCCGGCGTGGTGGTGGCCGCAGGGGAGGCGGCGGGCGAATGGCTCGGGCGGCGCGTGGTGGTGCCGCGCATCCTCCCCTGTGGCGAGTGCGATCGCTGCCGGCGCACGCGCTGCTTCTCCTGTGACCAGCAGGCCCAGCGCGGCCCCGTGGCCACGCACGAGACGGTCCCGGCGCGCTACCTGCTCTCGCTCGAGCCGCCGCTATGGCCGGAAGGCGTCGCGCTGTGGCAGATGGCGGCGCTCGCCGACGCCGCGGCCGTGGCCTACGCGGCGCTCGTGCGCGCGCAGCTCGGGCCGGGCGATCTGTGCGCCATCATCGGCGCCGGCGTGCGCGGGCGCCTGGCCGCGCGGCTCGCGCGCGCGATGGGCGCCCAGGTGGTGATGGTGGAGTCGGATCCGGCGCTGCGCGAGCGCATCTCCGCGGCCGGACTCGACGTGCGCGAGGTCATCGAGGGCCACGCGATGGACGGCGTGGCCGCGCGCGCGCGCCTCGCGGCCGTGGCCCAGGAGTCCGGGGCCGCGCGGCTCGAGTTCCGGATCGTCGAGACCACGGGCACCCCCGCGGGCCGGCGGCGAGCGCTGGACCTCCTCGGCCCCGGGGATACGGCGGCCCTCCTGTCCGGGAGCGACGAGGGCGAGGTAACCGTGCCGCTCGGCGCCGTCGTGGACGAGGAGGCGCAGATCGTGGGCGTCCCGGCCTGCCATCCGGACCTGTATCCGGAGCTGGCGGCGCGGGTCGTCCGCGGTGAGCTGCTCCTCGAAGGCGAGGTGCGGGCACGACCCTTCACGGACCTGGCGGAGGCCCTGGCGGGCGTGCGCACCGGGCACATCCGCGAACTGCCGATCCTGGTGCCGGCGGTCTAATCTCAGCCGGAGCACGACCGCCGTGGTGTTTCGGCTGGAACACCACGCACCTCCCGGGCACGGGTCTCGGCGGGGCCGTGTACCGGCACGTGACAGGCGCGTGACAGCCGGGCCCAGGTGCATACAATCCGGCCATGCGTCTGGCTACCGTCATTCTCGCCGCCGGCAAGGGCACCCGGATGAAGTCGCGCACCGCCAAGGTGCTGCACCAGGTCGCGGGCCGGCCACTCATCGATTATCCCGTGATGCTCGCGCGGGCGCTCGGCGCCACGCGCACCGTGTGCGTGCTCGGGCACCAGGCCGCGGAGGTGGAGGCGGCCATCACCGCCCGCTTCGGGCCGGGCAGCGTAGAGGTGGTGCTGCAAGAGGAGCAGCGCGGCACCGGGCACGCGGTGGCCCAGGCGGCCCCCCTGCTCCGCAGCTTCGAGGGCCAGATCCTCATCCTCTACGGCGACACGCCCGCGCTCACCGAGGACATGCTGCGCCGGCTGGTGGCGGCGAGCGAGGGCCGGACGCTCGGCATGGTCACGGCCAGGCTCACCGATCCCAGGGGCTACGGCCGCGTCATCCGCGACGCCTCGGGGCAGGTGCAACGGATCGTCGAGGAGCGCGACTGCCGCCCGGCCGAGCGCGAGATCCGCGAGATCAACGCGGGCATCTATTGCGTGCGCGCCGACTTCCTGTTCCCGGCGCTGGCCGAGCTCCGGCCCGAGAACGCCCAGGGCGAGCTCTACCTCACCGACGTCGTGGCGCGCGCCGCCGCCGCATCGCCCGTGGCCACGGTCGAGGCCACCGAGGAGGAGGTGATGGGCGTCAACGACCGCGTGGATCTCGAGCGCGCGGATCGCACGCTGCGCCGCCGCGTGGCCGAGAACCTCATGCGCGGCGGGGTCACCATCCACCTGCCCGAGACCTGCCGCATCGACGCCGGCGTGAGCGTGGGCCCGGACAGCGAGATCGGGCCGCTCGTGGTGCTCGCGGGCCAGACGCGCATCGGCACCGGCGTCGTCATCGAGCAGGGGTCGGTGCTGGTCGACGCCGTGGTGGCCGACGGCGCGCACATCAAACCCTACTCCGTCATCCACGAGAGCGAGGTCGGGCCCGAGGCGCAGGTGGGCCCGTTCTCTCACCTGCGGCCGGGCTCGCAGCTCGGGGCGCACGTGCGCGTCGGCAACTTCGTCGAGACCAAGAAGGCCCGCCTCGGCGACGGCGCCAAGGCGAGCCACCTCAGCTACCTCGGCGACGCCGAGATCGGCCGCGACGTGAACATCGGCTGCGGCACCATCACCTGCAACTACGACGGCTACGAGAAGTTCCGCACGGTCATCGAGGAGGGCGCGTTCATCGGCTCGGATACGCAGCTCGTGGCGCCGGTGCGGGTCGGGGCGGGCGCGGTCGTGGGGGCGGGGACCACGGTGACCAAGGACGTCCCGCCGGGGGCGCTGGCGCTCACGCGGGCGCCGCAGCGGGCGATCGAGGGGTACGCGGAGCGCAAGCGGCAGGAGCGGGAGGCGCGGGCGGAGGAGGGGGCGAAGCACGCGACGAACCCGGGCGAGACGCCGGTGCGCGCCGGCAAGGGGGGGTAGCGCGTCGGGTCAGCGAGCGCGGCGCAAGAGCAGCCAGAACGCGAGCCCGTGCGTCACGATCAGGGCGGGCACCACGAAGATCGGGAGCATGTACGCGACGCCGATGGAGTAGGAGACGAGGTCGAAGCGGCTCGCGTTGACGGTCGCGATCCCCAGATCGACGAAGCCGACGACGTTGAAGACCCAGACGGCGGGGACGGCGAGCCGAGGGACCCTGCGCACCGCGGCGAGGGCCGCGAACGCGAGCAGCGCGGTCAAGACGTCGCCATAGGCCGTCGGGGCCGTGAAGCCGGCTGGCGGTGGGGAGGGGATCGCCGTCGTGGTCAGGTAGAGCAAGCCGAAGTGGCGAAACGAGTGCAGGAGGAGGATGGGCGTGATCGCCTCGGCGAAGTTGCGTCCGCGAAGGGCGGGGACGACGTACCACCAGGCGATCAGGGCGAACGAGGCGAGGCTGAAGTAGAACTGGATGTACAGCACGGTGGTCGGTGTCATGGGCGGGGTCCTCGTTGGTCTGGGGCCAAGTTCCTATGAGCAATCTAGGGGACCGCGCCTGGACGGTCCATGCATGAGAGTCCAGAACGCATTCGAATTCGTCCCTGTCCGACGCCCTGTCCGCCTGGTTGAGCGACCTCCGCGTCCGCCACGCGTTCCTCGTGGGGCGGTTTCGGGGCACGGCCGGCGTTCGCATCCGGCCGAGGGCGTGGCGGGGTATGCGTCACCGGCGGCGTTCTCGGTGGCCTTCAAGCGCATCGAGGGCGTACCGCCGAGCGCCACGCGCGGCGCTCATCGGTAGGGTCGAGCGCCCTGTCGAAGGGGAGTGCTCGGGGGACAGCGGGTCCAAGGCGCCGGCGCGACGAGACTGGGCGAGACGCCGGTGCGCGCGGGCAAGGGGGGGAGCGCTGGCTAGCAGGCTGGAGGGGGATCGCTCACGCTCACGTTTACGCTCACGCTCACGTCTCGGGGCGGGCTCCCGACCTAATGGCTGCCGGTGGCGGGCTTCTTGAGGAGGCCGGCGAAATGGTCGTGCCGCTGCTGGAGTGCGTTGAGGTTGGGGTCCGCCGTCTCGCGGGCCACGGCCACGGCCTTGGCCGAGAGCGTCTGCGCGAGGTCGAGCTGGCCGGCGCGCTCGTAGGCTTCGGCGAGGCTGTCGTAGACGTTGGCCGAGCGCGGGTAGCGTTCGACGTTGAGCTTGAAGACCGCGATGGCGTCCTGCACCTTGCCGCTGGTCATCAGCTGGTAGCCGAAGACGTTGACCAGGGGCTCCGGCGCCACGATCGGGTAGCCCAGCCGCGCCGAGAGCTTCTTGTAGTGCTCGTCGAGCTCCTGGAGCCCGCCCGCGAACCGGCCGGTGCCCGGATCGCGCGGCAGCTGCCAGCCGTCGAAGACCTTGCGCAGGCCCGCGTAGTGGCTGCGGAGCACGACCGAGCCGTGGTCCTCGTCCTCGAGGTGCGCCGAGTCCCACATGAAATCCTTGACCTGCTGCCCGGCGAGCACGGCCTTGAGCTTCTCGAAGCCGACGCCGATGTTGCCGGGCTCGTTGCCGAGCGAGACGAAGAGCGTCCGGTTCAAGCTCTTGCGCGCCTTGAGGAACGCCTCCACGCGCTTGACGATGTAGAAGTCATCCCACTGCGTCGAGGGGCTGACGGCGATGTAGGCGTTGAAGAGCTCGGGGCGCGAGACCATCGCGTGGAGGGCGAAGAGGCCGCCCAGGGAGTGGCCGGCGAGCACGCGGTACGGCTCCACGCGGTACTGCTTCTCGATGCGGGGGATGAGCTCGGTCTGGATGAACTTGAGGAACTTGTCCCCGCCCCCGCTCGTGGGCGCCTGGAGCTCGCCTTCGGGCGTCTTGAGGTTCGACCGGGTCGGCGTGAGATCGCGCGTGCGGTCGGTGTTGGTGATGCCGACGACGATCATCTCGGGCATGCGGCCGTTGCGCGCGAGGAAGCCGATCGTGCCGCTCGTGTGCAGGAGGTGGGCGTCGCCATCGGTCATGTAGAGGACGGGGAAGCGCGCGTCGCCGTGCTCGTAGCCCGGGGGCGTGCGCACGAGGATGACGCGCTCCTCGCCGAGCACCTCGGACTTGATGGTGAGGCGCGTGGGCGCGTCGTAGAGGGCCTGGGCCCGCGCGGTGGTCGCGGCGGACAGGAGCAGCGTGAACAGCGCCGCCGTCACCCTGCGGCAGGCGCGGTGGGCGCGCGGGAGATGGACAGGGGGAGGGGATGGCTTCATGGGGGCTCTCCGGGTCAAGGGGGTCGTCTGGTGCCGTATTAAGACCCGAAGCACCTCGCGGGGCGAGGGGAAACTCGGCCCCTTTCCTGTCGTCCGCAGCAGAGACGACGTCCACGACCTCGAAGTTCCACGCGCCGAGTTCAACGTCGGGGTGGCGGAGTTCGAGCAA
>DATAGU010000056.1:0-7639 GCA_036263495.1 Polyangia bacterium | reverse complement strand
ATGATAGGTCGCGCGCCCGCGGCCGATGATCTCATCATCCCATCGCGTCTGGGCCGCAACCGCAGCAACGGCCACGGGCTCAAGCGCTTTCACGAAGATCTGGAGCGCATCGGCCTGCGGCGTCGGCGGCAACATGATCTGCGGCGGACCTTCATCTCGCTGGCGCGGGCGGACGGCGCGCGCAAAGACGTGCTGGAGCATGTCACGCATGGTCGCCCCGGCGGCATCATGGATCTCTACACGGAGCTGCCGTGGCCGCTGTTGTGTGAAGAGGTGGGTAAATTGCGGGTGGCGCGGCTCGCGGGGAAGGTGCTCGCCATGCCACCTGCTGTGGAATCCGGCCTCATAGATCCTCTGTAGCTGCCGGCGGCAGGGTACGATGTCGACTGCGACAGGTCCTCGCGGAGACGGAGTATCGTGGCCGCCATCCCGGCCGGCTACACCGAGGGAAGACTTCGTCAGCCGGTTTAACGTCATGCGCATCATCTTTCTCGACCTCGATGGCGTGCTGGTCACGGCTCGTTTGCTCCGCCGCATCACGGCCGAACGAGAGAGCCTGGCGGACGCGCTGGATTCGCGGGCGGTGGCCCTGCTCAATGACCTGGTCGCTCGTGCGGACGCCCGGATCGTTATCTCGTCCAGCTGGCGGGAGCTCTTCAATCTCGATGAGCTCACGCAGTTGCTCGGAAGCGCGGGCCTGCAGGGTCCCATCCTCGACGTGACACCCATAGGGCTGCCAGCGGCTGGCGCCAAGACGGCCGTCCGCGGCCACGAGATCCAGCAATGGCTCGATCAGCACCCCAATGTCAGCGCCTTCGTCATCCTCGACGATGCCGCCGACCTCGCACACCTCGAGCCCTGGCTGATCCGGACCGATATCGAGGAGGGTCTGCAGCCACACCATGTTGAGCGCGCGCTCGCCCTGCTCTGTGGAACTCGTCTTGCCGAGTGAGAATCTTGCGGCGCTCGGCCATCACACGCCGACCCATTGCGCCACGTGGACGATGCTCATGCCGGCTGATGTGGGATCCGGCCTTCGTGGATCCTCTTTTGTAGCTGCCAGCCCCGCGGAGAGCAGCACGCTGCAAGTGCGGCTTCGGATCCAGCTACTGGATTCGACCGCGGCATGAAGGTGAGCGGCGTCATAAGCGCGATGCTGTGGAATGTAGGCGGAGATTCAGCCTTTGCGCGCTCGCTCCTCGGCCATGTGGCAGGCACCGGGCACATACAGGTCGCGGTGCAGCCGGTTGCCGGTGACGAACTCGATCACGAGCGACTAGGTATGCATCGTCGCTCTCTTCAGAGTCGGCCGCGATTCTTTGCAGAAGAGCCGACGATCGTGCCACGCGCGGGGGCTTCGAAGGGTGGGGGCAGCTCCTTTTCCGGCTCGGGCGGAATGGCGGCTCGCTCCAGGGCGCGCTTGGCCTCGGGCGTCTCCTCGGGTTTGACAGCTCCCTGATTCACCAATTGATCGCGGATCGATTGAGACATGCGCCCATTATGAACACATTGACCGCTCCGTGCTGCTTCCACGTCGTCAGGCACCAGTTGCCGTGACGAGCGCTACGCGGTCGTCCATCGAGCAACAATAGCACTGAAGCCGCTGATGCCATGCACCGCACAAAGTGGGGACGACGTTCCACGCTTCGCCGCCAGGCCCATGTCTGCCGAAGGCGCGAGCACGAAGATGCGCTCGTTTGCGCCGTCTATCCTATGAGCATGAGCGAGACGCCGGAGATTCGTACCGAGCGGCTGCAGCTGCGTCCCTGGCGCGAGAGCGATCTCGAGGGCTTTTCGGCGATCAATGCCGATGCTCGGGTGGTGGAATATCTCCCGGGGCCGCTCATGCGGGCGGAGAGCGATGCCGTGGCCGCGCGCATCCGCGCCCACTTCGATGAGCACGGTTTTGGGCTGTGGGCGGTGGAGATCCCGGGCGTGGCCGAGTTCGCCGGGTTCATCGGGCTGTCGGTGCCCACGTTCACGGCGCACTTCACCCCGTGCGTCGAGGTGGGGTGGCGGCTGGGCGCCGAGTTCTGGGGGTGGGGATACGCGACCGAGGGGGCGCGGGCAACGGTGCGGTTTGGATTCGAGCGGCTCGGACTCAGAGAGATCGTGTCATTCACAGTGCCGGGGAACGAGCGCTCCCGGCGGGTGATGGAGAAACTCGGGATGCGGTACGATCCAGCGGAGGACTTCGACCATCCGCGACTGCCTGAAGGGCACCCGCTGCGGCGGCATGTGCTCTATCGCCTGGGGCGGGACGATTGGGCGAGACATCAGCGCCCGGGGAATGGGAGGGGTGGACGGTGAAGTTTCTCGTCGAGGTGATCTCCAAGCGCTTCTGGTGAGCGCTCGAGGAGCCTCTTCAGCGACGGGGATTCGGCAGGGGGGTGGACGGGTGCGGCACTTACATTTTCAGTTACAGTCGCGAAAAAAAACGGCCAACCTCGCGAAAGGTTGGCCGTTTTTGTTGCGGGGTGGACGGGACTCGAACCCGCGACGTCCACCTGGATCTCGTCGACATATCAGGTTGCCAAAGGCCGGTATGAGGTGGTGTTCCAGAGATGAGTGTGCATGAGGCGTCTGAGGCATCGCCCGCGGTGGTGACGCCCCTTGAGGAGATCATCGGGGTGGTGGGCCGGAGACGCGCGGGGTGGAGAAGATGCTGCGCCGCATCGGCTTCGAGTACGCGGGGCGCATCGACCCGTTCGACGGGGGGACGCACTTCATCGCCGCCACCGACGACATCACGCGGGTGCGCGACATGCGCCGGGCGCGCGTGAGCGCCCCCCTCCGCCGCGCCCGACGCGCCCTGGTCGAGCGGCCTGGTGAGCGTCGAGCGGGCGAACCAGCCGCGCTTCGCCGCGGTGCCGGGTCGGTTCCGGCTGGAGGGGGGCGAGGTCGCGCTCGCGGCGGAGACGCGCGGCAAGCTCGGCCTGGCGGCGGGCGACGAGGTCGGCCTCCTGCCGTTCTGACGAGCGTGCCTCCGGCGCAGGCTCAACTCCGCGTGATGGTGATCCGGATGCTGGCGTCGCCGTGCTGGAGCGTCGAGTCGACGAAGCGCTTGACCCGCTCGGGCGTCGGGCTCTCCGGAGAGGAGACGAGGAAGCCGGTGCCCTCGGTGCACTCGACCCTGACCCAGGTCTGGCTCTGGTCGGCGGGATGGTCATAGGAGACGTTGAGGAAGGCGGTCTTGCCGCTGAACTCGCCATTGACCTTCCAGTCGTACCAGCCCTCGGGGCCGCGGCTGAGAGCGTTTCTCTTCTCGGCGGACACCTGGCTGGTGTTGCCCGGCTGCCCCACGGGCTGCATGGTCGTCGGTTGGGCGTACGGCTTGGTGCCGTCCTCGGGGTCGCGCGGGACCTGGAAGTTCATGCTGTAGGAGGTGTTGTTGACCCAGTTCATCTGAATCGGATGGTTGCTCATGGTGGGCTCCTTTCGCGAGAGGCCGGCGGTCAGCGCCGGACAACCGAGCGATAGAGCAAGCGTCAGGCCAGCGCCCTCTGGTCGCTCTCGCTCCGCGAGCGACCGGTGATCGCGCCCGGGCGCGCCCACTCAGGCCCGCTGGACCGTGGGGTTTGCCAAACCGGGTGGTTTCGCTCCTCGCCCTCGGTCGGGCATGGGCGGCGGCGGCGCGCGGCGAACCCGATGGTTTGGCGCTAACCGATGGGTTAGAGCCCGGCCGCGCTCCGTTGCCGGCCGCGCGCCTCCTTTCCTATACTGCGCGCTGCATCCGAGGAGACCGATTTGAATCCCAGGCTCATCGCCGTGAGTGGCCCCTGCGAAGGTCGGATCTGGGCGGTCGAGAGCGAGCTCTTGTCCATCGGGCGGCATCCGGACAACGACCTCCAGCTGGCGCAGCTCGAGGTGTCGCGCCGCCACTGCGAGATCAGGCGCGAGCGGGACTGTTTCCTGCTCCGCGACCTCGAGAGCCGGCAGGGCACCTTCGTGAACGCGCAACCTGTGCGCGAGCGTGCGCTCGCCCACAGCGACCTCATCCAGATCGGCGACACGGCGCTGCTCTTCCTGCTCGACGACCCTCCCGCCCCGGCCGCCCCGGAGGTCGATGCCGTGCCCGTGGCGGGGGAGCTCCGCCCTGCGAGCACGATCCAGAAGCGGCCTGAGGAGACCCTGTACCTGCAGCCGCAGCGGTTCCGACTGGCCACGCCAGCCGGCGGCCAGGGCCAGGGCCAGCAGACGGTGGGGCGCATGGCCACCGATCTGGCGGCGCTCCTCGAGCTCAGCACGGCGACACAAGAGTTACGCGAGGTGGCGCCGCTCGCCGCGCGCCTGGTCGAGCTTCTCCTCGGCGTGCTGGCGGCTGAGCGCGGCAGCGTCCTGCTCTTCGAACCGGGTGCCGCGGAGTCGGTGGTCATCGCCGCTCGAGACCGGCGCCGCGGGAACGACGTGGGCTTTGCCGTGAGCCGCACGCTCCTCGAGCGCGTGGTCGGGGATCGGATCGGGCTCCTCTGCACCGACCTGACCGTGGAACCGGGCCTGGGCAAAGCGGCCAGCCTGCGCGGTGCAGCCGTGCGCTCGCTCCTGGCCGCGCCCCTGGTCGGGCGCGAGCGCGTGCTCGGCGTCCTTTACTTCGACACGAGCGAACGCGGCGCCTTCGCCGAGCCGGATCTCGAGCTGGTCACGGCGGCGGCCCGGATCGCCGCGCTGGCCTTCGAGAACGCCTCCTATCTCGAGGGCCTGCGGCACGAGAACCGGCGTCTCCAGGCCGCGGCCCTCGAGCACGGCATGGTGGGCGAGAGCGCGGCCATGCAGCGCCTCTTCCGGTTCATCGAGCGCGTCGCCCCGGCCGACTCGACGATCCTCATCCGCGGCGAGAGCGGCACGGGCAAGGAGCTGGCCGCGCGCGCCCTCCATCGCGGCAGCCCGCGCGCCGACGCGCCCTTCGTGGCCATCAACTGCGCCACACTGTCCGAGACCCTGCTCGAGAGCGAGCTGTTCGGCCACGAGAAAGGCGCCTTCACCGGCGCGGTGGCGCGCAAGATCGGCAAGCTCGAGGTGGCGCATACCGGCACCCTGTTCCTCGACGAGGTGGGCGAGATCCCGCTCGCGCTCCAGGCCAAGCTCCTGCGCGTCCTGCAGGAGCGCGAGTTCGAGCGGGTCGGCGGCACGCGGCCCCTCCGTGCCGACGTGCGCATCGTCGCCGCCACCAACCGCGACCTCGAGGCCGCGATCCGGGAGGGGGGGTTCCGCGAGGACCTCTACTACCGGCTGAACGTCATCTCTTTCACCATGCCGCCGCTACGCGAGCGCCAGGGCGATATCCCGCTCCTCGCGCAGCACTTCGTGCGCCTGCACGGCGAGCGGCTCAAGCGCCGCGTCGTGGGGCTTGCGCCCGCGGCGCGACGCGTCCTCATGGCCTATGATTGGCCCGGCAACGTGCGCCAACTCGGCAATGTCATCGAGCGCGCCGTGGTCCTCGGCACGGACGAGCGGGTCCACGCCGAGGACCTGCCCGACGAGGTGCTGGGGGGCGACGGCGCGGCGGCGAGCGACTTCCAGGCGACCCTCATCGCCGCCAAGAAGAAGCTCATCCTCGAGGCCTTCGAGCAGGCCGGCGGCGAGTACCAGGGGGCCGCCGCCCGCCTGGGCATCCACGTGAATTCGCTGCACCGGCTCATCCGCAACCTCGGGCTCAAAGCGCAGCTCGGGAAGTGACGAGAGCGGTGGTGATCGCAGTGGGCCATCTGCATGTAGACTGATGACCATGCGGGCATCCCAGGATCTCAGATGGCATTCGATCCGGGGGCGGCGGTGAGTCAGGGCGGGACGGAGTTCGAGCGCATCGGCGGCTACCGCGTCGAGTCACGGCTCGGGCGCGGCGGCATGGGCGAGGTCTACCTGGCCTACGACGAGCGCCTGCACCGCCGCGTCGCCATCAAGCGCATCCGCGCCGATGGCCGGGCGGACGACGCGCTGCTGCGAGCGCGCTTCCGCCGCGAGGCCCAGGCCGCGGCCCGCCTGAGCCACCCGGCGCTCGTCCAGATCTACGACATCCTCGAGAGCGTAGAGGGTGATTGCATCGTCATGGAGTATGTCGAGGGCGTAAACTTGGCCGAGCGCCTGGAGCGCGGCCCGGTCGAGCTCGGGCTGGCGCTCAGTCTCGCGGCCGAGATCGCCGACGGCCTGGGGGAGGCCCACGGCAAGGGCCTCGTGCACCGTGACCTCAAGGCCGCGAACGTCCTGGTTACGCCGACGGGGCACGCCAAGATCCTCGACTTCGGCCTAGCCCGCAGGCTGTGGGGAGACAACGACGAGTCCTCGCTCACGCGCGCTGGCGAGCTGGTCGGTACGATCCACGCCATGTCGCCGGAGCAGGCGAGCGGGCGCCCCGTGGATCACCGCTCGGATCTGTTCACGTTCGGCGCGCTCCTGTACGAGCTGCTCACGCGGCGTTCGCCCTTCCGGGGCGCGAACCTGATCGACACGCTGCGACGGGTGGTGAGCGAGACCCCGGCGCCACTCGCCAGGCTGCGGCCGGATCTGCCGCCGGCGCTGGTGGCGCTGGTCGAGCGGCTCCTCGACAAGGACCCGGCCCGACGCCCCGAGAACGCGCCCCTAGTCGGCCTGGAGCTACGCCGTATCGCCGCGGAACCCTGGCCCGCCTCCCAGGCGCTCGCGCAAGTTCGGGCGAGCGGGACCGAGGACCCGCCGCCGGACGTAGCTGGGCCGGCGCTGGGCGATCTGTCGACGACGCCCGGGTTGCGGAGGGGGAGCGAGGGCGATGGCGGCGGGACGCGGGCAGAGGACGCCTCGGGCTGGCGGCCGGCCGTAGGGCGGCCGATCCCCCGTCGTACCCACTGGCGGCTCGTAGAGCGGCTCGGCCAGGGTGGCTTTGGCGAGGCCTGGCTCGGCGAGCATCATGTCACGGGCGAGCGGCGGGTGTTCAAGTTCTGCTTCGAGGTGGAGCGGCGGCGTGCGCTCGAGCGCGAGGTCACGCTGTTCCGGCTCCTCAAGGAAGCGCTCGGCGGCCGTGACGACATTGCCCGCATCCTCGACTGGGACTTCGAGGCCGCGCCCTACTTCCTCGAGTCGGAATACAGCGAGGGCGGGACATTGGTCGACTGGGCGGAGCGCGCGGGAGGCCTCGTCGCGGTGCCGCTCGCGCTGCGGCTCGAGCTCGGCGCCGAGGTGGCGGAGGCGCTCGCCGCGGCCCACTCGGTGGGTGTCTTGCACAAGGACGTGAAGCCCGCCAATGTGCTGGTCACGGTCGACCGCGCGGGTCGACCGCGCATCCGGCTGAGCGACTTCGGCATCGGCCTCCTCACCGATCGCGAGCGCCTGCGCGCCGAGGGCATCACCGCGCTCGGCTTCACCGCGCCGGCCGGGGGCGCCGATCTGCCCTCGGCTGAGGCCGGGGCCGGAACGCTGCGTTACATGGCGCCCGAATTGATGGCGGGCAAGCCGCCTACGATCCAGGCCGACATCTATTCCCTCGGCGTGTTGATCTACCAGCTGGTCGCGGGGGACTTCGACCGCCTGTAGACGGCAGCCTAAATCCGTAGATTTTTGACGGTCGAGTCGGCAGCTAGCCCACCTAGCGTTCATCCGCCACTTGGCGTAGATAGCCCGGCAGAAGCGTGCGCCCAAAAAGTGAGGGCCCGAGGTAGCAGCCCCGAGC
>DATAGU010000055.1:0-36142 GCA_036263495.1 Polyangia bacterium | reverse complement strand
AAACGACAGGGCCGACTGATTCAGTCGACCCCAGGGAGGAACCCGAGGACCCATGCACAGCTTCGTCATCGAGGGGCGCCGGCCGCTACGCGGCACGATCGACGCCGCAGGGAACAAGAACGCCGCCCTGCCCATGCTGGCGGCGACGCTCCTCACCGAGGAGCCGGTGGAACTCGAGCATGTGCCCGATATCCGGGACGTGCGCTCGATGGTGTCGCTGCTCAAGCAGGTGGGGGCGCAGGTGGAGCCGCTCGGGGGGAACACTCTCCGGGTGGTGGCGCGGAAGGATCCGCACACGGAGCCGCCCACCGAGATGTGTCAGGAGCTGCGCGCGTCGTTCCTCCTCGCGGGCCCGCTGCTCGCGCGCTGTGGGCGGGCGGTGTTGCCGTCGCCGGGCGGGGACCGGATCGGGCGCCGGCCGCTCGATACCCACATCGCCGCGTTCCAGGCGCTCGGCGCCGAGGTCGAGGTGGCGCCGGACCGCTATCTGCTCCGGGCCCCGCGCGGGCTGCACGGCGCCGACATCTTCCTCCAGGAGATGAGCGTGATGGCGACGGAGAACGCGATCCTGGCGGCGTCGCTCTCGCGCGGGTCGACGGTGATCCGCAACGCGGCCTCGGAGCCGCACGTGCAGGATCTCTGTCGTCTGATCGTGGCGATGGGGGGGGAGATCCAGGGGATCGGCACCAACACGCTGTTCATCACGGGGCGGGACCGGCTGCACGGGGCGCGCGGGCAGATCGGGCCGGACCACATCGAGGTCGGCAGCCTCATCGCGCTGGCGGCGGTGACGGGGGGCGAGATCCTGATCCGCGGGGCGCGTCCTTCGGACCACCGGATGACGGCGGAGACGTTCGGGCGGCTGGGGGTGCGCTGGGAGGAGCGCGGGGACGATATCTTCGTGCCGGCGAACCAGGAGCTGGTGGTGTGCGACGGGCTGCATGGCTCGGTGCCGCGCATCCACGATGCGCCGTGGCCGGGGTTCCCGGCGGACCTCACGAGCACGGCGCTCGTCTTGGCGACGCAGGCGCGCGGGACGGTGCTGATCCACGAGTGGATGTACGAGAGCCGGCTGTTCTGGGTGGACCGCTTGATCAGCATGGGGGCGCGGGTGATCGTCTGCGACCCGCACCGGGCGGTGGTGGTAGGGCCCTCGCCGCTTTATGGAAAAGTGCTGTCGAGCCCGGACATTCGGGCGGGCATGGCGCTCATGATCGCGGCGCTGTGCGCCGAGGGACGGAGCGTGATCCACAACGCGCAGCAGATCGACCGCGGGCACGAGCGGATCGAGGAGCGGCTGCGGGCGCTCGGGGCGGCGATCGAGCGGGTGGAGTCGCCGTGAGCGCGGGGCGTCCTTATGATGGAGCCATGCGGCCGATGCGGTGGCTCTTCGGGCAGGCGCTCCTCCTCTCGGTGGCGGGGTGTTCGGGCGGGTCGGACCCGAACGAGCTGGCGCGCGAGCGGGGCGCGGTGGAGCTGCTCACGGCCTGGCGCTGTCAGGGGGGCGCGAGCCATCTGCGCGACGTGACCGGGGGCGACCTCAAGACGGACTGGACGGCGGCGCGGCAGGCGGATGGGAGCTATCGGGTGACGCTGCGGCGCGGCGGGCAGGTGGACACGTGGCGGGTGCGCCCCGGCGAGCAGACGGTGACGCCGGAGAGTGAGGGGGCGCGCGCGGCGTGGCAGAAGTGCACCGGCGCGTCGGCGCGCTGACGGCGGTCGCGTAGGGGCGGATCCCCTCCGCAAGCCCTCGTGCTTCTGGAGGGGCGAGGAAGTGGCCGGGGAATGCTATATGTCCGCCATGTCCGGTCACGTTCGTTGCTGTCTCTTGGTTCTGGCCGTTGCCTCCCCTGCGATGGGGGCGCCGTCGTCCGCGGGGACGCCGTCGCCTGCGGGGGTGCCGTCGCCTGCGGGGGCGCCGGCCGCCGCGCCGGTGTCCTGTCCGTCGGGGACGGAGGTGCAGGAGAAGAAGGACGACAAGGGCCACCTGCTCGCGCGGGGCTGTCGCAAGGGCAGCGTCAATCACGGGCCGATGACGTTCTACGACCCGGCGGGCTGGAAGCAGACCGAGGCCACCTTCAAGGACGGGCAGCTCGACGGCAAGGTGACGACCTTCTGGCCGGGGGGGCAGAAGTACCTCGTGGGGACCTATCGCGCGGGCAAGCCGGATGGGCGCTTCACGGCGTATGACGAGAAGGGCAAGGTGCTCGGGAGCTACACGCTCCGCGCGGGCACGGGGACGCGCATCGACTGGTACCCGAGTGGCAAGAAGCGGCAGGTGGCGCAGCTCAAGAACGACCAGCCCGATGGCTTCGTGACGGATTATTACGAGAACGGGCAGGTGGAGGTGCGGGTGCCCTATCGTGCGGGCCTCAAGCAGGGCAAGGCGGAGAGCTGGCATCCGGGGGGCGTGAAGTCGGGGGAGGCGGAGTACCGCGACAACGTGCAGGAGGGGCTCGAGGTGCGCTGGAACGAGCAGGGGATCAAGGTGCTGGAGCGGACGTTCCAGAACGGGGCGCTCCACGGCAAGGAGTGGCGCTGGGACGACACGGGGCGGTTCCGCGAGTGCACCTGCGTCATCGAGGGCAAGGTGCTGTGGGCGCTGCCGCCGAACGGGATGAAGCTCGACCCGGCGGAGAGTAAACAGATGGGCGAGGTCGTGAAGGCTCACCCTTGCCCCTGATCAAAAGACGGAGGAGCGCGCCGGAGTCTCCATGACCTACGCCGAGGAAAAAGAGTTCACGCTCAGGTTGGTGCTGCGCGCCGAGTTCCCCGAGGATTATGACGGGGAGCTGGACGGCTATGAGTGGGCCAAGGAGGTGCCGGGGCTCGCGGGGGAGGTGGTGCGGGCTGCCGTGGCGGCGCTCGCGCGGCATCCGGAGTGGAAGGTGCGTGGGGGGAATCGCGGCCGTTCGTCCGAGGACGAGGTGACGCTCGTGCTGGAGCGGAGCCTCGAGGAGGGGTCGGGCTCGCGGGAGTCGTGACGCCGGGCGCGACCGGGCCTGGCCACCGGCGCGGGATCCGGGTTTGCGTCCGCGGGAGGGGACGGTTACATCTGCTCTGTGGCTCGTCCCCGTCCAGGATCACTCAAGCGCCGGTCACCCGCAGGGATCCGCTCAGGCCCCTTCGGGCCTTGGCTCACCGCGGGCTTCGCCCGCATCGGGTCCCCTCGATGCATGTGACCGGCGGTCTCCAGCTGCGTGTCTGCCAGTCGATCCACGACGTCCCGCGCGCGGCGTGGGACGCGCTGCTCGACGAGCGGGCGATGCCGTTTCTGCGCTGGGATTGGTTGGCCTCGCTGGAGGAGTCGGGGTGCGTGACGCCACGCCGAGGGTGGCGTCCGCGGCATCTCGCGGTCTGGCGTGGCGAGCGGCTGGTGGCGGCGGCGCCGGCCTACTTGTCCGAGTCGAGCGACGGTGATTTTTCACGCGACTGGGACTGGGCGAGCGCGGTCGAGCGGGCGGGTGTCCACTGGTATCCCAAGCTGTGCCTCACGGTGCCGTTCACGCCGGCGACGGGGCGGCGGCTGCTGGTGGCCCAAGGGGAGGACCGGGCCGCCTGCGTGGCGGCGCTGCTCGGAGGGGCGCGTCAGTTGGCGGAGGAGGAGCGGCTGACGACGGTGCAGGTGCTGTTCCCCGACCCCGAGGAGGTGGCGGAGCTCGAGCAGGCGGGCTGGGCGATTCGTCTGTCGTATCAGTATCACTGGCGCAACGCGGGGTACCGGGAGCCGGAGGACTTCCTGGCCCGGCTCGACTCCAAGCGGCGCAACCAGCACAAGCGCGAGCGGGCGGCGCCCGCCAGTCAGGGGATCACGATCCGGACGGTGCGCGGTGAGGAGCTGGCGGCGGATGCGGTCACCTGGGCGCGCACGGCGTTCGCGCTGCATCACGCGACGGTGGAGAAGCTGCCCTGGGGGCGCGGCTGGCTCAACCAGCGGTTCTACGAGCTGGTGATGACGCGGATGCCGGAGGCGGTGGAGGTGGTGGCGGCCTGGCGGGAGGGGCGGGTGATCGCGGGGGCCTTCAACATGGCCTCGCGCACGCACCTGTACGGCCGCTACTGGGGGTGCTTCGAGGAGCACCGGTTCCTGCACTTCAATGTCTGCTTCTATCACTCGATCGATGAGTGCATCGTGCGGGGGCTCGAGGTGTTCGAGGGCGGGGCGGGCGGGGAGCACAAGATCGTGCGCGGCTTCGAGCCGGCCGAGACGTACAGCGCGCACCTGTTCCTCGAACCGCGGGTGGACGCGGCCCTGCGCCGGCATCTCGTGGGGGAGACGGCCGAGCTGCGCATGGGGCTCGAGCGCTGGCGCACGAGCGCGCCGATCCTCAAGCCGAAGGAGTGAGGGGTTCGGTCAGTCGCGCGGGGCGGCGGCCGAGAGATCGCTCGCGCCGTCGAAGGCGGCGTCGCTCGCGTCCAATCCGGCGTCGGTGTTGAGCGGGGTGGTGGAGGTGATGCACACGCCGGTGCCGCGCACGCAGTGAAAGCCGGCGTCGCAGTCGGTGTCGGCGTTGCAGGCGCCGGCCAGGGAGTTGCCGCGCTGGCACGAGCTCGTGAGGAGGAGGGTGGCGGCGGCGGCGGCGAGGGAGAGGCAGAGGGCCCAGGAGGCGAGGTGCGCGCGTGGACGCGGGGTCATGGCGCCGCGCTCCCGGACGGCGGCGCGCCGGTCTGCCACCATTCGCCGAGCGCGATCTCGATGGCGTCGAAGGGCGCGGCCCGGACGACGTCGTCTTCGCCATACACGCCGAGTTCGACCCAACGTCCGACACCTTCGTGGAGCTGGAGTTGGCTCACGGTGAGCGAGTGGCCCTCGAGGTCGACGTACCAGAGGTAGCCGACGCCGATGCGGGCATAGAAGGGACGCTTGATACGCTGGTCGTATCCGCGCGTGGACGGCGAGAGGATCTCGCAGATCCAGTCGGGGATCACGTCGATGCGATCTTCAGGCAGGACCGCTAGGCGATCGCGGCGCCAGCCGGCGACATCGGGCGAGAACTCCGGTGAACCCGGAAGGGTGATGCCGGGCTCAGGCAGGATCCACCAGCCGCCCGGGCCGCCGCGTCCGCGCTGAAAGGGCCCCTTCAACTCGGTATCGATGAGGGACTCCACATTGGCATGCCGTGGACGCGGGCGGGGCAGCGTATAGAGCACACCGTCGATGATCTCGCCCTTGACGTTCTCTGGCAGCGCCTCGAGATCGGCCATGGTAGCGGGGCGCTTGAGAGGGCGTTGATACACCAGGACGCTCATGCGTCGATCATGGCGACCGGGGGGGGTGAAAGCAAGCCAGGAAGAACGCTGGACGGGCGAGGTCACTTGCTCTTTCTCTTGCTCGCCGCATCTCCAAGAGTTGCCCGCGCGGCCGGTCCCGGCTACACAGAAAGCCCATGCTCGCGACGGTGCGATCGATCTACCGCCAGTCCAAGAAGCCCCAGGACAATTTCTGGAACAACTGGGTCTCGCGTCCCCCGGCGGCAGTGGTGGTGTGGCTGCTGCGCCCGACGCCGATCACGCCGAATCAGGTCACGTTCATGTCGCTGGCGGTGTTCGCGCTGGCGGCGGGGGTGCTGATCGGGTGGCGCACGCACCTCGGTCTCGTGGTGGGCGCGCTGGTGGTCCAGACGTCCTACGTCCTCGACTGCGTCGACGGGCAGCTCGCGCGGTACAAGGGGCTGGCGTCGCCGGTGGGGGCGCTGCTCGACTTCCTGATGGACGAGATCAAGGCCTTCCTGCTCATCGCGGCGGCGACGGTGCGGCTGTGGCTGGTGAGCGGTCAGGTGGTGTGGCTGCTGGTGGGCCTCGGGGGGCTCGTGGCGGCGGCCACGGGGATCACGCTGACGTCGTTCATGCGCCGGCCGGAGTACCTGGCGGCCACGGCGCCGGCTTCGCCCCTGGCCGTGACCGGAGGCGGTCCCATGCCGCCGGGGCCGGGGAATGCTCGGCGCTCCCCCATCGCGCTCGCCATCGCCGGCATCGAGCAGGTGGGCAAGTTCGTGGTCCATTACCCAAGCTGGTTCCTCTACATCGCCATCGCCAACCGACTGGAGTGGTTCGTGTACATCTATCTCGGCGCTCACATCCTCTATCTCGGCCGGTCCGGTCTGTCTGTGCTGGTCCGTCTCGGTCGTCCCCAGCCACGCTCATGAAGACCGCCATCATCGTCGCCGCCGGCATGGGCCGGCGCCTCGCGCCCTACACCGACGACCGGCCCAAGTGCCTGGTGGAGGTGCGCGGCAAGAGCATCCTCGAGCGCCAGATCGAGGCCTATCGCGCGGCCGGCGTGACCGACATCTACATCGTGCGCGGCTACATGGCCGAGCGGATCGTCTTTGACGGCTGCCGCTACTTCGAGAACACGGACTATCGCCGGAACAACATCCTGGCGTCGCTGTTCTATGCGGAGCCGGCCATGCCCGGGGGGTTCCTCTTCAGCTACTCGGACATCGTGTTCCGGCCCGAGGTGGTCCGGCGCCTCGTCGCGGCGGGCGAGGATTATGGGCTCGTCGTCGACCGCCGCTGGGACGAGGCGTATGTGGGGCGGACGCTCCATCCGGAGAGCGAGGCGGAGCTGGCCCGGGTCGAGGGCGGGCGGGTGCTGTCGGTGGGCAAGCGCAAGGTGGCGCGCGAGGCGGCGCACGGGGAGTTCATCGGTCTGGCGAGCTTCTCGGCGCGCGCGGCCGAGGTGATGCGGACGGAGTATCGGCGTCTCGGGCAGGAGCTCGGGCCCGATGCGCCGTTCGGCACGGCGCCGCGCTTCGAGGTGGCGTACCTGACGGATCTGCTCAACCACCTCATCGAGCGGGGCGAGGTCCTGCGCTCCGTGGATATCGATGGCGGCTGGCGGGAGATCGATACGCCGCAGGATCTCGAGCGGGCGGCCGAGATCGTGGACTGGTGAGCCTGGCATCAGCCGGCCTGAGGGGTCGCGGGCCGGGGTCTGGGATGTGGCTGGAACGCGCGCAACGCGCCGTGTAGGGTGGAGATCGGGCGTACCGGGCTTGCTACTGAACGTGTGATCAGATATCTCATGGATCATGCTCCCTGCCCGTTCCCCGCTGGACCTGGCCGAGCTGCGCACGATCGTTCAGCGCAGTACGCGGGCGCTGCCGTTCACGCCGGCGCAGACGGGGCTCGCGGCGATCGATGAGGCCCTCGGCGGCGGGTTGCCGCGGCGGCGGCTGACGGAGCTGGTGGGGAAGCGCTCGGCCGGGCGCACGTCCTTCTTGCTGGCGGTGCTGGCGGCGGCGACCCAGCGCGGGGAGGCGGTGGCGCTGGTGGACGTGGCCGGGATGCTCGATGTGCGTTCGGCCGCGGCGGCGGGGCTGGTGCTGGAGCGGCTCCTGTGGGTGTGTCCGCGCAACCTCGGTCCGGGCCCGGAGGACACGCCGCCCGGCCGGCAGCGCGAGGGCGAGTGGCTCCGGCGGGGGCTGCGGGCGGCGGAGCTGATCCTGGCCGCGGGCGGCTTTGGGCTGGTGGCGCTGGATACGGGGGAGGGGCTGCCGCGCGTGGCCGATGCGACCTGGCTGCGCCTTGCGCGGGGCGCGGAGCGGTCGGCGCCACCGGGGGCGGTGCTGCTGGTGGCTTCGGCGTCGCGGGCGGCGGGGAGCTTTGCGGCCGTGGGGCTCGAACTCGAGCGGGGCCGGGTCCTGTACAGCCGGTCACACGCATCCTTAGGACCAGATGCGGGCGAAGCCTGCGGGGAGCGAAGGCCGGAAGGCCTGAGCGGATCGATGCGTGTGAACGGCGCTCCAATGGACGTCGAGCGGATGCCGCGGCTGGCGGCAGGAGCAGGGGCGAGGTCCCGGGAGGCGCCGCCGCCGCTCGTGCGAGGGCGTGCGGTCTCGCTCAAGGTGGCGCGCTCGAAGCTCGGGACGCCGCCTGGGACGGTGCCGGTGACCTGGCGTTTGCGTTGACGTCTTGCCGCCGGTTCGTGGCGCTCGAGAGGGCGCCGCGGCCCGGCAGGGTGAATGGAGGAGATGATGCGGATCGCGTGTGTGGCCGTGCCCGAGCTCGAATTGCAGGCGCTCGTGCGTGCCGATCCGGAGCTCGCGGGCCGGCCGCTGGCCGTAGTCGATGGGCGGGCGGGGCGGCGCACGCAAGAGGTCACGGAGCTCATGATGGCGACCGTGGGGGCTCCCGTGGCCGTGGCCCGCGCCGGAGGGGGTGGCGGTGGGGTCGCGACGGTCACGAGCGTGGGGGGCCGGGCCGCGGTTCCGGTGGTGGCGCGAGCGGCGGCGCCAGGGCTGGTGACGCGTGTGCGGGCGGTCAGCGAGGCGGCCTATGCGGCGGGCGTGCGGGCGGGGCTGACGGTGGCGCAGGCGCGCGCGATCTGGCCCAGCCTGGAGGTGCGGCCGGCCGATGCGGTCCAGATCGCGGCGGCGCGGGCCGCCCTCGGCGACGTGGGGCTCAGCTTCGCGCCCAAGGTGGAGGTGGAAGGGGCGGAGGCGTTCCTGGAGATCGGCGATCTCGGGCGGCTGTTCCAGAGCGAGCGGGAGATCGCGCTCGGTCTGGCCGCGCGCGCGCGCGCCGTGGGGCTCTCGGCGCGGGTGGGGATCGCCGCCTCCAAGGGCCTGGCGCGGCTGGCGGCCTGGGCCGGCGACGTCGAGGACGGCAGACCCCGGGGAGAGTCTCTGCGCGTGGTGGCGCCCGGTCAGGAGGCGGCCTTTGTCGCCGATCTGCCCGTCGCGCTGCTCCGCCCGTCTCCGGCCGTCCACGAGGCGCTCGAGCGCTGGGGGATCCGGCGCTGCCGGGATCTCGGGGCCCTGCCCATCAAGGAGGTGGCGTTGCGCCTCGGGAACGAGGGGGAGCGGCTGCACCGCCTGGCGCGCGGGCAATCGGACGAGCCGCTGCGCGCCCAGCCGCCCGAGGCGACCATCGAGGAGGGGGTGTCGCTCGACTTTGCGATCTACGAGCTGGAGTCGCTCGCCTTCGTGCTGCGCGGGCTCCTCGACCGGCTGCTCGAGCGGCTGCAGGGGCGCTCGCTGGCCTGCGCGGCCTTGACGTTGCGGCTCCAGATCGAGCACCGCGGGCATGACGTGCGCGAGGTGCCGCTGGCCGCGCCGACGCGCGAGACGGCGACGCTGCTCGAGCTCGTGCGGCTGCACGTGGCGCGGCGGCCGCCCGAGGCGGGCATCGTGGGGGTCACGCTGGTGGCCCATCCGGCGCGGGTGCGGGGTTCGCAGCTCGACCTGTTCTGTCCGGCGGGGCCGGCGCCGGATCGGCTGGCGCAGACGGTGGCGCGGCTCGAGGCGCTGGTCGGCGAGGGGGCGGTGGGGGCGCCGCGTCCGGTGGACACGTATCGCGACGAGGCGATCGCCATCGCGCCGTATCGTCCGCCCGCCCCGTCGCCGCTCCCGCCGTCGGGGGGGGAGACGGCGCGCGGGCGGGAGCGCGAGGGCGTGGCGGCGACAGATGTGGCCCGGCAGCCCCTGGCGCGGGGACCGGAGGAGGGGTGCCTCGCGTTGCGGCGGTTCCGGCCCGCGCTCGAGGTGGAGGTCCTGATGGATGGCGGGCGGGTGCCGCGCGCCTTGTCGGGATCGGATCTGTCGGCGCAGGTGGTGGTGGCGGCGGGGCCCTATCGCGTCCGCGGGGAGTGGTGGGCCGCGGGGGGATTTGCCCGCGATTACTGGGACGTGCACGCCTCGGACGGGACGCTATATCGTATGTTCTGCGACCCGGCGGGGCGCTGGTTCGTCGAAGGCTACTATGACTGAGTACGTCGAGCTGCGGTGCCACAGCGCGTTCTCGTTCCTCGATGGGGCGAGCCAGCCAGAGGATCTGGTCGAGCGGGCCGCTGAGCTCGGGTATCGCGCGCTCGCGCTGACCGACCGGGACGGCTTCTACGGGGCGCCGCGGTTCTATCAGGCGGCCAAGCGGCTGGCGGCGGCGCGCGCGCCGGAAGCGGTGGCGCGACCGAGCAAGAAGATCGGAGACGCGGCGGCCGGCGGCGGCGAGCAGGAGTCGCTCAAGTCGTGGCCCCTCAAGCCCATCCTGGGGGCGGAGCTGTCGCTCGAAGGCGGCGTGCAGCTGCTCGTCCTGGTCGAGCGGCGTGAGGGATATCGCAACCTGTCGCGGCTGCTCACCCAGGTGCGGCTCGACGCGGCCGGGCCGCGGGGCGGCAAGGTGGCGCCGGTCCTCCCGAGGGCGCTCCTGGCCGCGAACGTGGAGGGGCTGGTGGCGCTCACGGGGGGGCTGGAAGGGGCGATCGGCCGGGCCCTGGCCGCGGGCGATGGGGCCGGGGCCGAGCTGGCGCTCTCCGAGCTGGTGGAGCTCTTCGGCGCGGGCAACGTCTACGTGGAGCTGCAGCGGCACTTCGACGCCGACGAGGAGCTGCGCAACCGGGAGCTCCTCCGGCTGGCCGCGCGGGCGGGCCTGCCGCTCGTGGCGACCAATGACGTGCGCTATGGCCGGCCCGAGGACCACCGGCTGCACGACGTGCTCACCTGCGCCCGTCACCAGATGACGGTGGACGAGATCGGCCGTCGGCTCCTCCCGAGCCATGAACGCTATCTCAAGGCGCCGGCGGAGATGGCGGCGCTGTTTCGCGACGTGCCCGAGGCCATGCGTACGACCTGCGCGGTGGCGGAGCGCTGCGCCTTCACGCTCGCCGACCTTGGCTATCAGTTCCCCGACTACCCCACGGACGGAGAGACGGTGCAGGAGCACCTCGAACGTCTGACCTGGGAGTGCGCCCGCGAGCGCTTCCGGCCGCGCACGTCAAAAGGGGGGCGCAAGGTGTTCTGCCTAGCCAGAATTTAAGCGAGGGTCCCCAGGGGCCCGGGCCCGATGAGTCAAAAGGGGGGCGCAAAGGGTTCTGCCCCGCGAGGAAGAGGCAGCGTCCGAAGGAGGGCCCGACGAGGCCACGCGCAAGCAGCTCGTCCATGAGCTGAAGATCATCGGCAAGCTCGGCCTCGCCGGGTACTTCCTCATCGTCTGGGACATCGTCCAGTTCTGTCGCCGCCGCGGGATCCTGGCCCAGGGGCGCGGCTCGGCGGCCAACTCGGCGGTGTGCTACGTGCTCGGCATCACGGCCGTCGACCCGGTCAAGATGAAGCTCCTCTTCGAGCGTTTCCTCTCCGAAGAGCGCGGCGAGTGGCCGGACATCGACCTCGACCTCCCATCGGGGGAGGCGCGCGAGGAGGTCATCCAGTACGTCTATCGCAAGTACGGGCGGGAGCGCGTGGCCATGGTGGCGAACGTGATCACCTACCGCCCCAAGATGGCGGTGCGCGACGTGGGGCGCGCGCTCGGCTTTGCCGAGGCGGAGCTCGGCCGCATGTCGCGGCTCCTCGAGAGCTGGGGCTACCAGGACGCGCGCGAGACGATCGAGCGTCAGATCGTCCAGGCGGGCTTCACGATGGACGACGAGCGCACCCGGCTCCTCGTGGAGCTGTCGGCGCGCCTCGTGGGGTTGCCGCGGCACCTCGGGCAGCACTCGGGCGGCATGGTGATCGCGCGCGGCCGGCTCGACGAGGTGGTGCCGCTCGAACCGGCGTCGATGCCGGGGCGGGTGGTGATCCAGTGGGACAAGGAGGACTGCGCCGACCTCGGCATCATCAAGATCGACCTCCTCGGGCTCGGGATGCTGGCCGCGCTCGCCGAGGCCGTGGAGCTCGTGCGCGCGCGCGAGGGCGTGGAGGTGGACCTGGCGCACCTCCCGCCCGACGACCCCGCCATCTACGACATGCTGTGCCGCGCCGACACCGTGGGGCTGTTCCAGGTGGAGTCGCGCGCGCAGATGGCGACGCTGCCGCGCCTCCGGCCGCGCTGTTTCTACGACATCGTGATCGAGGTGGCGATCATCCGGCCCGGGCCCATCGTGGGGGATCTCCTCCATCCGTATCTGCGACGGCGCATGGGGCGCGAGGAGGCGGACCCGATGCATCCCTCGCTCAAGGAGGTGCTCGACCGTACGCTCGGGGTGCCCCTCTTCCAGGAGCAGCTCATGCGGGTGGCCATGATCGCCGCCGGCTTCACCGGGGGCGAGGCCGAGGAGCTGCGGCGCGCCATGGGGTTCAAGCGCTCGGAGGAGCGCATGGACAAGATCGCCGAGCGGCTGCGCGCGGGCATGGCCCGGCGCGGCATCGTGGGCGAGACGGCCGAGCGCATCGTGCGCGCCATCACCGCCTTCGCCGCCTACGGCTTCCCCGAGTCCCACGCGGCGTCGTTCGCGCTCATCGTCTATGCCTCGGCCTACCTCAAGGCCCACCACCCGGCGGCCTTCTATGCCGCGATCCTCAACAACTACCCGATGGGCTTCTATCACCCGTCGACGCTCGTGCGCGATGCGCTGCGCCACGGGGTGGCCATCCTGCCCATCGACGTGCAGCGCTCGGACTGGCGCTGCACGCTGGAGCCGGTGGACTCAGCCGAGAACGGGCAGGGCCTGGCCCTGCGCGTCGGCCTTTGCTACGTGCGCGGCCTCGGGGAGGCGGTGGGCGAGCGCATCGTGCGCGCCCGCGCCGCGGCGGGCGGACGCTTCTCCTCGATAGAGGAGCTGGCGGCCCGCGCCGAGATCGGGCGGGAGTCCCTCGTGCAGCTGGCCGAGCTCGGCGCGCTCGCCGAAGTGGGGCCGGCTCTGGCGCATCCCGTCGAGCCGGCCGATCAGGCGGACCGGGCCGACCCGGCCGACCCGGCGGGACCGGTCCCGTCGGGGCTGCGCCACTCGCGCCGCTCGGCTCTCTGGCAGGTGGAGAGCATCGGCCGCTCCGGGCCGCTGTTCGTGCGCGGCCCCAACGAGCCTCGCGAGGCGCCGCCATCGTCGCCGCTCAAGGAGATGTCGCCGGCCGAGACGCTCGCCGCGGATTTCCGTATCGCCGGCCTGTCCACCGGCCCCCACCCCATGGCGCTGCGGCGGGCGGAGCTCGAACGCGCGGGCGTGCTGCCGACCGCGGCCCTCGCCAAGATCGAGGCGCGCCGCCGCGTCCGCGTGGCCGGCCACGTGATCGTGCGGCAGCGTCCGGGCACGGCCAAGGGCTTCTTCTTCCTCACGCTCGAAGACGAGACCGGCCTGGCCAACATCATCGTCGGGCCGAAGCACTTCGAGGCCCATCGCCCCGTGCTGGTCGGCTCGAGCGCCCTCATCGTCGAGGGCATCCTGCAGCGCGAGGTCGACACGGTGAGCATCAAGGCCGACCGCTTCTGGCGCCTCGACGACATGGCCACCCCATCGCGCAACTTCCACTGAAGCACGGGGCGCCGCCGGACCCTGCCCGCGGCGCGAACTGCGGTGTTTCGGCTAAGTTCATGGCATGAGCGGTGTCTCCCCAAGAATGTTCGGCGGCGCCTCGGTGCCGGTGCTGGTGGCCACGTCCGACCACCCGGAGCTACCGGCGGCGCTGGCCCGCCTCGCGGCCGAAGCCCCGGCCGGGCACGTCCTGCTCATCACCGACGATCGCGAGCGGGTCCCTGCCGGCCGCCCAGCCGGCCTCGTGGTGATCGAGCCCGAGGAGCTCTTGCCCGAGGGCGTGCGGCCCATCGAGGAGGCCTGGGACCGCGGCGCCTGGGCCTACTTCGAGCGCCTGTTTCCCGAGAAACTCGACGAGCCGCTGGCCGAGCTCCTGTGGGTCGCCGCCTTCCTCAAGCCGGCCATGCTCAATCGTTGCCTGGCCGTGGCCTTCGCCCATGCGTTGCTCGCCCGGGTGCAGGTGGCGTCGCTCCATCTCCTCGGTCCGCTGCCCCATCCGCTGTGCGACACCCTGGCGGTGGAGGCGCGGGCTCGCGGGCTGCCGATGCACCAGGGGCTCGCCGGCCGCCTGCGCGAGCGGGCCGATGAGCTCCTCTACTGGCCGCGGGGTCTCCTCAGCGCCGGGGCCTTTGGCGCCATGACGCTCGGCCGCTCGCTGCGGCGCTTCCTCGGGCGCCGGCGCT
This sequence comes from Polyangia bacterium, assembly GCA_036263495.1. Classification (GTDB taxonomy): domain Bacteria; phylum Myxococcota_A; class Polyangia; order Palsa-1104; family SHYY01; genus DATAGU01. The sequence goes on along the minus strand of DATAGU010000055.1, from coordinate 22,273 downwards.
CGAGCGCCCTCCTCGCCGAGCGGATGCCGGTGTCCTCGTCCCACCCGAGGCTGTGGGTGACCGTCAGCCAGTGGCTCCAGCCGTCGCGCCACCTCATCGAGACCGTGCTCGCGCCCTGCGCCGCGCGCGGCATCCCGGTCGGGCTCTTGTTCGTCACCCCCTTCGGAGTCGCGGCCACGGCGAACAGCGGCGTCATCGACGAACGCGCCTACCTCGATGGCCGCTTCTACCCCGGCCGCCCCGCGGCGGTGGACCAGGCGGCGGGCAGCACCGAGCCGCTCGACCTCCTCACGGATCTGGCTCGCTGGCTGCCGTGGAGCGCGCGCTGCGTGCTCGGCTGCCTGCGCCACGGCCAGTCCTTCCGCGTGGATGGGCTCGTCGCCGCGTTGCCCGGCGATCTGCCCGGGCTCCTGCGCCTGGCCACCGAGGATCTCCTGCGGATCATCGAGACGCGGCACGCGGCCGAACGCTGGCTCGGCCGGCACCCCGACGCCCGCACCGTGGTCTTGGCCCAGGCCAGCCTGGCCGAGCCCAAGACCGTCGACGTGCTCGCCCAGCGCCGCGGCCTCACCACGGTCGATTACATCCACGCCCACGTGGGCGAGTCCGACCTGCGCACGGCCTTCCGCAGCAGGAGCACGTACCTCGTGGCCTGGACCGAGCAGGAGACCGTGCGTTTCCGGCGCCTCGACACCAACCGTCACGTGGTGGGCGGCTACCTGCCACGCCGCCGGCACGAGCGCCGGCCCGATCCCCGGCCGCGCATCCTGGCGGCGCCGAGCTATCTCCAGGCGGGCAACCGCGAGACGCAGCGCCGCTACCTCAAGTACGCGCGCCGCCTCGCGGAGGCGCTGCGCGCTCTGGCCGCGCACCTCGGCGACCGAGCGGAGGTGGTCCTGCGTCCCCACCCGCTCGACGATCGCCAGGCCTGGCTGCGCCTCCTCGGCGGCACGGCATCGTCCGGCCCCGCGCCCGTGCTGAGCGACGAGCGGCAATACAGCGCGGACCTCGGGCGCTCGCACATCGTCATCCTCTCCAACTCATCCACCATCGTGGAGGCCCTGGCCTACGACATCCCGGTGCTGGTGCAGCGCGGCCCCGTGGTCGAGGCCGACTCGCTCGTGGCCCTGGTGCCCCCCGAACGCGTCTTCGTGAATGGCGCCGAGCTGATCGAGCGGGTGGACGCCATCCTGGAGAGGCTCGATCTCGGACCGGAGCACGCGCTGCGCCGCGCCTGTTTCGGCGCGCGCGGGGAGCCGGCCGAGATCCTCACGCTCCTCACCCGCATCGACCCGCCGCTCGATCCGGCGGCCGCCGCGGCAGACGGGGGTCGCAGCACCGCCTGAGAGGCATCCCTCCGGCTCACGCCGGCGATTGGGCGGCGCCGGCGACCCCGGAGGCCTCCGCGTTCATGACCCGTTCAATGGCGGCGACCGCCGCTCCCAGACCGTCCTCGGCGCGCACGCGCTCGCCCATGGCCCGCGCGCGGGCGTGCATGTCGGCGTCGTCGACCACGGCGGCGATGCGCTCGGCCAGAGACGTGGCCTTGAGCTTCTGGTGCGGCAGCGGCTTGGCGGCGAGCCCGCGCAGCTCGAGCAGCTTGGCCCAGGCGGGCTGATCGCCGAGGTGATGAACGATGACGTGCGGCACCCCGGCGCGCACGACCGCGGCCGTGGTGCCGGCGCCGCCGTGATGCACGACGCACGCGGCCCGCGGAAACAGCCAGTCGTGGGGCACGTAGTCGACGCGCAGGATATGGGAGGGGAGGTCGGTCTCGCCGAGCTGGTTCCAGCCCGCCTGGAGGACGGCGCGCCGGCCGAGCCGGGTGAGCGCGCCCACGATGGCCTCGGTCTGGAGCCGTGCGTCGGGGCCGGTCATGGAGCCGAACGTGACCGCCACCGGGGCGGGCCCCTGGGTCACGAAGTCGGCGAGGTCGGGCGGCGGGGCGAAGTCGGAGACGTCGAGGAACCAGTAGCCGGTCTGCGTCACCCGCTGCTCGGGCCACAGGGGATCGGTGGGGACCAAGGACGGGCTGACGGCGAGCAGGTTCAAGAGCGGCGACTCGCAGATCGAGACCCACAGGCGGGGCCGCGGCGGCAGCCCCGCCGCGACCAGCACGCGGTTGAAGTGGCCGTCGGCGAAGTGGCCCATGAGGAAGCGAAAGAAGCGCGTCACCAGGCGGTTGCCGAGGGAGCCGAAGTTCCGTCCGTCGGGCGTGGCGGCGGAGGAGCGCAGGCCGCCATGAAAGAGGTGGCACGAGACGCGCGGCACCTTGTGGATCTCGGCGGCGGCGAAGCCGGTGACGTCGATCTGATGGTGCACGATGAGCTCGGCGTCGCGGGTGGCGGCGAGGACGTCGGGCAGGGCGGCGAGCATCTCATCGACGATGGCGCCGAAGATCATCCCGGCCTGACGCAGCGGGTTCCGCTCGCGCATGACGCGGGTCATGACGTCGCGCAGATCCTCGATGCGCAGGTCTCGACCGATGGTGCGCAGCGGCACGCCGGCCTGCGCGGCGCGTTCGATGTGCATCCGGGGAGCGGCGAGCCAGGCGTCCTGGCCGGCCTGGCGCAGGCGGCGCGTGAGCGCGATGAAGGGACGGACGTCGCCTTCGGAGCCCCAGGTGGTGACGGCGATGCGCATGGGGGCACCTTGGCACAGGGGCGGACCCAGGGGAATAGCGCCCCTCGACGTCGCCACTCCGTGGTTTTTCGGTTCCATCTCGATCCGCGGCGCTGCACAATGCAGCTCGTCGTCCCGCCGTTCATCCACTCACAGGAGTCTGCCATGCTGAAGAAGATCGGTATCGGCGTCGCCGTGCTCGTCGTCGGCCTCGTCGTCCTCGTCGCGACCCGACCCTCGACGTTCACGGTCGAGCGCAGCGCCTCCATCAATGCCCCCGCCGACGTGGTGTATGCCCAGGTCGCCGACTTTCACGGCTGGGCCGCGTGGTCACCGTGGGAGAAGCTCGACCCGGCGCTGAAGAGGACCTATGAAGGCGCGCCCTCCGGCCAGGGCGCGATCTACCGCTGGGTGGGCAACGACAAGGTCGGTGAGGGGCGCATGACCATCGTCGGCGCCAAGCCGGGCGAGCAGGTCGAGATCAAGCTCGAGTTCATCAAACCGTTCGAGGCCACGAGCCAGACCCTGTTCACCTTCAAGCCCACCGGCGACGCCACCCAGGTGACGTGGACCATGAACGGCAACAACAACTTCATGGCCAAGCTCGTGACGCTCTTCGTCAACTTCGACGCCTCGGTGGGCGGCGATTTCGAGCGGGGGTTGGCGGCGCTCAAGACGGTCGCCGAGGACGAGGCCAAGAAGCGGGCCGCCGCTGCTGCCGCCCCCAAGCCCGCCGAGGCCGGCGCTCCCCCTCCCGCGCCCGCCCAATAAGCCCATCCATAAGGAAAAGGAGCCGGCCGGCGACCTGCTTCAGCGGCCCTTCGTCTCTGGCCGGCTCGGCCCGGACTCGGTGCTTCCTTCGGGCGGCATCCAGATCCAGCCATCCACCGCGAACACGTCGCGCCCCTCCGCGGGCAGCTGCCAATCGTCGCGCGCCCAGAGATAGGCGGTGTAGGCGCAGATGACCGCGTCGAACATGTGGTCGTTGTGCACGCCGCGTTCGCGCCACTGGCCGGGGCCGAACGTGAGACCCGGCAGCTCGCGCAGGATCTTGGCCAGGCGCACCGCGGCCTGCGCGTGGTGGCGCTTGTAGGTCCGCGCGGTCTTCTCCCCGAGCAGCTTCCAGATCGTGGCCTTGGGATAGACCTCGATGAGATTGTGGTTGAGCCGATAGAGCGGGGCGAGCGCGCGCGTGAGGTGGGCGGCGCGGGCGGTGAGGGGACCCATGCCCTGACCGAGCGTCTCGCGCGGCAGGATGCCGTGCTCCTCGTGCAGGAGGACCTCGGTGAGCCGCTGGGTGTAGGGCGTGTAGGTCGGCTTCTTGCCGTTCGTGGCGCCGTTCGTGCCGTGGCCGTTGAGACCGTGGCCGTTCAGGCTCCCGCCCGGGCCGTGGCTATTCCCGTTGCTCGGGCCGTGCCCCGCACCCTCGACCACGCGCAGCTGGCGCCGCTCCTCGTGCTGCCGGAACCAGACCACCGTCGGATCGACGCACTCCCGCAGGCCCGGACACACCGGCTCGCGGCAGCGCACGCAGGCGGTCAGCGACAGGGGGGCGTCGATGGCCACGACCGCGTCCCCGGCCTGGTCGCGGAGGAACGGGATCAGCCGGTCATCGAACCAGGGATGGCCATCGCCCGTGTCGTACTGCTCGACGACCACGCCATCGGCCTGCCGTCGCAAGACGGCGACGGCGGTGTTCTTCCCCTTACCGCCGCCGAGATCGACGCCGATGAAGGTATTGAACGCGGTCCGGTCCACGGGTGTCACTGCTTCGGACCATGAAGGAGGAGCGGGGCGGCGTCAAGCGGACACCGGGTCGATTGAAGGTGCCCGCTGGGCCGCCCGCACAGGCGGTGAGCGTCTGGCAGGGGGGCAGGAGGGCCCGTCACTCCAGGGCGGCGAGCGCCGATTGCATCTCGCCGCTCGCGTGGCCGTCGCCCTTGCGCGCGGCCACGGGGATGCCCCGCCGCAGCACCGCCACGGCCTCGTCGCGCTGTCCCATCTCGACGAGCAGGTTGGCGTGCATCAGGTACTGCGGGATGTAGTCCGGGAACTTCTGCTCGAGCTCGACGAAGGTCGCGCGCGCCTCTTCCTTGCTGCCGTGGTTCTTGAGCTCCATGGCGAGGCTGTAGCGAGGGAACGGATCGTCGGGACGAGCGGCGATGAACTTGCGGAAGGTGTCGGCGCGAGAGGGCATCGTTCTCAACCTCGGGACATCAAAACCGGCGCCAGTGGCCGGGGATGAAACGCCAGTAGACTCCCTGATGCACCCAGCGGGCCGGCTCCCAGGTCACCCCCGGGCGGCTCGCCTCCCAGTGTCCGGGCACCCACACATGACGCCCGCCCTGCCAGGCCCAGTGGCCCGCGATCCAGAAGTAGCCCGGCCCCGGGACGGGTGGCTGCTGCTCGGTGAGCACCGGCGGCGGCGCCTGCTGCACGACGATGTCACCCGAGCCCGGTTGGTACGCCGGCGCGCCCTGCGGCGGGTAGGCGGGCGGCGGCTGCTGGTAGGCCGGCGGCGGCTGCTGGTAGGCCGGTGCCGGTGGCGGCTGCTGCTGATAGACCGGTGGCGGCTGCTGCTGATAGACCGGTGGCGGCGGTGGCGGCGGCGCCGGCGCCGCGACCACCGGAGGCTGGGTCCCGACCGTCCCTGCGGGCACCCACTGCCCCTCCTCGAAGACCCACTGGCCGTCCTCCTGGACCCAGCGCGGCTCGAGCCACACCAGACCCGCCGAGGGGGGCAGGGCCCAGTACCCCGCCACCCACACATGCGTGCCGCCATTCCACATCCAGTAGCCCGGGACCCAATAATGACGAGGCGACGGCGCGACCGGACGGACCTCGACGCGCAAGGGCGGGGGCGCGACCCGCACGCGCCACACGCGATTGCGGCGCCAGCCATGACCCGGGGGCGGCCCCCAGCCGTGCTTCCAGCCAGGACCATGCCCGGGCCGGCCGGCCACGATCACGTGGGGGCCATGCCAGGCTTCGGCAGCGAAGGGGGCGAGGTTCAAAGCCAAGAACGCAAGAAGTAAGCTGCGACGCATATGGATTTCCTCCGGTCAGCCGCACGGGCGGCCCTCCTGTCCATAAGACGGAGGCCAGCGAGGCGTATTCAACTCTCGCCGGCCCGCCCCGTCATTGGACGACGATGTCGCCGCCGAAGGCGTTCTGCGGGCAGGCGAAGTGCAGCTTGCCCTTGCGCCCGGGGAGGAGCGAGACCGGCACGGTCTGGTCGAGGGGCAGGTCGCGGCGCAGGTTCTCCGCCGCGATGAGCACGCCGTTGCCGCACGGCACCTCCTCGGTGCGCTTGAAGTTGATGGTGATGGTCCTGCCCTTCTTGGCCCAGACCGTGTCGGGGTGGAAGCCGCTCGCGTCCATCTCGACGGTGACTTGGTCGTCGACCGCGTGCTCCTTGCTGCAGCCGGGGATGAGGGGCAGGGCAAGACAGGCGATGATCATCAGGGCACGGCGCATGGCGTCCTCCTCGCGCGATGGTGCCACGGTGGCAGGGACCGTCAAGCCGCACGGGATCCCGGCGGCCTCCTCGCCGCGGCGCCCGGGGCCGCCGCTTGCGTGGCCCCGTGGAACGTCGTATGTCCCGCCCGTGTCGCCCGGCCCTCGCATCAGCCGCCGCCAGTTCCTGCGCCGCACCCTGCTCGGCGGCCTCCTCCTCGGCGCGGGCGCGGTCGTGGGGCGGCACCTCACGGGCTATCAGCTCGACCCCGGCCTGGCCACGCGCCTGCGGGTGCTCTCGCCCAAGGAATACCTCGTCCTCATGGCGGTCTGCCGCCGCCTCCTCGCCCCCGACGAGGCCGGGGCCCCCGCGCCGGACGAGATCGGCGTGGGGCTCAACGTCGACCGCTACCTCGGCGAGCTCGATCCCTCGCTGGTCGGGCAGCTGCAGGCGCTCCTCCACCTCGTCGAGCACGGCAGCTCGCTCCGCGGGCGCTTCACCCGCCTCTCACCCGAGGCGCAGGACGAGATCCTCGCCACCTGGGAGTCGAGCCGGCTCGACGTGCGGCGCCAGGGCTTCCAGGCGCTCAAGACGCTCGCCGTCCTCGGCTACTACGATGACCCGCGCACCTTCGCCCTGCTCGGCTACCCCGGCCCCCTCCTCCCCCTCGAGCGCTGACCCCTCATGATCCGCTCGGCACAGGAGCTGCGGGAGGACACCACGCTCACCGCGGATCTCGTGGTGGTGGGCAGCGGCGCGGGCGGCGGCATGCTCCTCCGCGACGCCGCCCTCGCCGGGCTGCGCGTGATCGCGCTCGAGGAGGGCGGCCACCACAGGCCCGCGACCTTCACCCAGCGCGAGCGCGACATGCTGCCGCGCCTGTTCCAGGACGCGGGTGGGCGCCAGACCGTCGACGGCGCGATCACCGTCCTGCAGGGCCGCGGCGTGGGCGGCTCGACCGTGCACAACACCAACCTCTGCAAGCGCGCCCCCGACCGCGTGCTCGAGGAGTGGGCCGAGCGCTTCGGGCTCGCCGACTGGCGGCCCGCGCGCCTCGCCGACGACTTCGCCGCGGTCGAGGCGCTCCTCCACGTGAGCGACATCGACCCGGGCCAGGTCAACCGCAACAACGAGCTCCTCCTCCGCGGCATGAAACGGCTCGGCTGGCGCGGCGGCCTCCTCCGGCACAACCGCCGCGGCTGCATCGGCTCGGGCTTTTGCGAGCTCGGCTGCGCCTACGACGCCAAGGAGAACGTGCCCAAGGTGCTCCTGCCCGAGGCGCTCGCCCACGGCGCCGAGCTCTTCACCGAGTGCCGCGCCGAGCGGGTCCTCGTCGAGGCCGGCCGGGCCGTCGGGGTGATGGCGCGCGCCCTCCGCCAGGGGCAGCCCGGGCCCACGCTCACCATCCGGGCGCGCGCCGTGGCGCTCGCCGGGAGCGCGGTCGGCTCAGCGGCGCTGGCGCGCGCGAGCGGCCTCCCGGATCCCCACGATCTCGTCGGCCGCAACCTGCACATCCACCCCGCCGCGGCCGTCGCCGGCCTGTTCGACGAACCCGTCGAGGGCTACGTGGGCATCCCGCAGAGCGTCGAGTGCACCGAGCTCATCGACTGGGAGCCGGGCAGCCCGCGGCGCATCTGGATCGTCCCCGCCTTCGCCCACCCGGTCGGCCTCGTGGCCATGATGCCGGGCTTTGGCGCCGCCCACATGCGCCTCGCCCGGCGCTACCGCTACCTGGCCGTGCTGGCCGCCATGCTGCACGACGAGTCCGCGGGCGAGGTGCGCGTCACCCGCGCCGGCCGGCCCGAGCTCCACTATCGGCTCAACGAAGCGGATCGGTCCGCGCTCGGCCGCGGCATGCAGGCCTGCGGACAGCTCCTCTTCGCGGCCGGGGCACGCGAAGTCATGGTGCCCCTCACCCGTCCGCTCGTGGCCCGCACCGAGAGCGAGCTCGCGCCCCTCGCCACCCACCCCTACCGTCCGCTCGATCCCCTCCTCAGCGCGGTGCACCCGATGGGCACGCTCCCCATGGCCGCCTCCCCCGAGCACGGCGTCACCGACGGCCGCGGCGCCTGGCACGGGCTCCCCGGCCTCTACGTCGCCGATGGCAGCCTGTTCCCCACCTCGCTCGGCGGCCCTCCGCAGATCACCATCTACACCGCGGGCCGGCGCGTGGCGCGGAGCATCCTCGAAGATCTGCGGCACGCCTGATCCGTGCGCGCCCGGCACACGCGGCCACTGGCACATCCTTCTCAAGCACCCCAGAGTCGTATCGAAGACCCTGACGAACATTTTCATCGGACGGCCATGGGGCTCATCGCCTAGGACCCATGAGCCCCAAGACGGGAGGCCAATCCGCCGTGGTGCAATCCACCAGGATGCTACGCAAGCTCCAGCCCATCGGGCTGGCCGAGAACCCCCTCTGGTACAAGGACGCCATCATCTACGAGCTGCACGTCCGCGCCTTCGCGGACTCGAACGGCGACGGCATCGGCGACCTCCTCGGGCTGGTCGGCAAACTCGATTACCTCCAGGACCTCGGGGTGACGGCGATCTGGCTCCTGCCCTTCTACCCCTCGCCGCTCCGCGACGGCGGCTACGACATCGCCGACTACACGAGCATCAACCCGGCGTACGGCACCCTGCGCGACTTCAAGCTCCTCCTGCGCGAGGCCCACCGGCGCGGCGTCCGCGTCATCACCGAGCTCGTGCTCAACCACACCTCGAACGAGCACGCCTGGTTCCAGCGCGCGCGCCGCGCCCCGCCGCATAGCCGCTGGCGCAACTTCTACGTGTGGAGCGACACGCCCGACCGCTACAACGACGCGCGCATCATCTTCAAGGACTTCGAGACCTCCAACTGGTCCTGGGACCCGGTGGCCAAGGCCTACTACTGGCACCGCTTCTACTCGCACCAGCCGGACCTCAACTACGACAACCCCGAGGTCCACCGGACGATGTTCAAGGTGGTCGACTTCTGGCTCGACCTCGGCGTGGACGGACTGCGCCTCGACGCCGTGCCCTACCTCTACGAGCGCGAGGGCACGCGCTGCGAGAACCTGTCCGAGACCCACGAGTTCCTGCGCAAGCTGCGCACGCATGTCGACGCGAAGTACCGCGACCGCATGCTGCTCGCCGAGGCCAACCAGTGGCCCGAGGACGCCGCCGCCTACTTCGGCGAGGGCGCCCCGGCCCAGCCCCCGGCCGATCCCGCGCTCGAGCTGCGCGCCGATCCCGGCCCCGGGCCCGTCACCGATCACGGCCCCGAGCCCGGCACCGATCCCAGCACCGGGCCCAGCGCCGATCCCGGCACCGGGCCCAGCACCCCTCTCGGCACTCATCCCGGCACCGACCCCGGCGCCAAGCCCGCCGCGGACGTCCCGAGGGGCCCCGAGTGCCACATGAACTTCCACTTCCCGCTCATGCCGCGGATGTTCATGGCCGTGCACCTCGAGGATCGCTTCCCCATCGTCGACATCCTCAAGCAGACGCCGCCCATCCCGGCCGACTGCCAGTGGGCGACCTTCCTCCGCAACCACGACGAGCTCACGCTCGAGATGGTGACCGACGAGGACCGCGACTACATGTACCAGGTCTACGCCGAGGACCCGTACGCCCGCATCAACCTCGGCATCCGCCGCCGCCTCGCCCCGCTCCTCCGGGTGCGGCGGCGCATCGAGCTCATGAACGCCCTCCTCTTCTCGCTCCCCGGCACCCCGGTGCTCTACTACGGCGACGAGATCGGCATGGGCGACAACATCTACCTCGGCGACCGCGACGGCGTGCGCACGCCCATGCAGTGGAGCGCCGACCGCAACGCCGGCTTCTCGACGGCCAACCCGCAGAAGCTCTACCTGCCCATCATCACCGACCCCGAGTACCACTACGAGGCGTACAACGTGCAGGCGCAGCAGTCGAACCCCACCTCGCTCCTGTGGTGGATGAAGCGCCTCATCGCGCTGCGCAAGCAGTACCCCGTGTTCGGCTCGGGGCACCTCGAGTTCGTGCACGCCGACAACCACCGCGTGCTCGCCTTCCTGCGCACCCTCGGCGAAGAGCGCGTGCTCGTGGTGGCCAACCTGTCGCGCTTCCCGCAGTGCGCCGAGCTCGATCTGTCGGGCTACCAGGGCATGGTCCCGGTGGAGATGTTCGGCCGCGCGCGCTTCCCCGCCGTGGGCCGTCGGCCCTACTTCCTCAGCTTCGGCCCGCACGCCTTCTACTGGTTCCTGCTCGAGCCGCCCAAGGCCGGCCTCGGCACCGACCCGGCGTCCCTGCCCCTCCTCGAGGCCAAGGGCGTCTGGTACGACGTCCTGCGCGAGAGCGACCGGCGGCGCCTCGCCCGCGTCCTCCTCGGCTACATGACCGCGCGCCGCTGGTTCCGCGGCAAGGCGCGCACGGTCAAGGACGCCACCGTGAGCGACGTGCTCCGGCTCGGGGCGGGCGACGACCCGCACTTCCTCGTCCTGGTCACGATCGAGTACATGGAGGGCGACCCCGACACCTACGTGCTCGTCCTCGCGTTTCGCGCCGGCGAGGCCGGCCAGGCCATCGAGCGCCGCAGCCGCCACGCCGTCATCGCCCACCTCCACGTCACCGGGGCGCGCGGCGGCCGGAGCGACGGCGTGCTCTACGACAGCCTGGCCACCGGCGAAGCGGCGGCCACCCTGCTCGAAGGGATGCGGCGCAAGAGCGTGCTCGCCGGCGAGGTGGGCCAGCTCCAGACCCTCACCGGCCGCGGCTTCAAGGAGCTCGTCGGCCCCGCCACGCCCCCGCCCCGCGCCTCGGAGTTCGAGCAGACCAACACCACCGTGGTCCTCGGCGATCGCCTCCTCCTCAAGGTCTTCCGCGAGGTCGAGGCCGGGCCCAACCCCGAGTGGGAGATCGGGACCTTCCTCAACGAGCGGGCGCGGCACGGCCTCGTGCCGCGCATGGTCGGCGCGCTGCAGTACCACGGCGCGCAGAAGGCGCGCAGCCTGCCCGCCATCCTCGGCACCGTGCAGGAGTTCGTGCCGAACGAAGGCGTGGCGTGGCAGTTCACCATCGCCTCGCTCGATCGCTACTGCGAGCGCGTGCTCGCCGCCGCCACCGGCGACGGCGCGGGCGAGCACCCGCAGCCGCCGCACGGCTCGCTCCTCGAGAAGACGCGGCAGGAGGTGCCCCAGGCCATGCACGACCTCCTCGGCCTGTACCTGCCGCTCGTCCGGCTCCTCGGCCAGCGCACGGCCGAGCTGCACCTCGCCCTGGCCGAGAGCAAGGACAACCTGGGGTTCGTGCCCGAGCCGTTCACCGAGCTCTATCAAAAGTCGCTCTACCAGCGGGCCCGCACGCTCCTCATGCGCACGAGCGAGATGCTCGGCCGCGGCCAGGAGACGCTCCCCGAGACGGCGCGGCCCCTCGGTCGCGAGATGCTCGAGCGCGTCCCGGAGATCGACGCGCGGCTGCGGGCCGTCGCGGGCCGCAAGATCGAGGTCATGCGCATCCGGTGTCACGGCGACCTGCACCTCGGACAGATCCTCTACACCGGCAGCGACTTCGTCCTCATCGACTTCGAGGGCGAGCCGGCGCGGCCGCTCAACGAGCGGCGCTACAAGCGCTGCCCGCTCCGCGACGTGACCGGCATGCTGCGGTCGTTCCACTACGCGGGCGAGTCGGTGCTGCGCAGCGGGCGGCAGCGGCCCGAGGACATCGATCGGCTGCGGCCGTGGATCGACGCCTGGACGGCGTGGGTGGGAGCGGCCTACCTCGGGGCGTACTTGCAGGCCGTCCCGGGGGCGTCGTTCGTGCCGGCGAGCGAGGCGGACATCGAGCTCCTCCTCGAGTTCTACCTGCTCGAGAAGTGCATCTACGAGGTCGGCTACGAGCTCAACAACCGGCCCGACTGGCTCGTCATCCCGCTCCAGGGGCTGCACGACCTCCTGGAGCGGCGCCGCGGGCGGACCGGCTGAGCCGGATCAGTGATGCATGGAGTGGGGGAGCGACGTCTCCCCATGCCGCGGGTGCGAGCGCGTGGGCCGCTCCGCGACCACGATCCAGATGAAACCGAGGATGCAGCTTCCGAGCACAATGAGGGCTGGCACGATGGATTCCATGCCGTGAGGCATTTTCATGTCGCGCGCCAATGGCTCCCGACCCTCGCGATCCTTCCATAGGGGGTAGCGGGGGCACCCGTGCCAGCGCTGGGTCTATTTTTTGGCCCCGTGGGTCAAAAAGAGACCCACGGGGTCAAAAAGAGACCCAGTGGGTCAACAAATAGACCCACTGGGTCTATTTGTACCTCTCCTCGCCGCCCCTCGGCCGCCAATCCCCTTGCGGCACAAGCCACGGCCGCAGGACGGACGAATCTTGGGGCCTCTTTTAGCCCCATTGGGTCTCTTTTTGACCCCAGGGGAGGTCGCCGGGCCGCCAATGGGGGTCGCCGGGCCGCCAATGGGGGGCGCCGGGCCGCCAGCGGGCCAGCGGACATCGCGAGGGCTCGGGCGGCCGCCCGGAGCCGCTCAGAACCGCAACACCAGCCCCTCCATCGTCAGCCCCGGCCCGAACGCGAGGAGCACCCCATGCTCGCCCGGCCGGGGCGCCTCCTTTTGCAGGATGTGCTCGAGCACGAGCAACACCGTGGGCGAGGAGCAGTTGCCGTGCTCGCGCAGCACCGTGAGGGCCGGCCGCCGGCCGCGCTCGCCGATCTCGAGCGCCTCGGCCACGATCTCCACGATCTTGGGCCCGCCCGGGTGGATGCCCCAGTGCCGGATGTCGCTCCGGCCGAGGCGCAGCGGGGCGAGCAGCCGGGTGACGAAGCCGCCCACCTCGCGGCCGAGGATGGCCGGCACCTCGGGCGAGAGGAACATGCGGAAGCCGGTGTTGGTCACGGTCCAGCCCATGTGCTTGGCCTCGCCATAAAGGATCTCCGAGCGGGTGGCGAGGATCTGCGGGCCGGCCCCGGCCGGCGCCTGGCCGAGGACGAGGGACGCGCTGGCATCGCCGAACAGGGCGTGACAGACGGCCTGCTCGACGGTCGCCTCCGTGCGCACGTGGATCGAGCACAGCTCGGTGCAGGTGACGAGCACCGCCTCGTCGGGCCGCGCGGCCAGCGCGTCGAGCGCCACCTGGATGCCGCGGAACGCGGCGAAGCACCCCATGTGGCCGATGAAGGTGCGGCGCAGGGTCGGGCGCAGGCCGAACTCCCCCGCCAAGAGGAGGTCGGGCGAGGGCGTGTCGTAGCCCGTGCAGCTCACCATCACCAGGCTGCCGATCTCCTGCGCGTCGAGCCCCGCGAGCGCCGCGCCCATCGAGCGCCGCCCGAGGGTGAGCGCGCCGTCCTTCCAGAGCGCCATGCGATCCCCGGTCGGGAGCGCGGCGAAGCCGCGGAGCTCGTCGGGGCCATAGAAGCAGCGCCGCCAGGACACGCCCGAGTTGCGAAAGAGGCGCGCCGCGTCGGGCAGGTCGCGGTACCAGGGTCGGAACACCTGCTCGTAGAGGGTCTCCTGATCGAGGGCCCGATCCGGGACCGCGCTCGACAGGCGGAGCAGGGTCGGACGGCACTCGCTGAGCGGCACGTGAGCGCGCGGTGAAGACGTGGCGCCGCCGGTCACCGTCGCCCCTGTCGCCGGTGGCGGGGCCGGTAGGGTGGCGGCCACGGGGTCGGGCGAGGGGATGTCGGGCGCTGGGGGCGAGGCCAGGCGGGCAGCCAGCTCCCGGAGGCTCTTTGCGCCCCAGAGCCAGGCGAGCGGCACGGCTCGCTCGGTCCAGCGGCTGAGCTCGTCGCCGAGCTCGGCCAGGGCCAGGGAGTCGAGGCCGTGGGCGGACAGGGACTGCTCGACGTCGACGCGGGCGGGCCCCGTCGCATCGGTGCCCTGGCGCCGCGCCAGCCAGGCCGCGAGCCACTCGACGATCGCGTCGGCCGTGGGGCCGCGGGCCGGCGCCGAGCCTCCCAGGGCCAGGGCCCTGCCCACGGCCGCCAGGGTCCCAGCGAGGTACTCGCTCCGGCAGGCGTGGCGCTGGATCTTGCCGCTCGAGGTCTTGGGGAGGGTCCGCGGCGCCACCAGCACGACGATCGGCTCGGCCCCGAACTGCTCGGCCACGACGCGCCGGATCGCGGCCGTGGCGGCCTCGACCACGGCGGCCTCGCGGCCATCGGCCCTATCAGATCGGGGCGCGATCTCGTGCACCACGACCAGGCGCTCGCCGTCGGGGGACTCGACGGCGAAGGCGGCGCCGCCGCCCGGCCGCAGGGCCGGGTGGCAGGGCTCGACCGCCCGCTCGATGTCCTCGGGATAGAGGTTGCTGCCGCGCACGATGATGAGGTCCTTGAGGCGTCCGGTGACGAACACCTGGCCGGCGTGGACGAAGCCGAGATCGCCCGTGCGCAGGAAGGGCCCCGCGCCGGTGTCGGCCAGGGTGCCCTCGAAGCACGCCCGCGTCTCCTCGGGGCGGCCGAAGTAGCCCTGGGCCACGCTCGGACCCGCGACCCACAGCTCGCCGACCTGCTCCTCGCCCAGGCGCCGCCGCGTCACCGGATCCACGACGACGAGCTCGTGTCCCGCGGGCGGCCGACCGCAGCCGACCATCGTGAGGGTCGTGCGGCCCGGGGGGGCTGGAGGGCTTGGAGGGCCTGGCACCGGCGCCGCGAGGTCGCGCGTCGCGGTCGGCCGCACGTGCCCGGTCGCGAGATCGTCGCCTTGCACCGTGCACACGACGGGCGTCTCGCCGCGGCGCGGCCCGGTCACGAGCAGCGTGCTCTCGGCGAGGCCGTAGCAGGGATAGAAGGCGCTGCGGCGGAACCCGGCCGGGCCCAAGAGCGATGCGAACTGCTCGAGCGTCTCGGCGCGCACGCGCTCGGCGCCGTTGAAGGCGAGGGCCCAGGAGCTGAGGTCGAGCGCCGCGACGTCCTCGGGCCGGGCGCGCCGCGCGCACAGCTGGTAGGCGAAGTTGGGCCCGCCGCTGATGGTGGCGCGGAAGTGCGAGATGCCGCGCAGCCAGCGCAGCGGGCGCTCGAGGAAGGCGAGCGGCGACATGAGGTAGACCGGGATGCCCGCGTAGACGGGCACGAGTAGGCCGCCGATGAGCCCCATGTCGTGGTAGGGCGGGAGCCAGAGGAAGCCGCGGCTGTCCTCGCCGATGCCGAAGAGCCCGGCGATGGCGTGGGCGTTGTGGACGAGGTTGCGGTGGCGCACCATCACGCCGCGCGGCAGCGCCGTGGAGCCCGAGGTGTACTGGAGGAAGGCGAGCGCCTCGGGGTCGAGGCGGGGCGGCTGCCACGAGGCGGCGAGGGTGGGGTCGAGGTCGTCGACCGCGAGCCAGCGCAGCTGGTTCCAGGCCGGCAGGGTCTGACCGAGCGGCTCCATGAGCGCGTGCAGGGCCCGCGTGGTCAGCCCGACGAGGGGCCGGGCGCTCTCGACGATGGCCTGGAGCTGCGGCCGCCGGCGCTCGATGCGGGACGGCTCCGGGAGGTAGATGGGCACGGCCACGGCGCCGGCATAGAGGCAGCCGAGGAAGGCGCAGGCGAAGTCGAGCCCGGGGACGAAGGCGAGCAGCACCCGCTCGCCCCGGCCGCCGGCCCGGGTGAGGGCCGCGGCGATGGTGCGCGCCCGCTGGTCGAGGCCGCCGAAGGTGAGCCTGGAGATGGGGCCGTCGACGTCGCCGCTGTCGAGGAAGTGATAGACGGGGTCGTGCGGGCGGCGGGCCGCCAGGGCGCGCAGGCTGTCCACCAGCGTGGGGTATCGGGGCTCGATGGGGCAGGGCTTGGGCATGATCGGGGTCACTTGGGCGTGGGGGTGGGCCGCGCGCCGGCGCTCGGGCCCGTGGGATCGCCCCGCGCCTCCGGCGGGGCGCCGTCCTTCACGGCCACGCCGAGGTAGGAGACGCGCAGCGAGGGGGTGAGGGAGAAGCGGAAGTCGCGCGGGACGCGGCCCGTAAAGAGGAGCCGCATCGCGGGCCGGGACAGGATGTGGGCCCGCGTGCCCACCATCTCCTCGACGCGGAGGCCGGCCCGCGCGCAGTAGTCCCGCATCTCCTCGGGGGTGACGAACAGCCGCAGCACATGGAGGTGCGGCGGCGTGTTCTTGACGAACCACTCGAGGCACTTGATGGCGATGAGCCCCGCCAGCCAGGTGCGGTTGAAGGTGTGGAAGAAGAAGAGCCCGCCCGGCGCGAGCACCCGCGCCGCCTCGGCCACGACCCGCCCCGGCGCCTCCACGTGCTCGAGGAAGTCCATGGCCGTGACCGCGTCGAAGGCGCCGTCGCCAAAGGGCAGCGCGAGCGCGTCGGCCGCGTGGTAGGTGACGCGGCCCGTGGCGTCGTAGCGGCGGGCGACGCGCAGGCTCTCGGCCGAGCGGTCGATGCCGGTCACGGCGTGGCCCTCCCGGGCGAGCCGGTTACTGAGGAAGCCGCCGCCGCAGCCGACGTCGAGGACGCGGAGGGCCTGCGGATCGGCGCCGTGCCGGGCGTGCCGGGCCATGTGCTCGGCCATCCGCTCAGCGACCCAAGGGCCGATGAGGCGGGACTCGGCGCGCAGGAGGGCGACCGGATCGTCCTCGGCCTCGTACCAGCGCAGGCCGAGCGTGTCGTAGATGGCGTTGTTCACCGCGACGGGTGTGCCCACGGGAAGCTCCAGTAGAGGACCTGATAGAGGAGGAACGCGGTGACGAGGGCGAGCTGCGCGTGGAGCACGCCCGCGGCGAAGGGGACGTCGACCCCGGCGAGCAGGGCCGGGCGCGCGGCGGACGGCGCGTCGCGCAGGAACCAGATCGTGGCCGCCGAGAGGAGCGCCACGGGGTGGACCACGAAGAGGAGGCTATGGAGCCAGGACTCCACCGCCGCGCACTCGCGGTGGTGCACGAACTCGTCCTTGGTGATGAAGAGGCACGAGAAGGCGCCGAGCGCGATGAACGCGGCGAGGTGGGGGCTCGTGAACTCGGTCCGTGCGGCCAGGACGAGGCAGACGAGCGCGGTCAGGGTGTCGAGGGGATGGCCCAGGCGCTCCCATCGGCCGAGCCCGCGCCGCCGGTGGTAGACGAATTCGTCCACCAGCATGAGCGTCCCTTGGAGCGCAAACGGCAAGCAAAGTATGAGATCCATCGCGGCTCGGGTCTCCGCCCCAGAGGCCGAGCAGGGAACGTGCCAGGTCGGTCCCGGGCACGGTCCCGGGCATGGTCCCGGGCGCCGCGGCGGCGCCTTGCGTCAGCTGGAGGGGGTCTGGCCCGCGGCCGCCGCCAGCGCCTCGCTGTGCCGGGTGAAGACCGAACGGACCCGCACGAGGCCGCGGGCCACCATCGCGAGCAGCTGCTCCACCGGGCCACGTCCGTGCGGCGCCTCGGCCGCCGGGGGCACGAGCGGGATCTCGAGGGACACCTCGTCCTCGCCCGGGAACGCCTTCACGTCCTGCGCGAGCGCATGCACGAGCGCCTGCACGGGCTCGTTGCCGGGCATCATCTCGCAGGCGAAGCGCTCGATCCCCCGCTCACGCGCCGCCTCGACCAGACGCCGGCACAAGAGCCGTCCGAGACCGTGGCCCTGATAATCGTCGATCACCGCCACCGCCGCCTCGGCCACCTCCGGGTGCTGCGGATCGCGCACGAAGCGAGCCACCCCGATCCCCTCGTCCGCACCCTCCTCCTCCGGGCCCACGAGCGCGGCCCCGATGGCGAGGTGGTTCGTGCCGTCGCACTCCGTGAGGTAGCGCAGCTCCTCGGGCGAGAAGTGGTCCTTGTCGGTGAGGAAGCGGCGATAGCGCGAGGCGGGCGAGAGGCGCGCCAGGCCCCGCACGAGCCGCTCCTTGTCCGTGGGGCGGATGAGGCGCAGCCGGACGCGCGTGCCGTCGTCGAGCTCGATCTCCTCGTGGTACGCGGCGTCGAAGTGCGTCATGAGCGGCGCATTCTACCCTGGGGCTCGGGTTTCGTGCTCTCCGTCGCTGGAGGTTCTGCCTGCGGGCGGCGCCGGGCAGCAGCGGAGCGGCGAGGAAGAATTGACTTGCGACGGCGCGGAAGGTAGAAGGGGGCCTATGTTCCGCGAAAACCTCATGAAGCTCGTGGACAATGTGGAGGGCGGCCTGGCCGGCCTCCTGATGGGCTTTGACGGCATCCCCGTCGAGAGCTACACGCGGGACCAGAAGTCGATCGACATCCAGAACGTGGGGATGGAGTTCAGCTACATCCTCACCCAGGTCCGCCGGGCCGCCGAGAGCCTGGACGTGGGAAACGTCCAGGAGATCGCCATCCGCACCGAGACGCTCAACATCATCATCCGCGTGCTCAGTCACGAGTACTTCCTGGCGCTCGCCCTTGGCCCCGGGGGCAATTTCGGCAAGGGTCGCTATCTCCTTCGCGTGGTGGCGCCCAAGCTCCAATCGGAGCTGTGACCGGCTCCCGGTCGTTCGTATCCTCTCCCTCCCATGTCGTCCATGAGTGCCCGTGCTCCATCGCGTGAGATGCTCCAGGCTCGCGCTTCGTGTGTTCCCGCGGCGCGGGGCGCCCTCCGTGCCTCTGCCTCTGTCTGGAGGAAAAGAATGAGGAGGGCGGTGACGTGAAGACCATCTGGGTGCTCAACGGTCCCAACCTGAACCTCCTCGGGACGCGCGAACCCGAGGTGTATGGCCACACCACGCTCGCCGAGATCGAGGCCGCCCTGGTGGCCCACGGCGCCCGCCGGGGGATCACGGTGACGTGCTTCCAGTCGAACAGCGAGGGTGAGCTCGTGACGCGCATCCAGGAGGCGCGGGGCCAGGCCGATGGCATCGTCTTCAACCCCGCGGCCTATACTCACACCTCGGTGGCGCTGCGCGACGCGCTCGCCGCGGTGGCGGTGCCCACGGTGGAGGTCCACCTCACGAACCTCGCGCGCCGCGAGGGCTTCCGCCGCCGGTCGCTGATCGCGGCGATGTGCGTGGGGACCATCTCCGGGTTCGGGCCGTTCGGCTATCACCTCGCGCTCGAAGCGCTGCTCAACCGGGCGGCGCCTCATGAGGTTTGAGAGATGAAATCGCTTCCCCCCAAGAAGAAGATCGCACGGCGCGACGACCGCGCTGCGCCCAAGGCGCCCGCGGCCCAGCGCGAGCGCTCCGAGGCCTCCCTCCCGGTGCTCGAAGAGCGGCCCGCCGAAGGCGCGGCCGATGCCGGGTTCTCTGCCGCGTCCCCTGCGGTGTCCTCTGAGGCCGGCGGCACGGTCGACGAGGCGCGCGCGCTGGCCAGCATCTTGCGCGAGTTCGATCTCTCCGAGATCGAGGTGGTGCGCCACGGCCAGCGGCTGCGGCTGCGGCGCCAGGCGACGCTCGCCGGGGCCGTGACCGCGCTGCCCGCCGCTCCGGCCGCGCTGCCGCCCCCGATCCCCGCCGCGGCGACGCCGTCCGCCCCGGTGGCGCAGGCCGCACCCGCCCCCGCGGCCTCGGCGCCCGCGACCGACGACAAGGCCCAGCCCACGGTCTACATCACCTCGCCGTTCGTCGGCACGTTCTACCGCTCGCCCTCGCCCGAGGCGTCGTCCTTCGTCGAGGTGGGCCAGCGGATCAAGAAGGGCCAGGTGTTGTGCATCATCGAGGCGATGAAACTGATGAACGAGATCGAGGCCGAGATCAACGGCACCGTCGTCGCCATCATGGCCGAGAACGGGCAGCCGGTGGAGTACGGCGAGCCGCTGTTCCAGATCCGCCCGTAGTCCGGGGGGGCCCGCAAGGTACGAGTCCCACCGAGAACTTCGTTCGAGGTCCCGTATGGTCGCGCAGTCGAGCCACGGCATGGATGCTCCCGAAACGCCGGAACAGCCCCTGTTTCGCAAGATCCTGATCGCCAACCGCGGCGAGATCGCGCTGCGCGTGATCCGCGCCTGCCGCGAGCTCGGCATCCAGTCGGTGGCCGTGCACTCCGAGGCCGACGCGCAGGCCCTGCACGTCAAGTTCGCCGACGAGAGCGTGTGCATCGGCCCGGCGCCCGCCAAGCGCTCCTACCTGCACATCCCGGCCATCATCTCCGCGGCCGAGATCACGGGCGCCGACGCCATCCACCCGGGCTATGGCTTCCTGTCGGAGAACGCCGAGTTCGCCGAGGTCTGCCGGCGCTGCGGCATCACCTTCATCGGCCCGACGCCCGAGCTCATGCGGGTGATGGGCGGCAAGATCCCGGCGCGCACGGCCATGACCCGCGCCGGCGTGCCGATCCTGCCCGGCACGGGGCTGCTCGAGACCGACGAGCAGGCGCTCGCCGCGGCCACCTCCATCGGCTACCCGGTCATCATCAAGGCCTCGGCGGGCGGCGGCGGCCGGGGCATGAAGATCGTGCACTCGGTGGACCGCCTCATCGAGCTCCTCCACACCGCCCGCAGCGAGGCCCAGGCCGGCTTCTCCAGCCCCGACGTCTATCTCGAGCGGTACGTGCAGGCGCCGCGGCACATCGAGGTGCAGATCGCCGCGGACGTGCACGGCAACGTGGCGGCCCTGGGCGAGCGGGAGTGCTCGATCCAGCGGCGCCATCAGAAGCTGGTCGAGGAGGCGCCCTCGGCCGCGCTCACGGACGCGCAGCGGGAGGAGCTGATGGCCCTCTGCACGCACGCCATGCGCGAGATCGGCTACTCGAACGTCGGCACGCTCGAGTTCCTGATGGACGAGCACGGGCGCTTCTACTTCATGGAGATGAACACGCGCATCCAGGTCGAGCACACGGTGACCGAGATGGTCACCGGCCTCGACCTCGTGCGCGAGCAGATCCGGCTGGCCGCGGGAGAGCCCCTGTCGCCGACCCTGGTGGGCCGCTTCCGGCCGCGCGGTCACGCCATCGAGTGCCGCATCAACGCCGAGGACCCGGTCACCTTCGCGCCCTCGCCCGGGCGTATCAACGGCCTCAACCTCCCGGGCGGCTTCGGCGTGCGCGTCGACACCCACATCTACGAGGGTTACGTCGTGCCCTCGAACTACGACTCGCTGCTCGCCAAGCTCATCGTTCACGCCGAGGACCGGGAGGCGGCGCGGCGGCGCATGCGGCGGGCGCTCCACGAGTTCGTCATCGAGGGCATCAAGACCAACCTCGACTTCCACCGCCGGCTCGTCGACCACCCCGACTTCATCGCCGGCCGCCTCGACACGCACTTCCTGGAGCGGTTCCTCGAACGCACGTAGCGATCCGGCGAGGGCCGGCGGTCACGCCGGGGGCGGCGACTCGCCCGTCCGGCGGAGCGCCGCCGCCAGCGCGGCGATGTGAGCGGGTCCGGCGCCGCAGCAGCCGCCCACCATGGCGACGCCGAGGTCGCCCCGGTCGAGGATCGCCCGGAGGCCGCGCACGAACTCCTCCACCTCGGGCCCGCGCCGGGGGGCGCGGCAATCGAGCTCGGGGGGCCCGCCCTGCGGCTGCACCACCAGCGCCAGGGCTCGGGCCTGCGTCTCGGCCTGCGCGCGATCCACGAGCTCGCGCAGCTGCCGCACGAGGCCGAGCATCTTGCGCGCCTCGAGCGAGCAGTTGACGCCCAGGGCATCGGGCGCCGCCGCGAGGAGGGCTTGCGTCATGGCCTGGAGCGGCACGCCGAGCGGGGTCTGGAAGCCGTGATCGCCGAGCGCATAGGTGGCCGAGAGGATGATCGGGAGACGCGGCGCCACCTGGCGTGCTGCGGCCGCGGCCTGGGTCGCCTCGAGCGGGTGGCACAGGGTCTCGAAGTGGAGCCCATCGACGCCGGCCTCGGCCAGGGCGGCGATCTGCTGGCGATAGGCCGCGGCCATGGCCGCGGCGGCGCCCGGAGAGAAGGGATCGATGCCCGTGGGTCCCAGGCTGGCCAGCACGGGCCGGCCGGCCGCCTCGGCTCGCGCGAGGCCCACGGCCTCCCGATTGACGGCCGCGACCTCTTCGCCGAGGCCCACGTGTTCGAGCCGGGGTCGGGTGGCGCCAAAGGTGCACGTCTGCAGGATCCCGGCCCCGGCGGCCACGTACGCCGCATGGATCTCGCGGATGACCGCGGGCCGCTCGAGCACCCAGGTCTCGGGCGCCTCACGCGACAGGTCGAGACCGCGGGCGATGAGCTCGGTGCCCATGGCGCCGTCCAGCAGCGCCGGCCCGGGCTGTGAGCCGGATGTCTCTGTCCCAGGACCCGTGGCCGTGGCCGTGGCCGTGGCCGTGGCCATAAGATGTGTGCCCCACCGCATGGGCAGATCCTTTATCACGCCGGTGCGTTGTGACTTCCCATGACAATGGCCATGACACTACGCATTCGCGATCACGCGGGCTTGCAGGC
>DATAGU010000054.1:0-51782 GCA_036263495.1 Polyangia bacterium | reverse complement strand
GTCGCGGCCTCGAAGAGGTCCGTGTTGTACTCCAGCGCCAGGCGCAGCCCCCGCGCCGTCTCCTGCACGAAGAGCGTCAGGTCGAACTTGGCGATGCCGCCGTCGAACCCGAGAGGTTCGAGGCGCAGCCCGGGCAGCTCGAGCGCGGTCACGGGCACGTTCTGGAACGCGAACGCGACCTGGAACACGGGCGAGCGGCTCATGTCGCGCTCGATCTGGAGCGCCTCGACCAGCTTCTCGAAGGGCAGATCCTGGTGCGCATAGGCGCCGAGCGTCACCTCGCGCACCCGCCCGAGCAGCTCGCCGAACGTGGGGTCGCCGCCGAGATCCGTCCGCAGCGTCAGCGTGTTGACGAAGAACCCGATGAGGCCCTCGAGCTCGGCGTGGGTCCGCCCGGCGATCGGGGCCCCGACGATGATGTCCTTCTGCCCCGTATAGCGGTAGAGCAGCGTCTGGAACGCCGCGAGCATGGTCATGAACAGCGTGACCCCATGCTGCTGGCTCGACCGTTCCAGGTCCTGCGACAGCTCCGGCGGCAGGTGGAAGACGTGCTGCGCGCCGCGGTAGGTCTGCACCGGCGGCCGTGCCCCGGGACCGGGATAATCTGTAGGCAGGTCGAGCACCGGCAGAGACCCGCCCAGGCGCTGCCGCCAGTGCTCGAGTTGCCGCTCGAGGACGTCGCCCGCGAGCCACCGCCTTTGCCAGGCCGCGTAGTCGGCGTACTGGATCGGCGGCTCGGGCAGGGGCGAGGGTTCCCCGCGCGACAACGCCGGGTACAGCGCGCCGAGCTCACGCACCAGCACCGTCATCGACCACCCGTCCGAGACGATGTGGTGCAGGGTGATGAGGAGCACATGGTCCTCGGCCCCGAGGCCGAGGAGCGTGGCGCGGAGGAGCGGCCCCTGACCAAGGTCGAAGGGCCGTAGCGCCTCCTCACGCGCCAGCTCGCGCACCCGCCGGTCCTGCTCCTCGGCCGGCAGGTCCGTGAGGTCCGCCCGCACGAGCCCGAGGTCGAGGTGCGGCACGATGATCTGGACCGGCTCTTCGTCGCGTGTTTCGAAGTGGGTGCGCAGCGCCTCGTGGCGTCGCACCACCTCCGCCAGGCTGCGCTCGAGGGCCCGGGCATCGAGCACGCCACGCAGGCGCACTGCCGCGGGGATGTTGTAGAAGGGGTTGCCCGGCTCGAACTGGTCGAGGAACCACAGCCGCTGCTGGGCAAAGGACAGCGGCAGCGCGCCCGTGCGCGGCACCGGTTCGAGCGGCGGCGCCTGGAGGCGCAGGGCTGTCGGCCCGCCCGGCGCCAGGGCCGTCTCGATCTTCTGTGCCAGCAACGCGACCGTGGGCGCCTCGAACAGGATGCGCACCTGCAGCTCGATCCGGAAGGCGTTGCGGATGCGAGCGATGAGCTGCGTCGCCAGGAGCGAGTGGCCTCCCAGCTCGAAGAAGTTGTCCTCGACGCCCAGGCTCCCGGGCGGGCGCCTGAGGACCTCGGCCCACAGCGCGGCCACCTGCTCCTCGACCGGCGTGCGCGGCGCCACGCGGGCCCCCTCCCCACCGACATCGGCCACGCCCGGCGCGGGCAGCGCGCGACGATCCACCTTGCCGCTCGGGGTGAGCGGCAGCGCGTCGAGGAAGAGGAACGCCGAGGGCACCATGTACTCCGGCAGCCGGGCGCGCAAGGAGGCGCGCAGCTCGGCGGCCGCCGGCCGGGCCGCGGCCTCTGCCTGGTCGGCGACCACATAGGCCACGAGGCGCGCCTCACCCGGCGCATCCTCGCGGACCACCACCGCCACCTGCCGCACCCCCGGGTGACGGGCCAGCGCCGCCTCCACCTCTCCGAGCTCGATGCGGAAGCCGCGCAGCTTGATCTGGGTGTCGATGCGGCCGAGGAACTCGAGCTGACCGTCGCGCCGCCAGCGCACCAGATCCCCGGTGCGATAGAGCCGCGCCCCCGGCTCGCCGCCGAAGGGATCGGGCACGAAGCGCTCGGCCGTGAGCTCCGGCCGATCGAGGTAGCCCCGGGCCAGGCCGAGGCCGCCGAGATACAGCTCGCCGGCCACGCCCACCGGCACCGGCGCCATGTGCCGGTCCAGGACATGAAGCTCGACGTTGGCCAGCGCGCGCCCGATGGCCGGCGCCTGCTCCTCGGGGGTGCACTCGGCCAGGGTGGCGATCACCGTCCCCTCGGTGGGGCCGTAGGTATTGAGGAACCGCCGCCCCGGGCTCCACCGCGCCACGACCTCGGCCGAGCAGGCCTCGCCGCCGGAGATGACCGTTCGCAGGGCCGGCAGCGCCTCGGCCCGGGTCACCGCCAGCACCGCCGGCGTCAGACTCAACACGGTGATGGCCTGCTCCCGCAGGAGCTGCTCGAGCGGCTCGCCCGGGACGAGCTCTTCGAGCGGCGCCAGGCACAGGGTCGCTCCGGCGGCCAGCGTGGTGAAGATCTCCTCCACCGAGATGTCGAAGGCGAGGTTGGCGAACTGCAGGACCCGCGCGCCCGGTCCCACATCGTAGGCCCGCGCCTCCTGCGTCACCAGATTACAGACGCTCCTGTGCTCGATCAGCACACCCTTCGGGCGCCCGGTTGAACCGGACGTATAGATGACATAGGCGAGGTTGCGCGGTCCGGCGCCGCTCCAAAGCGGCGTGCTCGGCTCGGCCGCGAGCTCCTCGCGGCACCGATCCAGGAGGAGGTGACGCACCGGGGCCTCGGCAAAGCGCGCGAGCAGCGGCGTCTCGGTGAGGAGGAGCCTGGCCCGGCTATCGGCGAGCATGAAGGCGAGCCGCTCGGCCGGCAGCGCCGGATCGAGCGGCAGGTACGCGCCGCCGGCCTCGAGGATCCCCAGCAGCCCGACGACGAGGTCGCTCGAACGCTCCACGCACAGGCCCACGATCGATTCCGGACCGACGCCCTCGCGCTGCAGGCGATGCCCGAGCTGCCGAGCGCGACGCACGAGCGTCTCGTAGTCCAGGCGCTCCTTCCCGAACACCACCGCGATCGCCCGCGGGTCGCGCTCGGCCTGCGTCGCGATCAGTTCATGGAGGCAAGCCCCTTCGGGATACGCGGCGCGGGCGCCACGCCACACCGCCAGCTGCCGCCGTTCCTCCTCGTCGAGGAGCGGGATCTGGGAACAGCGCAGCGCGGGCTGCATGGTGAGCGCGGCGATCACACGCTCGAGGTGACGCAGCATCCGCTCCGCCGTCGCCGGCTCGAACAGCTCGGCGCGATACTCCAGGTTGCCGAGGAACCCTTCGGCGTCCTCCCGGAAGGTCAGCGCCAGATCGAACTTCGCCGCCGGGTTCGCCAGCGGCAGAGGACGGATGGAGAGCCCGGGCAGCTCGAGCCGTGGGCGCTCGAAGTTTTGTAGCAGGAACAGGACTTGGAACGCCGGCCGCTGCCGGCCCTGCAGCGCCTGCAACTGCTCGAGCGGCACGTGCTGGTGCGCGAACACATCGAGCGCCGTCTCGCGCACCCGGCCAAGCAGCTCGCGCACCGTGGGGTCGCCGTCAAGACGGGTGCGTAGCACCAGCGTGTTGAGGAAGAAGCCCACCAGCCCCTCGAGCTCCGCCCTGTTGCGTCCGGCCGTGGGCGAGCCGACGACGATGTCGTCCTGGCCGGTGTAGCGCGCGAGCAAGACATGGAAGGCCGCGAGCAGGGCCATGAACGGCGTCACGCCTTCGCGACGGCCCAGCTCGTGCACCGCGCGCGACACCGCAGGCGAGAGGCGCAGCCAGGCGACGCCGGCGCGGTTCGAGGGCTTGCGGGGCCTCGGGTGGTCTGTGGGCAGCGCCAGCTCCTCGGGCGCGCCCGCGAGGTGCCGCTGCCACCAGGCGAGCTCGGCCGCCAGGGTCTCGCCGCGCAGCCAGGACCGCTGCCACTGCGCATAGTCCCCGTACTGCAGTGGCAGCGCCGGCAATGGCGAGGGCCGTCCCGCGGCGAACGCCTCATACAGGGCGACCAGCTCCCGAGTCACGACCGCGAGGGACCAGCCATCGGAGACGATGTGGTGCATCACCACGAGGAGGACGTGGGCGCGGTCGCCGAGCCGGAACAGCGTGGCCCGGAACAAGGGCCCGCGGGCGAGATCGAAGGGCTGGAAGGCCTCCGCGAGCGCACGACGCTCGGCCTCCGCTTCAGGATGAGCGGCGGTCGACAGATCGATGACCGGCAGGTCGAAGCCCGTGTCCCTGTCCGGCGGCGCACCGACGATCTGGAACGGCACGCCGCTCTCGTCACGGAAGGTGGTGCGCAGGGTCTCGTGGCGGCGCACCAGCTCGGCGAAGGCGCGCTCGAGGAGCGCAACGTCGAGCGCGCCCTCCATCCGGAGGGCATAGGGCATGTGATAGGCGGTGCCGCCGGGCTCGAGCTGGTCGAGGAACCAGAGCCGCTGCTGGGCAAAGGACAGCGGTCGCGCTCCATCGCGCGCTTCGGTGCGAGGGGCCGACACGAGCGGCGGCAGGGGCAGCTGCGCCTCCTGCCGCAGGGCCTCGATGCGCCGTGCCAGCCCGGCCACGGTGGGCGCCTCGAACAGGGCGCGCAGCGGCAGCTCGATCTGGAAGCGAGAGTGGATGAGGGACATGACCCGGGTGGCCAGGAGCGAGTGCCCGCCCAGCTCGAAGAAGCTCCTCTCCACGCTCACGGACGCGACGCCGAGCACCTCGGCCCAGATCTCCGCCAGGAGCGCCTCGGTGGGCGTGCGCGGCGCCACGTCCAGTCGCTCCGGCGTACCCGACTCCGGCGCCGGCAGCGCGCGCCGGTCCACTTTGCCGTTGGCGTTGAGCGGCAGCTCGGCGAGCACCACGAACGTGGACGGCACCATGTAGCCCGGCAGCGTCTCGCGTAACGCCTGGCGCAGCTCGTCCTCCGACCAGGCCGCCTCCTCCGACTGCAGGACCACGTAGGCCACAAGACGTGGATCGCCCGGCCGATCCTCGCGCACCACCGCCACGGCCTGCCGCACCGCCGGCTGGCGCACGAGCGCCGCCTCGATCTCCCCGAGCTCGATGCGGAACCCACGGAGCTTGACCTGTTGGTCGGCGCGCCCGAGGTACTCGAGCTGGCCGTCGGAGCGCCAGCACACGCGATCCCCCGTGCGATAGAGGCGCCCGCCGGCCCGGCCGACGGATGCAAACGGATCCGGCACGAAGCGCTCGGCCGTGAGCTCGGGCCGGCCGAGGTATCCCCGCGCGAGCCCCGCGCCGCCGATGTAAAGCTCGCCCGGGACACCCACGGGCACCGGCGCGAGACGCTCATCCAGCACGTACACCTGCGTGTTGGCGATCGGCCGGCCGATGCGAGCGGCGATCGGCTCGCCGGGCCGCAGCACGAAGCACGTGCTATCCCCCGCGGCCTCGGACATGCCGTAGAGGTTGATGAGCGTCGCCTGCGGCAGCCGCTCCCGGAAGGCCGCCGCCAGCTCCGCGGGCAGCGCCTCACCGCTCGTCGTCCACCACGACAGGTGCCCGAGCCGCGTGGCCAGCGTCTCTCCCCGATTCCCGTCGCCCTGACCGCGGGCCGTCTCGCTATCGAGGATGGCGCGCAGGAGCGAAGGCACGAGCACGAGGCGGGTGACGCCCGACTGTGCCAGGTGCTCCACGAGGCGTGGCGGATCCTGGACCACCTCATCGGGCAGGAGCACGAGCGGTACGCCCCGGAGCAGGGGCCCCCACATCTCCCAGACCGCATCGACGAAGTTGAGCGTGGTCTTCTGGCAACACACCTCGCCGGGTGCAAACGGGAGCGTGCGCCACATCCATTCGAAGCGGTTGAGCGCGCCGCGATGCGGGGCCACCACGCCCTTGGGGACACCTGTCGAGCCCGAGGTGTAGACCACATAGGCCGGGCTCTCCGGCGTGACGTCACAGGGCGGATCGCCATCCGGCGCTTCGGCGATGGCCGCGCGATCGGCGTCGATGAGGACGCGCGGGGCGGGCGTCACGGGCAAGGCGGAGAGGAGCCCCTGCTCGGTGAGCACCAGGCACGCCTGGCTGTCCTGCAGGATGAAAGACAGCCGCTCTCGCGGGTAGTTCGGATCCAGCGCGACATACGCCGCCCCGGCCTTGAGGATGCCGAGGACGCCCACCACCATCTCGGGCGAGCGCTCGAGGCACACGCCGACCCGGCTCTCGGCACCGACGCCGAGGCCGCGCAGGTGATGCGCGAGCCGATTCGCGCGGGCATTGAGCTCCCCATAGGTCAGCGACCCGTCGCCAAAGAGGACGGCCACCGCCTCCGGCGTGCGGCGGGCCTGCTCCTCGAACAGGGTGTGGATGCAGGCCGCGGGAGACTCCGCCTCGGTCTGGTTCCAAGCGACGAGCAGGGTCGCCTCTTCGGTAGGGGTGAGGAGCGGCAGCTCGCTCAGCCGTTGCTCGGGCCGGGCCACGATGCCCGCGAGCAGCGTCTGGAAGTGACCGGCCATGCGCTCGATGGTCGCGGCCCAAAAGAGGTCGGTGTTGTACTCGAGCACGCAGCGCAGCCCGGCGGGGGTCGCCTGCACGTAGAGCAGGAGATCGAACTTGGCGATGCCGCCTTCCCCCTCGAACGGAGCGAGCACGAGCTCGCCGAGCTCGAGCGCGGGCATGGACAGGTTCTGCAGCACCAGCATGACCTGGAACACCGGTGAGCGGCTGAGGTCCCGCTCCACCACCAGCGCCTCGACCAGCTTCTCGAACGGCAGGTCCTGATGCGCATACGCCCCGAGCGCCACCTCGCGGACGCGGCCGAGCAGCTCGCGGAACGAAGGGTCGCCGCGGAGGTTCGTGCGCAGCGCCAGGGTATTGACGAAGAAGCCGATCAGGTTCTCGAGCTCGGAATACGTGCGCCCGGCGATGGGGGTGCCGACGACGATGTCGGTCTGCCCGGTGTAGCGGTGGAGCAGGGCGTCGAACGCGCCGAGCAGGGTCATGAACAGCGTGGCCCCGTGCTGCTGGCTGAGGGCCTCGAGCCCGCGCGAGAGCTCCGCCGGGAGCGTGAAGATATGATGGGCCCCGCGATAGGTCTGCACCGGCGGCCGGGTGCCGGGGCCGGCGTAGTCCGTGGGCAGCTCGAGCACCGGCAGCTCGCCGCCGAGCTGCTGCTTCCAGTAGCCGAGCTGGCGCTCGAGGACCTCGCCCCGCAGCCACTGGCGCTGCCAGGCGGCGAAGTCGGCGTACTGGATCGGGAGTTCGGGCAAGGGCGAGGGCTTCCCCTGGGAGAAGGCCCGGTAGAGCGCCGCGAGCTCGCGCACCAGCACGGTCGTGGACCAGCCATCCGAGACGATGTGATGCAGGGTGACGAGCAGCACGTGCTCCTCGGCCCCGAGGCGGAGGAGCGCGGCCCGGAGGAGCGGGCCACGACTGAGATCGAAGGGTCGCAGGGCCTCCTCGCGCACGAGCTCACGCGCCCGCGCCTCCCGCACCTCTCCCGGCAGCGTCGTGAGGTCCACGGGCGCGAGCGCGAGGTCGAACCCGGGTCCGACGAGCTGGACCGGCTCTCCATCGAGCGAGATGAAGCGGGTGCGCAACGCCTCATGGCGCCGCACGAGCTCCGTGAGACAACGCCCGAGGGCGGTGACGTCGAGCCTGCCGGTGAGCCGGACCGCCGCGGGGATGTTGTAGAAGGGGTTGCCGGGCTCGAGCTGATCCAGGAACCAGAGCCGCTGCTGCGCAAACGACAGCGGTAGCCCTCCTTCAGGGGACCCCGTGCGGGAAGCCGGCACGAGCGATGAGGAGGGCTGCGCCGCCTGCCGCAGGGCCTCGATCCGCTGCGCCAGCCCGTCCACGGTCGGCGCCTCGAACAGGGCGCGCACCGGCAGGTCGATCTGGAAGGCGCGGCCGATGCGCGACAGCACCTGGGTCGCCAGGAGCGAGTGTCCGCCGAGCTCGAAGAAGTTGTCCTCCACGCCTACCGGCGAGCGCTTGAGCACGTCGGCCCAGATCCCGGCCACCTGCTCCTCGGTCGGCGTGCGCGGCGCGACGTAGGTCCCGGCCGGCGACGTCGCATCCGGCGCCGGCAGCGCGCGACGGTCGAGCTTGCCGTTCGAGGTGAGCGGCAGCTCCCCGAGAAACATGAAGTCCGCCGGCACCATGTACTCGGGCAGCCGTCGCTTGAGGAGTTCGCGCAGCTCGCCCGCCGGCACCGCCGCCTCCCGCGCCACCAGGTACGCCACCAGCCGCTGATCGCCCGGCCGATCCTCGCGCGCGATCACCGCCGCCTGCCGCACCGCCGGATGGCTGGCCAGCACCGCCTCGATCTCGCCGAGCTCGATGCGGAAGCCGCGGATCTTGACCTGGAGGTCGGCCCGCCCGAGGTACTCGAGCTCGCCGCCCTCGCGCCAGCGGCCGAGATCGCCCGAGCGGTAGAGACGCGCCCCCGGCACCTCGGAGAAGGGATCCGGCACGAACCGCTCGGCCGTGAGCTCCGGCCGGCCGAAATATCCGCGCGTCACGCCCGCGCCGCCCACGTAGATCTCGCCCGGTACGCCCACGGGCACGAGCTCCTGCGATGGCCCGAGGAGATACACCGCCCAGTCCGGCAGCGCGCGGCCCACCGGGCTCGTGGCCCTCGCCGCATCCTCCCGGCGCAGCACGCGGTGGGTCACGTGCACCGTGGTCTCGGTGATGCCGTACATGTTGACGAGCCGCGGCCGCTCGTCGCCGTGGCGCTCCATCCACGCCCGCACGCTCGTGAGGTCGATGGCCTCACCGCCGAAGACGACGTGGCGCAGCGCCAGGCGTGCACCCTCTCCGGCCTCCATATCGGCCGCCACCAGCTGGCGGAACGCCGACGGCGTCTGGTTGAGCACCGTCACCTGCTCGGCTACGAGCAGCGCGTGAAAGGCCGCGGGCGAGCGGCTCACGTCGAACGGCACCACCACGAGCTTGCCGCCATACGCCAGCGCCCCCCATAGCTCCCAGACCGAGAAGTCGAACGCGTACGAGTGGAACAGCGTCCACACGTCGCTCGCCGTAAAGCCGAACAGGTCCTCGGTGGCACCGAGCAGCCGCGAGACCTGCCGGTGCTCGACCACCACGCCCTTGGGCCGGCCCGTGGATCCCGACGTGTAGATGACGTAGGCCGCCAGATCCGGCCGCGCCGCTGGCCCGGGGACCGCGCCCTCGGCCGGCGCCAGCGCCGCCGCCAGCGCCTCCAGGCACACGACGTGCGCCGTCGCTCCCGCCAGCGCCTGCGTATACCTTGCCTCGGTGAGCAGCACCGCGGCATACGCATCGCCGAGGATGAACGTGATCCGCTCCGCGGGATAGCTCGTGTCGAGGGGCACGTAGGCGCCACCCGCCTTGAGCACGGCGAGCAGACACACCACCAGTTCGAGCGATCGATCGAGGAGGAGCCCCACCCGCACCTCGGGCCCCACGCCGAGCGAGCGCAGCCGTAGCGCCAGCTCGCTCGCACGCCGATCCAGCTCGCCGTAGGTCAGAGACGCATACCCACACACGAGCGCCACCGCTCCCGGCGCCCGCGCCGCCTGCGCCTCGAACAGGACATGGAGGCAGGTCTCGCGCGGCGCTGCCGTGCGTGCCTGATTCCACTCGACGACCAGGGCCTGCCGCTCGGCCGCGTTGAGGAGCGGCAGCTCCGCCAGCGTCCCTTGGGGATGGGCGACGATCCCTTCGAGCAGCGTCTGGAAGTGCCCCGCCAGCCGCGCCATCGTGCTCGCCGCGAAGAGGTCGGTGTTGTACTCCAGCACCCCGCGCAGCCCCTCGGGCGTCTCGCGCATGAGGAGCGACAGGTCGAACTTGGCCACGCCGCCGTCGAACTCGAGCGGCCGCATTGTCAGCTCAGGCAGTTCGAGCGCGACCCCCGGCACGTTCTGGAGCGCGAACAGCACCTGAAACACCGGCGAGCGGCTCATGTCCCGCTCCACCGCCAGCGCCTCGACCAGCCGCTCGAACGGCAGGTCCTGGTGCGCATACGCCCCGAGCGTCACCTCGCGCACCCGCGCGAGCAGCTCGCGGAACGAGAGGTCCCCGCCGAGCTCGGTCCGCAGGGCCAGCGTGTTGACGAAGAAACCGATGAGCCCCTCGATCTCGGTGCGGTTGCGCCCCGCGATCGGCGTGCCCACGACCAGATCCTCTTGCCCCGTGTAGCGATAGAGCAGGGTCTGGAACGCGCCGAGCAGGGTCATGAACAGCGTGACCCCGTGCTGCTGGCTCAGGCCCTCGAGCGCCTGGCCCAGGGCCGGCGGTAACAAGAAGACATGCTGCGCGCCATGGTGGCTCTGCACCGGGGGGCGCGTCCCGGGTCCGGGATAGTCCGTGGGCAGCTCGAGCACCGGCCGCCGTCCCCCGAGCCGCTGCGTCCAGTACCCGAGCTGCCGCTCGAGCACATCGCCCTGCAGCCACTGGCGCTGCCAGGCCGCATAATGAGCGTACTGGATCCCGAGCTCGCCGAGCGGCGAGGGCTGCCCCCGCGAGAACGCCTGATACAGCGCCCCCAGCTCGCGCACCAGCACCGTCATCGACCAGCCGTCCGAGACGATGTGGTGCATCGTGACGAGGAGGACGTGCTCGTCCTCGGCCAGCCGCAGGAGCGTGGCGCGAACGAGCGGGCCCCGGGCGAGATCAAAGGGCTTGAGCGCCTCCTCGCGCGCCAGCGCCCGCGCCCGCGCTTCACGCGACTCCACCGGTAGATCTTGCAGATCGACGCGCGCCAGCTCGACGTGGAGGTGCGGCGCGATGATCTGGACCGGCTCCCCCTCCCGCGACTCGAAGCGGGTGCGCAGCACCTCGTGCCGGCGCACCACCTCTCCCAGGCAGCGCTCGAGGACCGTGACGTCGAGCGCGCCGGTGAGCCGGACCGCCGCGGGCAGGTTGTAGAAGGGGTTCCCCGGCTCCAGCTGGTCGAGGAACCAGAGCCGCTGCTGGGCAAAGGACAGCGGCAGCGCCGTCGGGCGCGGCCCGGTGCGAGGCTGCGGCCCCAGGGTCGGGATGCCCGGCGACGCCTTGGGCACGTCCGCCGCCTGCCAGACCGCGGCGATGCGCTCGGCCAGCGCCGCCACCGTGGGCGCCTCGAACAGCGTGCGCACCGCCAGCTCGATCCGGAAGGCGTTGCGGATGCGCGACACCAGCCGCGTGGCGAGGAGCGAGTGCCCACCCAGCTCGAAGAAGTCATCGGTGACGCCGATCCCGCTCCGCCCGAGCACCTCCTGCCAGATCTCCACGAGCTCGGTCTCGAGTCGGTTGCGCGGCGCCACCGCATCGGCGCGCTCCACGACTTCGTCGCCGGGCGCGGGCAGCGCGCCGAGCTCGACCTTGCCGTGCGGCGTGAGCGGCAGGGACTCGAGCAGCATCACCGCCGAGGGCACCATGTAATCTGGCAAGCGGTCCTTGAGGAAACCGCGCAGGGCCGCCGGCGAGGCCTCGACCGCCTCGCCGAACATCCCCAGGGCCAGGGCCTCGGCCGCCACCGGCGCCTCCGCCACCCCGCAGCGCGACACCACGTAGGCCACCAGCCGCTTGCCTGCGGCGCCGTCGTCGCGGGCCATCACCAAGGCCTCCTGCACCCCCGGGTGCTGCTTGAGCACGGCCGCGATCTCGCCGGGCTCGATGCGGAAGCCGCGGATCTTGATCTGATGATCCGTGCGGCCCAGGTACTCCACGTACCCGCCCGGCAGCCACTTGGCTACGTCCCCGGTGCGGTACAGGCGGCTCCCGGCCACGCCCGAGAACGGGTTCGGCATGAACCGGTCGGCCGTGAGCCGTGGCTCGTTGAGGTAGCCGCGCGCCAGGCACTCGCCGCCGATGTAGATCTCCCCCGGCACGCCGATGGGCACGGGCTCCATGGCCGCGTTCAGGATGAAGACCTCCGTATTGGGCAGCGGCCGTCCGAGCGGCACCACCGAGCCGCCCGGCGGGACCGCATCGGGCGCCACGTGGTAGGTCAGCATCCCCACCGTCGCCTCGGTAGGGCCGTAGTGGTTGAAGAGCCGGATCTCGGGCGCGAGCGCCTGCAGCGTGCGCACCCAGTCCCAGTGCGAGGCCTCCCCACCGATGACCAGCACGCGCTGCGGCAGGAGGTCCCGGCTCGGCTTGGCGTGAAGGAGCGCCGCCAGATGCGACGGCGCGATCTTGAGCACGTCGACCGAGTGCCGCCGGAAGTACTCGGCCACGACCTCCGGGTCCGCGGCCCGGTCGCGCGGCAGCACGTGCAGCGTGCCGCCTCGGCACAGCGCCGGCCAGAGGACCGTCTTGCACGAGTCCACGGCGAGCGGCTGCAGCATCGCGTAGTCGCGGCACACCTCGAGCCCCACCCGCTCGACGATCGCGTGGAGATAGTTGAGGAGCTGCCGGTGCTCGATGACCACGCCCTTGGGCCGGCCGGTCGAGCCCGACGTATAGATGATGTAGACCTTGTTCCCCACGGTCGTGCCCGCGGGGAGGTCGTCCGCCTCGTAGGCCGAGAACCGCTCGGCCTCGGCGTCGACGAGGATGACCGGGATCTCGAGCTCCGGGATGCGCTCCTGCATCGAAATCTTGCTGAGGAGCACCGGCGCGCCCGAGTCCTCCAGCATGAAACGCATCCGGTCCGCCGGAAACAGCGGATCGATGGGCACATAGGCGCCGCCCGCCTTGAGCACGCCGAGCACGCACACCACCATCTCGAGCGAGCCCTCGAGGAAGACGCCCACCGGCACCTCCGGCCCCACGCCGAGGCCGCGGAGGTGACGAGCGAGCTGGTTGGCGCGGCGGTTGAGCTCGCCGTAGCTCAGCTGGCCGTGCTCGCTGGCCACCGCGATGGCCTCGGGCGTCCGCGCCGCGTGCTCCTCGAACAGCACCTGTACCGGGCGATGGATGTCGCCGTACGCGCGCTCGGGACCGAGCCAGTCGGCGAGGAATCGGTGCTTGTCCGCCTCGGACAGGAGCGGCAGCTCGCCGATGCGCCGATCGGGCGCCTGCACCGCGGCCGTGATCAGGACCTCGAGGTGCCCGAGCAGCCGCCGCACGGTCTCGACCTCGAAGAGGTCGGTGCTGTACTTGGCCGTGAGCCTGAGCCCCTGCGCCAGGTCCGACACGGTCAGCGTGAGGTCGTACTTGGTCATGCCGGTCTCGACCGGCTGCGCATCGAAGGAGAGCCCGGGCGCCTCGAACGCCGGCACGGGCGCGTTCTGCAGCACGAACAGCACCTGGAACAGCGGCGCGTGGCTCAGGCGCCGCTCGGGCTGGAGCGCGTCCACCAGCTTCTCGAAGGGCAGCTCCTGGTGGGCGAAGGCGCCGAGCGCGGCCTCGTGCACGCGGCCGAGGAGCTCGCGGAACGTGGGTTGCCCCGACAGGTTCGAGCGCAGCACGAGCGTGTTGATGAACGGACCGATGAGCCCCTCGAGCTCGGCGCGGTTGCGGCCAGCCACCGGCGTCCCCACCGCGAGATCGGTCTGCCCGGTGTAGCGGTAGAGCAGCACATCGAACGCCGCGAGCAGCGTCACGAACAGCGTGCGTCCTTCACGCTGGGCGAGCGCCTTGAGCGCCTGGCTCACCGCCGGCGAGAGCTGGATCGACTCGCGTGAGCCCGCCCCGCTGAGCACCGCGGGCCGCGGTCGGTCCATCGGCAGCTCGAGGATGGCGTTCGGGTTGAGCCGCGCCCGCCACCACTCGATCTCGCTCGTGAGCGCCTCGCCCGCGAGCTGCTGCCGCTGCCAGAGGGCATAGTCCGCGTACTGCAGCGGCAAGGGCGGCAGCTCCGGCGCCTTTTTTTCGAGCGCCGCGCGATAGAGCGCGGTCAGCTCCCGGACCAACACCCCCATCGACCAGCCATCCGAGATGATGTGGTGCAGATTGACGAGGAGGAGGTGCTCGCGCGCGCCGAGCCCGAAGAGGAACACGCGAAAGAGCGGCGCCTGCCCGAGGTCGAACGACCTCCCGGCCTCGGCGGCGATGCGGTCCCACGCGAGGCGTTCCCTCTCGGCCTCGGGCTCGCCCTGGAGGTCCACCACCACGAGCGGGACCTCCACGGTGGGCGCGATGACCTGCGTCGGCTGACCGTCGGCCCCCGCGTCCGTGGCCGGGGCCGAGAAGGTCGTGCGCAACGTCTCATGACGCCCCACCAGCGTCTTCAGCCCCTCTTGCAGGGCCGGCACCGACAGCTCGCCGTGCAGGCGCACCGCGACCGGCATGTTGAAGGCGGCGCTCCCCGGGCTCCATTGATCCAGGAACCACATGCGCTCCTGGGCAAAGGACAGCGGCGCGAGCTTGGGTTTGCGGACCTTCTCCTGTAGCAGCCGCGCCAGCCGGGCGCGTTTTTCCTCGGGCGTCACGTCGGAGTCTCCTGGCTATCCAAGTCCGTTCGTACGTCGGGTCAGATTGTCTCGTCGTTCAGGGGCACGGTGTGCCACCAGACTCGTCAGCGGTGCTGAGCCAGCCAGGCGTCCACCTCGGCGCGGTCCGCAGGGCTGGCATCGGCGCCGGCGTAGTCCTTGCGCGCCGCCTCGGCCAAGCGCCGGGCGCGCGGCCGGTCTTGCCGGCTGTCCCAGAGGGTGCGCGCCAGGGTGAACTCCACCTCGGCCCGCTCGACGGGGCGAACCTCGGTGGACTGGCGCAGGACGAGGGCACGTTCGAGCGGCTTCCGGCTCTCCGCGAGGTGATGGAGCGCCCACTCGCACCGGCCGATGCCCACGAGCGCGTCGGAGACGTAGGGGTGCCGGGGGCCGAGCGCCTTTTCCTGGATGGCGAGCGAGCGCTGATGATCGGCGAGCGCCTCGGCGTAGCGCCCCTGCCGGAACAGGACCGTGCCCAGGTTGTCGAGCGACATAGCCACGGCCGGATCGTCGGCGCCGAGGGCTCGCTCGCGCAGGGTCAGCGACCGCGTGAAATACTCGAGCGCCTCGGGGATGCGCCGCAGGCGGAAGGACACGGCGCCGATGTTGTTGAGGAGGTTGGCGATCCCGCTGTTCTCCTCCCCCCCGAGCGCGGCCTGGCGGATGGTGAGGGCGCGGCGATA
Organism: Polyangia bacterium; assembly: GCA_036263495.1. Lineage (GTDB taxonomy): Bacteria > Myxococcota_A > Polyangia > Palsa-1104 > SHYY01 > DATAGU01. The sequence continues at coordinate 36,853 of DATAGU010000054.1, read as the reverse complement.
GTTCGCGAGGGCCTCTTCGGGGTGCCCCTGATCGTCGAGCACGTTGCCCAGGTTCTGCAGGACAGTGGCCACGTCAGGGTGGGCCGGTCCGAGGATGCGCTCCTCGATGGCGAGCGCACGTTCGTGTACGCCGCGGGCTTCATCGTACTTCCCCTGGTCGTCGTAGACCTGACCCAGGTTGGTGAGCGACTGCGCGACCAGGAGACTCGATGGCCCGAGGAGCCTCTCCCGGATCTCGAGGGCGCGCCGATGATGCGCGGTGGCCTGCGGGAAATCGCCCTGGCCGGAGTGCAGATGGCCGAGCAGGCTCTCGAGATCGCCCTGCAACTTCGGCTCGTTGCCGAGCCGCTCGATGGAGGCCTGCGCCAGCGCCGCCCATTCCTCGGCACGTTCGAACTGATGCTGGCCGGAGGCGTTGTAGAGAAGCGCGAGCGCGGCCTGGGCGACCGCCTGATCGTCGTGCCCGGCCTGGCCAGCGGCGAGGGCCTGGAGGAAGAGCTTGCCGCTGGTCTTGATATCGCCTGTCTTGGCTTTGAACCGGGCGAGTAGAAACAGCGCCTCGGACTCGAGCGGGCGGTATTTGAGTGCACTTGCCCTGGGCGCGATCTCCTGCACCACCCGGAGCCCCTCGGCATAGCGGCCCGAGGCAAAGAGCGCCTTGGCGCTGGCCAGCCGATCGCGCAGCGCGGTCACGGCCGCGCGCGTGCGCGCATCCCCAGGCGGCCTGATCGGCGCCTTGAGCGCGGCGATGTCGGCGCAGTCCTCGACGCTCGAGAGCGAGCCGGCCGCCTGCACCGACTTCTCGGCCAGCTTGGCATCGGCCTTCGCGAGGAGGTCGACGAACGCTCCGAGCTCCTGGCGACGCCCATCCAGGCACGCCATGCGCAAATCGAGGAGGTCCTCGGATTGCTCGCCGCGCAGACGGGTGGCCTCGCAGGCCTGGACGTGCATGCGGACCCAGCTCTCGGCATAGACGTCGAGCGCGCGCACCAGGCCGGCGAAGGCATCCTCGGCGTACGCCTTGCCCGTGGCCGAGAACCGGGCATGCACCGCCTGCTTGCGCGGCGCGTCCCAGACGTCCCGGAGGCGGTCGGCGGCCCCGGCGCAGAGCTGGGCCCGCGTGGTGCGGGCATGGAGATAGGAGACGGCGCCGAGCGCGACCAGGCCGAGCACGCCGGCGGCGAGGAGGATCCGGCCGCGGCGCGTCGCCGTGCTGCGCCCGAGCTCGTCGAGGAGCGCGGGCATCGAAGGGAAGCGCGCCGCGGGTTCGACGCTGAGCCCGCGCCGCAGGGCCGCGAGCACGCGCCGCGGGACACGCCGGTTCCTCGGCGGCTCGTTGATGCGGCCTTCGGTGATGGCCCGGACGATCGCACCGAACCCCTCGCCGCCATAGGGGTGCACGCCACAGAGCGCCTCGAACAGCGCCACGCAGAAGCTGAATTGATCGGCACGGGTATCGATGGGTTTGTTCAGGAACTGCTCGGGGGCCATGTACGCCGGCGTACCCATGAGCGTGTCGGTGCGGGTGAGCTTGACCGACAGCCGTTCGAACGACGCGAGGAGGGAACCGGGAGTGGGCGCCTCGGTGGCCGGGCGGGGAGGCTCAGTGTCGAGGGCGGTACGGGCCAGACCAAAGTCGGCCACGCGCGCGCGGCCGTCCTGACCGATGAGCACGTTCTGCGGCTTGAAATCACGGTGCACCAGGCCCGCGGCGTGCGCGGCCGCGAGTCCCTGGCCGGCTTGGAGGAACATCGCCAGGATCTCGGACGCGGTCGGCCGCGTCTCGCGGAGCCAGCGATCGAGCGTGACGCCTTCGACGAGCTCCATGGCCACGAACACCTGCCCCTCATAGAGGCCCACGTCATACACGGCGATGACGTGGGGATGCGACAGGCGGGCGGCGGCCTGCGCCTCGCGCAGGAGGCGCGTGGGTCCGCCCTGACTCTCAGGGCCAGCCGTGTCGGGGCTGAAGCGTAAGAGCTTGATGGCCACCTTGCGGTCGAGCTCCGGGTCGTAGGCGGCATAGACCACGCCCATGCCCCCCGCACCGATGCAATCGAGGATGAGGTAGCGGCCCAGGGGGACGCCCCGCGCGAGCACCGTGTCCGGGATGAAGTTCTCCGGGAGCGTCGCCGTGCTCGGGAGCGTGTCTGCGACGGGCTTCGGAGGCTGCGGGCGCACGGCGATACCTTATCCTAGTTATATCGAGACGATGTAAGCGATCGGCGGGGCCGCTTCCTAGACGCAACGGCGTTGGGCGTAAGCTGCCCCGCACCCGTTTCCCACTCCCCCCCTGACAGGAGTTTCCATGGCCGCCACCCTCCACCCCGTCACCCCTTTCATCCCCGCTGGACCCGACATCCAAGCCGCAATCGACTTCTACACGCGCGTGCTGGGGTTCGCCGTCCGCTGGAATGCCGGCGACTATGTATGCGTCGGCCGCGACAGCGCCGAGATCATTCTGCAGCGAATGGATGACCGGCACACCGCCAGTCAGCTCATGCTCCAGATCAAGGTTCACGACGTCGCTGCCCTCGCGGCGGAGTATGCGGGGCGGGACTTCTCTCCCGGTCAGCTCGGGGCGCTCGAGGTCAAACCCTGGGGCAACCGCGAGATGCACGTCATCGATCACTATGGCGTCTGCCTCCACTTCCTCGACGCCCAGCATCCATAGAACGCCGCACGGACATCCAGTCCCCTACAGATGGGTGTGACCGGCCGTCTTAGGGCCCCGATGTCGTAACATGGAGCACAAAAGAGAGAGAGGGACTGAATCTGCGAATGGGAGTTATCCCACAGTGTGCTCGGGCGATCGTCCCGAAATCGGCAGTCTATTCGATCTGCCGATGGGGTACGGTCGTGCTACGGCGCGCCTGAAGTGCTATTAAACAATTATGGCGACTGAATATCCTATGAAGAGAGATCCTTATGATGGGGATGCGGGGGCTGGTAATCCTCCCGGCAGCATGACGACAAATTCACGGACGCCTGAGGGTTCAGGAGGGGTGGCACAGGGAACCGGGGGGGGCAAATACGACTCGGATCCCATCGACGTCGTGGCGCTGGCTCGCGGGCTCGTGCCGGACACGGCCCCTCCGCCGCCCGTCGTGACGTCGGCTCAGCTCGGACAGGTGCTCAAGCCCAAGCCACCACCGCTGCCGCTGTGGATCCGGATCCTCATGGCCAGCGCCGTGATCGCGGTCTGCGGCGTGGTGGGGACGCGGTTCTATCGCGGCTGGAAGGAGCGCAAGGCCGCTGAGGCCGCGGCCATCGCGGCCGCCGAGGCGAAGGCCGCCAAGGAGGCCAGGGAGCGCGCCGCGGCCGAGAAGGCAGCCCGAGAGGCCAAGGAGGCCGCGGAGCGCGCCGAGGCGGAGAAGCAAGCCGCGGCCGAGCGGGCCAAGGCCGCCGCCGCCGAGCAGGCCGCCGCGGCAGAGGCCAACGCCGCCGCCGCCGCCGCCAAGGGGCATCACCACAGCGACAGGTCCTCGAGCTCGCGGTCGAAGGGGGGTAGCGAAACCGCCAGCGCCGCCCCTGCGTCGAACGAGCCGCTGCCCGCGACCCTCACGCGCAATGACATCCTGAAGGGCATGCAAGGCATCCAGCCCCAGATCTCGTCCTGTTTTGCCCAGTACCACGTCCCCGGCACCGCCCTCGTCAGCATCACCATCGCGCCGAGCGGCAGGGTGCAAAAGGCCGTCGTGGCAGGGCCGCTGGCCGGGACCCCCACCGGCGACTGCGTTGCCAAGGCCGTCCGCGGCGCGTCTTTCAGCGCGTTCGCCAGCAAAGCCTTGTCCGTGCAGTATCCCATCATGCTGCGCTGAATCACAGGTCCGGGGCCTCCGACGGTACAAGGAGGCCCCGGACGATCCCGTCCGCGGCGGTATACTCGCGCCGATGGCCGAACCCACAGGGCTCCTTCGACGCATCGCCCGGACGCTGGGCGGTGAAGACATCATCGATGCGCTCGTGCGGATGCCTCCGCGCGACCTCAAATCCCTCCTCCTCCACGTCTTTGAGCGGCGGGCAGAGCACCTGACACCGCTCGATCTCCTCACCCAGTACGAGAGCACGCCGGCGTTCGCGCCCTCGTTCGCGGAGCCGCGCGTGTCCACCACGTTCCAGCACGCCGCGTTCGCGGCGGCGGACCTGTTCGAGGCGATCGAGCTCTCGCAGCTCTGCCCGCTCGGCACCATGCATGTGCTCGCCGGGATCCATCAGAACAACGTCCTGTCCGCGTCGCGTGGGGGCGAGGTCGTAGCGGATCCGACGCCGGTGATCGCGCTGGAGTGCGCGCGCCGACGTCGTCACCCCCAGGATCGCGCACGCCCGCTCCGACTGTGCACGAGCCGGCGTGTGATGCGCATGCAGCCCGTGCCCGTGCCGGGGCTCCTGCCGCACTTCAGCCTGTTCGCGATGGCGACCGCAGGCCAGAAGGCCCCGGCGTTCGAGACCGAGGAGCTGCGCCAGCACCTCGAGGTCTATCTCCGCCTGTTCCAGAGCCTCGGTTCGCAGGGATTTCGTCTGGCCGACGTGGCCGTCGACGTCTCCGACACCGAGGCGGTCGAGCAGCGGCTCACGAGCGCAGGCGTGGATCTCCAAGAGGTCCGGCGTTCGGTGCGCACCCGTCACTTCGCCGATCCGGACGAGCTCATCCGACAGCGCGGGCTCGCGCCGCTGCGGGGCCCTGTCGAAGACGTCCTGCCCGCGCTCGGGGCCTTCCCGGCGCACCTGGCGGAGCGTTTGAGAGAGCTGCAGGTGCGGGTGCTCGATCCGCTCGCCGCCACATTCCCCAGGGTGCGCGTGCGCCTCGACCTCTCGCGCCTCGAGGGGCTCGGCTACTACGTAGGCTCCTGCGTGCGCATCTCGGCTCGCGCCCCCTCCGGCGACGTGTTCCCACTTGTGGATGGGGGGTTCACGCGCTGGACGCAGGAGCTCCTCAGCGACCGGAGCGAGCGTTTTCTGATCACGGGCATCGGCTCCGATCTCGTATGCGCGCGCTTCCGGTAAGCGTGGCACCGAGCGTCGCCGCCGGTCAGATCCCGAGCGTCGCCAACCTGCGCACGAGGCTCGATGCCTGTGATTCCGTGAGGTGCTCGACATCTGGATCATCCATGTTCGAGGAGCGGGCTCTCCAGGATGCCTGCCGGGTGAGCGATAGCTCCTTGGGGTTGAACATGGCTACACACTTTGTCTTCGCACCCTCCCTGGATTCGATCTCGACCTTGACCAGTTCCGCGGTTGCCGCCATGCGCGCTCCTCTCCGGCCGCCCATGTACTCGCGATCCGCGAATCCTGGGCGAGCCCTCGCTTACCGAGCAATACACCGCTGGATCGGAGAATCCCCAAAATATGCAATTGGACGCATCCGGCGTGGATCCCGATGAACGCCTGTCCCCAGAAACTGGCCGGCGACGTAGAACGCAACAGGTGGCGGCTCCAGTGAAGCAAGGCTCCGAATCAGCGTCTACACGCCGCCTTCCCAGAGACGTCCTCTGGCTCGGCGCCGCGGTGCTGGTATGGCTCCTCGGCGCCGCGCTCTCCCGCAGCTGGGGCGTCTGGCCCGGCATCGGCGGGGCCGCGCTGCTCCTCGCCGGCCTGCTCCTCGCCTTTCAACGCCGGACCCTCGCCCAGGTCCTCGGTGTCCGCCTCCCTGCCCTGGCCCTGGGCGTGGCCGCCGGCATCCTCATGACGCTCGCCACCTACGCCCTCTATCCCCTGGGCGTGCGCCTGTTTCCCGCCCTGGCCGGCGAGACCGCTTCTTTATATGGAGCCTTCGGCCCACCCACGCCCGCCCGCATCCTCCTGCTCATCACCGTCATCCTGGCCGAGGAGCTGATCTGGCGCGGATGGGCCCAGGGCCTCTTGACGCGTCACGTCGGCGCGTGGCGCGGCACGCTCCTCGCCGCCTTCATCTACGCCCTGGCCCACGCCCCCACCGGCTCGCCGCTCCTGCCGCTGGTGGCGCTCGCTTGCGGCCTCTGCTGGGGCGCGCTGCGCCAGGTCACGGCCAGCCTGGCGGCTTCTATCACCGCACATCTCCTGTGGGATCTGGCGATCCTCGCGGTCTGGCCCCTCACCGCGTGAGGACAGGTAGGATTTCGGACCAGATCCAGCGAAACCGGCTCGCCGTCCCGGACGTAGACCATGACATCCATACCCCGTCGTGCGATGGCCTCCTTCGCCCGGGGGCGGGCACGGCACCTAAGGGATTGCAAGCGCTCGTCGGATTCGGTAAGCCAATCAGACACTTCGAAAAGTGAGCCACGTCATGCAAAATCAAAACAGCCACGTCAAAGCCTGGGTCGATGAGGTCGTCGCGCTGTGTCGGCCCGAACGCGTCATCTGGTGCAATGGTTCAGAAGATGAACGAAATCAGCTGACCCAGGAGTGCCTCAAGACCGGTGAGCTCATCGAGCTCAACCAGGAGAAGATGCCGGGCTGCTACCTGCACCGCAGCGCCGCGCATGACGTCGCTCGCACCGAGCACCTCACGTTCGTCTGCACCAAGAAGGCCGACGACGCCGGGTTCAACAACAACTGGATGGAGCCGGCCGAGGCGCGCGCCAAGCTCACCGAGATCTATCGTGGCTGCATGGAGGGCCGGACGATGTACGTCGTCCCCTTCCTCATGGGGCCGGTCGGCTCGCGCTACTCCAAGGTCGGCGTCGAGATCACCGACAGCAAGTACGTCGTGCTCAACATGCGCATCATGACCCGCATGGGCCGGGTGGCGATGGACCACCTCGGCACGAGCAATGACTTCACCCGCTGCCTCCACTCGCTCGCCGACCTCAACCCCGAGCGCCGCTTCATCTGCCACTTCCCCGAGGACAACACGATCTGGTCCGTGGGCTCCGGGTACGGCGGCAACGCGCTCCTCGGCAAGAAGTGCCTGGCGCTGCGCATCGCCAGCTACCTCGGACAGCAGCAGGGCTGGCTGGCCGAGCACATGCTGATCGTCGCCGTCACCACCCCCGAGGGTAAGACCTACCACGTCACCGGCGCCTTCCCGAGCGCGTGCGGCAAGACCAACCTGGCCATGCTGGTGCCGCCCAAGAGCATGCCAGGCTGGAAGGTGGAGACGGTGGGCGATGACATCGCCTGGCTCCACCCCGGTTCCGATGGCCGGCTCTGGGCCATCAACCCCGAGGCCGGGTTCTTCGGCGTGGTCCCGGGCACGAGCTCGAAGACCAACCCGAACGCCATGGCCATGATCCAGCGCAACACCATCTACACCAACGTGGCGCTCCGTCCCGACGGCACGCCCTGGTGGGAGGGGCACGACGATCCGCCGCCCGAGAAGGCGCTCGACTGGCAGGGCCGGCCGTGGACGCCGACCTCGGGCGAGAAGGCAGCGCACCCGAATTCGCGCTTCACCACCCCGGCGGCGCAGTGTGCGGCCATCTCGCCGCGCTGGGATGACCCGAACGGCGTGCCCATCGACGCGATGCTGTTCGGCGCGCGGCGGCAGCGCGTGGTGCCGCTCGTGTTCCAGGCGCGCAACTGGCAGCACGGCACCTTCCTCGGCGCCACGCTCTCGTCCGAGACCACGGCCGCGGCCACCGGCAAGGTGGGCGTGCTCCGGCGCGACCCCATGGCCATGCTGCCCTTCTGCGGCTACAACATGGCCGATTACTGGGCGCACTGGCTCAAGGTCGGCCAGAAGCTGTCGAACCCGCCGGTCATCTGCCGCGTCAACTGGTTCCGCACCGGCGAGAACGGCAAGTTCCTGTGGCCGGGCTTCGGCGAGAACCTGCGCGTCCTCAAGTGGGTGATCGAGCGGCGCGAAGGCAAGGGCAAGGCGGTGGCCACGCCGATCGGTTTCGTGCCGACCGAGGACGCGATCGATCGCACCGGCCTCGACCTGTCGGACAGCGCGATGGCGCAGCTCCTGCGCGTCGACACCGCGGACTGGGTGGAGGCGGTGTCGTCGCAGAAGGAATTCTTCGCCAAGTTCGGCTCGCACCTCCCGGCCGGCGTCCGCGCCGAGCACGACGCGCTGGCCGTGCGCAGCCACGACGAGATCGATATCGAAATCTGAGCCGCCGCCGGCGAGGTCCGGTAGGCTGTCCCCCTGACCCTTCTCTCCTCTCCCATTCCACGATCAACCACGGAGGCACCCATGCGTAGATGGCGTTCCCTCCTTGTGGCCTCGGCTCTCGTCTTTGGCGCGGGCGTCGCCCGGGCGGAAGACAAGCCCAAGAGCGATGAGGTCCCCAAGGAAGTCGTCCAGAAGATCATCAAGCGCTGGAAGGAGGCTCGCGGCTGCTGTCATCGCGAGGACATCCCCGAGGCGCTGAGCAGTCAAGTCCGGCAGGGCAAGGTGAAGGCCAAGGACAAGCCGCTCATCGTCGGCGAGACGGCGCCGGCGGTGGAGGGGCTGCCGGCGCAGCGGCCGCTCGCGGTGGTGTTCTACCGCGGCCACTGGTGACCCTGGTGCCGCAAGCAGCTCGGGGAGCTGCAAGATCATCTGAGCGACATCACGGCCAAGGGGGCGCTGGTGGCGGTGGCGACCGACACGCCGGAGCTGCGCGACCAGCTGGTGTCCAAGCTGGGGCTCAAGTTCCCGGTGGTCTCGGATAAAGACCAGGCCATCATCAAGGCCTTCGGGGTGCAGCAGGACGAGTGTGAGTGCTCCTTGCCGGCGCTCTACGTGCTCGACACCAAGAACCGGATCCGGCTGGCGCAGGTGGGCGACAACATCGTCGACCGCGCGACCTCGGCGGACATCGCCCGGGCCCTCGGCGAGGCGGCGACGCCGGTGGCCGAAGAGAAGAGCGCCCTGGGAACGAGCGACACGGCGACCGCCAAGCCCGCCGACGCGCCGGCGGCACCAGCCGGCGGAGAGTCCAAGAAGAAGTCCAAGGGCAAAGCCAAGTAGCGAGTCACGCGACAGCGCTCATCGCCGTTCGGCGCCTGCCCGCAGCTGTCTTGCAGATTTCACGAGTTAAGCCGGAACACCGCAGTTGGATACCGTCGCGAGGTGCAGACAGCGGCGGCGAGGCAAGGAAGGAGGGAGGGAGGGAGCGTACTGGAAGTACGTGACCGACCGACTGACGCAGCATCGCCGCCGCTGTCTGCGCCGCAGCAGGCAGACAACTGCGGTGTTTCGGCGAAGTGAGGATGGGCTATCGCCAGCCAGGGCGATGGCCCATAATCACCCTCTCACCGCGAGGCGGGCTCGAGTCCATGCCCGCCTCGCCCATCCGAGGAGGACACCATGGTCTACGTGCCGCCCAACCAGGAGGGCTCCAAGGTCTCTTTCCGCCCGCGTTACGGCAACTTCATCGGTGGCGAGTTCGTCCCGCCGACGAAGGGGCAGTACTTCGAGAACATCACCCCGGTCACCGGCCGCCCGTTCTGCGAGATCCCGCGCTCGACCGCCGAGGACATCGAGAAGGCGCTCGACGCCGCGCACGGCGCCAAGGACAAGTGGGGCAAGACCTCGGCCGGCGAACGGGCGCTCCTCCTCAACCGCATCGCCGACCGCATCGAGCAGAACCTCGAGCGCCTGGCCGTGGCCGAGACCTGGGACAACGGCAAGCCCGTGCGTGAGACCCTGGCCGCCGACCTGCCGCTCACGATCGAGCACTTCCGATACTTCGCCGGCTGCATCCTCGCGCAGGAGGGCAGCCTCTCCCAGCTCGACGACAACACCGTGGCCTATCACTTCCACGAGCCGCTCGGCGTGGTGGGGCAGATCATCCCGTGGAACTTCCCGCTCCTCATGGCCGCGTGGAAGCTCGCGCCGGCGCTGGCCGCGGGCAACTGCGTGGTGATCAAGCCGGCGGAGCAGACCCCGGCCACCATCCTGCTCCTCATGGAGCTCATCGGCGATCTCCTGCCGGCGGGCGTGGTCAACGTGGTCAACGGCTTTGGCTTCGAGGCCGGCCGGCCGCTCGCCTCGAGCCTGCGCGTGGCCAAGGTCGCCTTCACCGGCGAGACCACCACGGGCCGCCTCATCCTGCAGTACGCCTCCGAGAATTTGATCCCGGTCACGCTCGAGCTCGGCGGCAAGTCGCCGAACCTCTTCTTCGAGGACGTGTTCGCCAAGAACGATGACTTCGCCGACAAAGCGCTCGAGGGGTTCGCAATGTTCGCGCTCAACCAGGGCGAGGTGTGCACCTGCCCGTCGCGCGCCCTCATCAGCGACGCATTCTTCGGCGAGTTCCTCGAGCGCGCCGTGGCCCGCTCGGCCAAGCACCGTCCGGGCAACCCGCTCGACCCCGCCACCACCGTGGGCGCGCAGGCGTCGAACGATCAGCTCGAGAAGATCCTCTCGTACATCGACATCGGCAAGAAGGAGGGGGCCAAGGTCCTGCTCGGCGGCGAGCGGGCGCGGCTCGGCGGCGACCTCCAGAACGGCTACTACGTGATGCCGACCATCTTCCGCGGCGAGAACAAGATGCGCGTGTTCCAGGAGGAGATCTTCGGGCCGGTGGTCTCGGTCACCTCCTTCCGCGGCGTCGACGAGGCCGTCGCCATCGCCAACGACACGCTCTATGGCCTCGGCGCGGGGGTGTGGACGCGCGACACGAACACCGCCTATCGCGTGGGTCGCGCCCTCCAGGCGGGGCGCGTGTGGACCAACTGCTACCACCTCTATCCCGCGCACGCCGCCTTCGGTGGGTACAAGCAGTCGGGCATCGGCCGCGAGAACCACAAGATGATGCTCAACCACTACCAGCAGACCAAGAACCTCCTGGTCAGCTACAACCCGAAGCCGATGGGATTCTTCTGATGGCGACGGGCGACGTCGGACCCGCGGCGACCTCGCAGCCGGAGCAGCCGGCTCCGGGGGTGCCGCGGGTCACCGCCACCCCTGCGGCGTGCGAGCTCATCCGCAAGCTCAAGGCGCAGCACGGCGAGCTCCTGTTTCATCAGTCGGGCGGCTGCTGCGATGGCAGTGCGCCCATGTGCTATCCGCGCGGCGAGTTCCGCATCGGTCAGAGCGACGTGCTCCTCGGCGAGATCGAGGGGTGCCCAGTGTACATCGGCGGGCAGCAGTACGAGCGCTGGAAGCACACCCAGCTGGTGATCGACGTGGTGCCCGGCCGTGGCGCGGGCTTCTCCATCGAGGCGCCCGAGGGCATGCGGTTCCTCACCCGCTCCCGGCTATTCGACGGCACCGAGGTGTGCGAGCGTCCGGGTCCGGTGTGACGAGCAGCACTTCTTCCTCCGCCTCCTGAATATTCTTCCTTCTATCCTCCGGTTGGGGTGCGCCATGGCTGGAGCGGGAGCAGCTCGCGCACAGAGATCGTGCCCGTCTCGCGCACTCCGGTCGCCGCGTCCGCGATGGTCCACGTGAGGGATGGGCGCCCCATCGGCTGGGACTCCACGAACACGCACCGAACCTCGCCCTCCTTGAAGTTGCATTGCCGCTGGAGGGACCGGAGGAGCTGCAGGTGGTGGAGGTGCCCCTCGCCGAAGTTCCAGCCGAGCACCACGCCTGCCACGAGCTCGCCGTCGAGGTACTCGTACTGGTCGATGTCCTCGACGGCCCTCGGCAAGAGGTGCTGGAGCGCCCGGCCGTGAAGGTGCATGGCCCGGAACGCCATCACCTTGGATAGGGTAGCCACGACGGTGTCGGGGTCGTAAAACCGCGCCAGCTGGTCCTGCACGCGGGGCGCGGACTTGGTGAGGCACTCATCGAGCTTGCGCGAGCTGTCACCTCGGAAGAGCCACACGCTGTAGGCCCAGTTGCCCGCGTAGTAGCGCATCGAGCACAGAAACGAGATCGCCGCCGGGTACAGGTTGCCGGCGAGCGGCACGACGAAGCACATCACGGCGAGCCACGCGGTCAGCACGGGTGACGACGTCACACCAAGGGGACTCGTGCCGGCGTGGCGACCAAACAGGAAGAAGGCGCCATACACCATGAGGAAGTTCCACTCGATGGGGACGCCCATCGGCACCGAGCTCGTGATGAAGATGTGAAACACGAGCATGATCGCGAGCCCCGCGGTGGTCATCGGGCCGCCGCCGCCCACGAGGAGCAGCACCGGGAAGCTGTACTCGACCGCGGTGCCCGCGTGCGCCAGCACATGCACGAGCCTGGAGGGGCGCAGGTCATCGGGGTAGCGGCGGTACAGGCGCTTGCGCAGGGAGCCCATGCCGGTGAGCGGGCTGTTGCTCTGCATCACCGCCACCACGGACGGGAAGTGATGATTGAGCTTCGAGGTCGCAGCCCACCACCAGATGGCGGCCCAGAGCACCTTGGCGCCGGCGAGCCACGCCCCGGGGAAGAGAAAACAGATCAGGGCCGTGTAGTAGTGCTCGGCGCGGGACGCGAGAAAGAGCGTCTTGTCGGCGAACCCGAGCAGCGGGAGCAGGATCGCCGTGGGGACGAGCAGCGCCGGCGTGATCGCGGGCGCCACGAGGGCTCGCACGAGGAACACGTAGTGCACGAGATACAGCGCCACGTCGAGGATCGTGCGCCGGTCGCCGCCCACGAGCGGCAGCCGGGACCAGGGCCCGGGCCGAGAGAAGAACGGCAGCTTGGTCGTCCCCGGCCGCGCGAAGTACAGGAATCCGCCCATCGGCGGGACGTAGCGCCCGGTGAGCGGCCCGCTCCCGCAGCCGAGCCCGAGCCCCTCGAACGCCATGCTCCACAGCACCGCCTTCTGGAACGCCTCGGGCACCGCCCACCACGAACCGAGCGCCCGCGGATCGCCGAGCCCCGGCGTGAACGAGCAGAAGAAGCACCACGCGCCGATGTAGAAGACGACCTTGAGGACATAGAAAATGTAGACGGGCCACGGTGGCCCGTAGCCCTGGAGCGCCCAGCATTGGCAGACCCTGCGGAGCCGCTCGGCGAACGGCCTCCGCTGCCATTCGCGGATGTCATAGGGCGGCGGGAGCGGCTTGGGCAGATTCACGACATGAATGATAGGGGGAAACCCTCTGCGCCGGCTCGTGAGATGCCGGGCCTTTGCGAGGGGCGCCGCGCCGTGTATAGGGAAGCCTCCTCATGAGCGCCATCGAGGACGAGATCCTGTTCGGCTGGGATCCGACCCCCGGCATCGTCTCGGTCTGGGCGGACTCCGAGGGACAGGCCTTGGTGTGGCGGAGGATCGACGGCAAGATCCGCTGCGAGCGCGAGCGCTTCTATCCCTGGCTCCTGGCGACGACCCTCGCGGAGCTCGATCACCTCGGCGCGAAGCTGGCCGCTGTCCGTTCCCGCGCCGCCGCGCCCGCTCCCTCCATCCCTCCTGCTCCCCCTCTGATCCGTTACCGGGAGCTCGATGGTGACGCCGGCTCCTACCGCTATCTGCTCGCGGCGCGAAGCGGTCGGGCCCTGGTGAAGGCGATCGTAGCCGGCGCCTCCCGCCGACTCAGCCGGCGGATCCACGGGCTCTCCGAGCTCGACGGCTACTACCGCGTGGGACCGGTCGAGCAGTACCTCATGCAGACCGGCCGCGTGTATTTCCGCGGGCTCCACTACGACGACCTCCGCCGCATGCAGATCGATCTCGAGACCACGGCGCTCGATCCGCACGCGGGCAGGATCTTCCTCTGCGCGGTGCGCGACACGCAGGGCCTGGCCGTCACCCTCGAGGCCAGGACGCCTGCCGAGGAGCCCCGGTTGATCGAGTCCCTGTGCGCGCTCGTGCGCGAGCGTGATCCCGACGTGATCGAGAACCACAACCTGTTCGGCTTCGACCTCCCGTTCCTCGAGCATCGCGCCGGGGTGCATGGCGTGCCGCTCCGGCTCGGACGGCCGGACGGCCCTGCGCTCCTCGAACGCCAGAAAGAGGGCGGCCCCGGTCGTGGCCGTCGTCCCCGCTATACCCTCGCCGGGCGCGAGCTCATCGACACGCTCGACGCGGTCCGCCGGCACGACTTCGTGGCCCGCACCCTCCCGAGCCACCGGCTCAAGGACGTCGCCCGTCACTTCGGCGTCGCCAGGCCGGAGCGCGTGTATCTGCGGGGCGCGGAGACCCATGACGTGTACCTCCGCGATCCGGAGCGCGTGCAGCGCTATGCGCTCGATGATGTCGCGGAGGTCGACGCGCTGTCCCGGCGGCTCCTCCGGGCGCCGTTCGCGCTGGCCGGGATGGCGCCGCGCCGCTACGAGCGCCTGGCCTCGGCCGGCCCGGCCACGGGCGTGCTCGAGCCCATCTTGGTGCGGGCCTATCTGCACGCGCGCACGGCGCTGCCGGGGCCGCAGGGCGGCGGGGAGGGGCTCGACCCGCACGAAGGCGGCGCCCTCCACCTGTTCGCGACCGGCGTCGCCCGGCACGTGGTGAAGGCCGACATCGCCTCGCTCTATCCCTCGCTCATGCGCGCGTACCGCATCGGCCCGGCGTGCGATCGTCGGGGCGTGCTGCTCCACGTCGTCGAGCGGCTCCTGGATCTGCGGCTCGCGCACAAGGCCGCGGCACGCCAGGCGGCGGCCGGCTCGCTCGAACACGGCCACCATGAGGCCCTGCAGGCGGCCATGAAGCTCCTCATCAACTCGGCCTACGGGTACATGGGGGCCGGCCAGCTCGCCCTGTTCGCCGACCGGCGGGCCGCCGACGAAGTGACGCGGCGTGGCCGGGAGATCCTGGACCGGCTCGTGGCGGCCCTGCGCGCCCGCGGCGTGGCCCTCATCGAGGCCGACACCGACGGGGTCTACTTCGCCGTGCCGGAGGGCACCACCGAGGCCGACGAGCGCGCCCTGGTCGCCGCGGTCGCGGCCGAGCTGCCGGCCGGCATCCGGCTGGAGTACGAGGGGCGCTACCGCGCCATGTTTAGCCACGAGGTCAAGAACTATGCGCTCCTACCGCATGGGGCGCATGGGCCTCATGGGTCCCCTGGCGACGGCGGCGAGGTGATCCTGCGCGGCGTGGCCCTGCGCTCGAGCCGCGCCGAGCCCTTTGGCGAGCGCTTCCTGCGCGAGGCGCTGCGCCGCACCATGCTCGGCGACGTCGTCGGCTTGCGCGGTCTGTTCCTGGAGACGCTGGCCGCGATCGAGCGCCGCGCGCTCCCGACCGCGGCCGTCGCCACGCGGGCGCGGCTCTCCAAGTCCCCGGAGGAGTATCTCGCCACGCGCGCGGGGCATCGCGAGGCGCCGTACGAGGCGCTCCTCGGCGCGGGCCGCACGCAGTGGGTGCCGGGCGAGCGCGTGCGTTACTACCGCGCCCGCGGCGGCGGCCAGGTCTACATCTGGCTGCCGGACGAGGACGACGACGCGCGCCGGGCCGATGAGGATCGGCGCGACTATGACGTCGAGCACTACCGCCACGTCCTCGTCGCCTCCTATGCCTCGCGGCTCCGCAAAGCATTCGCAACCGAGGACTTCGAGCGTCTCTTCCGGCTCGACGAGCAATTTGGCCTCTTCGACCGACCCATCGACACCATCCAGCCGCTCTGGATCCGCTGCCCGACCGAGATCTACCGCCCTGGCGTGGATTCCCCCTCGGGCACGTAGAGCCGGAAGGCGCCGCGCGCTCGGCGAATCACTGCCCTACCAGTAATACAATCGTCCAAGATCTATGTCTTGTCGTTCATAACGACAAAACATAACCTGGAGGCTTCATTCTGGAGGCGTCCATGCAGCCAACGACTCATGATCCGTGTCGACGAGTGCCATCCCTGCTCTTGCCAGTCGCCGTCCTTCTCGCCATCGGCGGTGCTTGCGGCCCGGCGGGGAGAGCGAAACAGGGCCTCAAACTGGCGATCGCCGCCGATTCGTCGACGGACGTGGCCAGGATCCGGTTCACCGTCGAGCACATCGCCTGCAGCGGCGAGACGACAACGCCCGCGATTCTTACCGCAGATCGCGACCTGGAGAATGGACCGCTGACTCCGAATGTGCCTGACATTGGAGTAGATCCTGAGTCGCAACATCGCTTTGCAGACTGGTTCGTGAGCCTGTCCCCCGGTTGCTACAGGGTGAGCATTCAGCCTTTGACCAGCACCGGCCAGGTCTCCGCGCAGTGTGCGCCCATGACCCGGGCTCCCGTGCCGGTCGAGGAGGGGCGGACCACGGAGGTCACCCTGGTGAGCCAGTGCCAGGGCGAAGGACGCGGTGCCATCGACGTGGTGGCGCTCCTCAACCATGCGCCCGTCATTCAGGACATCTCGTTCACGACGTCCAAGTTCGTGCCCCAGTGCGAGACGCAAGAGGTCTGCGCCACCGTCACCGATGCCGATCGCGATCCCGTCGAGATCGTCTGGCGCCAGGTCAGCGGCGCGACGCTCGTGAGCGGGCCCACCAGGGCCAGACGTACCAACAACCCCGATGGCTCGATCACGGAGTGCGTCCAGCTGGTGGCACTGAGCGTGGGGCGCTACGAGTTGGAGCTCGGGGTGTATGACCTCCTGCGAGATGCGAACGGCAACCTCATTCGCTTCGACAAGTACTTCTCGGACGCTGGGGCGCCGTACACGTCACACGATCAAATCGTCTTCCCCTTCTACGTGACCGAAGCCCCGACCGCTTCCTGCGCGCCCTCGAGCTGCACCGACAACATCCGCAATGGCGCCGAGACGGGCATCGACTGCGGTGGCGGGACGTGTCCAGCGTGCCCGGTGGGCCAGGGCTGCCAGCAAGGCCCGCGCGACTGCGTGAGCCAGGTGTGCAACAGCACGACGCAGACCTGCGCGGCGCCGACCTGCGGCGACGGGGTTCGCAACGGCACCGAGACGGGCGTCGACTGTGGCGGCGGCACGTGTCCGCTGTGCCCGACGGGGCAGGGCTGCCAGCAGGGCCCGCGCGACTGCGCGAGCCAGGTGTGCAACAGCGCGACGCAGACCTGCGCGGCGCCGGCTTGCAATGACGGCGTGCGCAACGGTGGCGAGACGGGCATCGATTGCGGCGGTGGGATCTGCCCGGCGTGTCCGACGGGCCAGGGCTGCCAGCAAGGCCCGCGCGACTGCGTGAGCCAGGTGTGCGACGCCGCGACGCAGACCTGCGCGGCGTCGACCTGCAACGACGCCGTGCGCAATGGCAGCGAGACGGACATCGATTGCGGCGGCGGCGCCTGCCCGGGGTGCCCCAACGGCCGCATCTGTGTCATCAACAGCGACTGCCAGAGCGGCCTCTGCACGGGCGGCGTGTGCCAGGCTGCGCCGAACTGCGTCGATGGGATCCGCAACGGCAACGAGACGGACATCGATTGTGGTGGCGGCACCTGCCCGGCATGCCCCAATGGCCGCGGCTGCGTCGGCGGCAGCGACTGCCAGAGCGGCCTCTGCACGGGCGGCGTGTGCCAGGCTGCGCCGACCTGCACGGACGGCATCCGCAACGGTAACGAGACGGACGTCGATTGTGGCGGCGGCACCTGCCCGGCATGCCCCAATGGCCGCGGCTGCAACACCAGCAGCGATTGCCAGAGCGCCCTCTGCACGGGTGGCCTGTGCGCTGACCCGGGCAGCTGCACGGACGGCATCCGCAACGGCAACGAGACGGACATCGATTGCGGCGGCGGTACCTGCCCGCGCTGCCCCATCTCCCAGCGCTGCCTGGCGGGCCGGGACTGCCAGAGCAATATCTGCGACACGGCCGCCACCACACCGAGGTGCCTGCCGCCGCCCTCGTGCCGCGAGCTCAACACGGTGACGCCGGGGCTGCCGTCGGGTGTCTACATGATCGACCCCGACGGGAGCGCGGGAGCGATCGTGCCGTTCCAGGTGTACTGCGACATGGTCACCGACGGTGGCGGCTGGACCCTCATCACGTCCTACCGGCAGACGGGGAACGTGAACGTCAACACGGTCACCAACACGACCCTCGTCCAGCCGACGGCGCTCAACGCCACCAACCGCGGCATGCGCCTGCCGGGCGTCACCGCGATCCTGACCGTGAACCAGGACAACGACAACCCTGCCTTCAGCAAGATGGAGGTGTACGAGGGGCTGACCGGCACCCTGATCAACAACACCAACTTCGCCGGTCCTCCGAACATCACTACGTTCCAGGAGATCCTGGACGCGTTGAACCTGAACACGGGTCGGTCCTGGGCACGCGACCTGCCCGGCACGGGGAGCGGTCCCGATGACCCGTGGACGTTCACCGTGCGGCGCCTGGGCACGTCGAACTGCCAGCAGCAGCCGGGTCGCCTGCAATACGGCGACGGCAACCACGGCAGCGCCAATTACAACTCCGGCAGCAGCCCCTCGGGGGTCGCGTCGGGCGGTATGATCTGGCACCACTGGGATAGCGAGTGCTGGATCTCGGGCGTGACGGCCACCAACCTGTTCCGCTGCACCCTGCCCACGACCGCCGCTCCGATCACGGGGTCGAACGTCACCTCGGAACCGTCCTGCACCAGCCCGGCTGGCATGAGGACCTATCAGCACTCCAACGTGACCAACTTCTGGAAAGCCGTCTTCCTGCGCTAGCCGCAAGGCGCTCTGGATCCGCCTGCCCGAGGAGACCTACCGCCGCCCCGGCGTGGGTTCCCCCTCGGGCAGGTAGAGCCGGAGATCGTCGTACTCGGCCGTCCCCTCGTAGAAGTTGATGTGCGGGTCGCCGAACAGGAAGAAGTCGGGGTACGCCGAGCCTGGCGGCCAGGTCTCGAACGACGTGTCGCCATAGATCTTCGTCTCATTGAAGTAGGGCGGACCGTACTCCTCGACCGTCTGGTTGTAGTGCCACGTCACCGGTGACTCGCGGAACTGCCGCGACGCGCGGTAGGTCGTCTGGCCCCCGTAATAAAACCGCCCCGAGACCGACAGGGTGTAACGGTCGCCGTCGCGCTCGATCGTGAACACGTAGCTCTCGCCGTCGAGGTACTTGTCGACGAAGATGGCGTCCTGCTGCCAGCCGCCGGGGGTGTAGGAGACGAAGCTGTTGCCGGTGAAGTCTCTGCCGAAGCTCTCGCCGTTGAGCCAGATCATGCTCACGTAGTGGGAGCCGTCGCGCTCGGGTCGGACGAGGCGGGGGTTCCAGACCTGTGACCACTCCTCCATGTTGTTGTCGCTGTCCATCACTACCTTGCGGTGATGGTGGATGAACACATTGTTATGCGGCGCCGGGCGGGGATAGTCGACGATGGCGAGGAAGTAGACGCCGTTCTCGATGACCGCCGAGATGGGGGTCGTGCTCGTTTCGGTGAAGCGCCAGGGATCGGCGACCTCGTCGCCGTCGTAGCCGTTGGTCTTGCCATCCTGCTTCCAGTCGCCGCCCGCCTTGCCGCCAAAGCGGATGTTCGACACCGTCACCTCGACGCGATAGCGCCGCGGCAGGGGCTGTGTCGGCCGGATGATGGCGCCGTCGTAATGGCGCGTGGTGATGAGGCGGGCCCGCCCTCGCTCGGCGACGAAGCGCCCTCCGGTCTCGGGCACGCCGTCGCGGTCCGAGTCGCGACCATAGAGCTCCACCGTCAGCCAGCCGTCCTCGCCGTAGGCGAACGACTTGCGGAAGGAGCGGAATTGCCTGAGGCGTCTCGCGAAGTCCTCGCCCCCGCGGGCGAAGAAGAACGCGCCATCCTCATCGAACGCGTCGACGTGGTAGGGGCTCTGGTCGCCGTAGGTGTCCTCCATCCACGCAAGCGGCTCCATGAAGGGGCGGTCGAACGTCTCGTGATGGACCAGCCGCCACCCGCTCGGCGGTCGACTCCTCTCATCCTCGCTGGAGGGGGATGGCGCGGATCCCCCGCACGAACCGCCCGTGGCGATCTCGAGCACAGCATACAGCAGGTAGATCCATCCCGGTCTGCGCATGACACCGCCCTGCGTAGACGGGTGCACACGCAGGGCCAGCCACAGGCGCAGGCCGCCGCCGCGACCCAGCGGAACTCGATGCCCGGCTAGCCTGGGAGGACGAAAGAACTACCTCCTCCCAGGAGCCGGTGACGGCGTTGGGGAGCGAGGAGGCAGTTGTGAGTACGACGAGGCGGGCCGCTGTCGTTCTGCTATCGACGGGACTCTTCATGTTCGGCGGGGGATGCTCCGTCTCAGGGCCGCCCACGCCGTCGGATCAGCCCGATCAGCCCGATCTGGCCACCACCGCGGACGGCGGCGTCCCGATGGACACCGGAGGCACCGATGGGGGCGGGCCGTCCCCGGATGCGCAGGGGATCAGCTGTAGTCCCACCACGCCCACGCCCATCACCACCTTGGGTCGTGGCGTCCGCGCCCTGGCGGTCGACGGTGCGAACGTCTTCTGGATCGCCCATGTCAGCGGCCTGGCAGGGGCTTATCGCGCGCCCAAGGCGGGAGGAGAGGCCACCCAGCTCTTCCCGGTGCGCGATCTTCAGGATGATGCCTATGACTGGGATCTGGTCGTCGATGGCGACGTCCTGTTCCTGTCGGATTCGGGTGACGCCGGTGTCAGCCCGGGGTCTGGGCCCATCTGGCGCGTCACGAGCCCCGGACACGCCACCAAGCTGGCCGAGGGCGAGTCCTATCCCTGTCGCGGCGCGGGTCATCCGCGGCGCCTCGCCATCGACGCGAGCCGGGTCTACTGGACCGAGGACGCCGGCCGTTACATCGGCGACTACCAGCCTTCGCCGGAGCCGACCTGCGATCCCAACATGAGCTTCCGCTTCCTGCGCAGCGTCTCCAAGAGCGGTGGCGAGGTCCGCCGCCTCGCCCGCGTCACCTCGATCAACGCGGTCCTCGGTGGGGACTTCGCCTACTTCACGAACGGTCCGACGCTCTATCGCCTCCCCAAGGCCGGTGGTACGCCGCAGCCGGTGGCTACGGGGCTGGCGACCGATCAGCCGCTCCTGGCCATCGATGGAGACCAGATCTACCTCGGCGGTCCGGATGGGAGCGTCCAGGTGGTCGATCGCAACCGGGGCACGATCCGCAACGTCGCGGGCGCGAGCGGAGAGCACAGTGAGGTCCAGCGGTTCGCCTTCGATGAGCGCTACGTCTACTGGGCGAGCGACGGGGACGGCGGCGGGATCCGGCGCGCGCCGAAGGCGGGCGGGGCCGTCGAGCTCGTGGTCTCCGGCGGCACGTCCGCCGTGGCCGTCGACGAGAACTACCTCTATTGGGACGAGATGCGCCGCTGCAAGTGACCGCGTGCGTCGGGTCGGCCCGGGGCCCATCGTCGCCCGGCATCGGCGCGGTAATATCCTCACCACCGCGCCCTCCTGCGCAAGCGAGCTGCCTCATGCCCTCTACCCGACACCACCTGGCCGACGCCCACCGCATCGTCGTGAAGCTCGGGACCCACGTCGTCACCCACGACGGCATCGAGCTCGCGCTCGGACGGCTCATGGGGCTGGTCGAGAGCATGGCCCGGATGCGCAAAGGGGGGCGCGAGGTGATCCTGGTGTCGAGCGGGGCCGTGGGCATGGGGATGCGGGTGCTCGGGCTCAAGGAGCGGCCCCGGTCGCTCGGTCTGCGGCAGGCCTGCGCCGCCGTGGGCCAGGGACACCTCATCGCCCTCTACACCCAGGCCTTTGCCCAGTTCGGGCTCACCGCGGCGCAGGTGCTCCTCACGCAGGAGGACCTCGGCGATCGGGACCGGGCGCTCTGCCTGCGGACGACGCTGATGCGGCTCCTCGAGCTCGGGGTGGTGCCGGTCTTGAACGAGAACGACAGCGTCAGCATCCGGGAGCTGGTCGAGTACCAGCGCCAGCAGGAGGCCTCCGAGCCGCCGCCCTCGCCCCCCTCTCCGGTCTTCGGCGACAACGACGGTCTATCGGCGCGCGTGGCGGTGGCCCTCGGGGCCGATCTCCTCGTGCTGCTCACGAACGTCGCCGGGCTCTTCACCGCCAACCCGAAGATCGATCCCACCGCCACCCGCATCCCGGAGCTGGAGGCGATCGACGACGCGGCCCTGGCCCGCACGGGAGGTGGCTCGGCCGGGGGGAGCGGCGGCATGGAGAGCAAGCTCGAGGCGGCGCGGTTCGCGGCCACCGAGGGGGTCACGGTGCTCATCGCGGGCGGCGCCGAGCCGCAGGTCCTCGAGCGGGCGATGACCGGCGAAGATCTCGGCACCCTCATCGCGGCCGTCGAGCGTCGGCCGGCGCGGCTGCGGCGCATCGCCGTGTCCGGCAAGCAGCGCGGCGCGCTCGTCGTCAACGAGGGGGCGCTGCGCGCGCTCGTGGGCAAGAAGGCCTCGCTCCTGCCCATCGGGGTGGTCTCGGTCGAGGGGGATTTCGATAAGGGAGATCTGGTCGAGATCCGGGACGGCAGCGGGCGGGTCCACGGTCGCGGCCTGGTCAATTATCCGGCCGACGCCTGCCGCCAGCTGGCCGGCCGGAGGAGCGACGAGATCGATGCCATCCTCGGCCAGGGCATGCGCGGCTATGACGCGCTGGTCACGAGGGACAACCTGGTGATGGGCGCGCTATGAAGGGCCTCTCATGACCGACCTCCCGAACCCGATCCGTGATGCGGCGCTGGCTGCCCGCGCCGCCGGCGGAGCGCTGGCCCGCCTGTCCGGCGCGGCCCGATCGAGCCTGCTGCGCGACCTCGCGGCGGCGCTCGAAGACCCGCAGGCGCGCGCGGTCATCCTGGCCGCCAACGCCGCCGACCTCGAGCAGGCCCAGGCGGCCGAGGCGCGCGGGGAGCTGAAGCCGGCCCTGGTCGGCCGGCTCGGGCTCGATGCCAAGAAGCTGGCCGGTGTGGCGGATGGCCTGCGACAGCTCGCGGCCATGCCGGAGCTCGTCGGGCAGGCCCTCCTCCGGCGCGAGCTCGATGACGGCCTCCTCCTCGAGAGGGTCTCCTGCCCGCTCGGCCTGGTAGGCGTGGTCTTCGAGTCCCGCCCCGAGGCGCTCGGCCAGATCGTCGGGCTCACGCTGAAGAGCGGGAACGCGGTGATCCTGAAGGGAGGGCGCGAGGCCCTGGCCAGCAACCGCGCCTTGACCGCGGTGATCCACGAGGTGCTGCCCCGGCACGGGCTCGACCCGCGCGCCGTCCTCCTGCTCGAGGACCGCGCGGCGGTGGAGGCGCTGCTCGGGCTCGACGGGATCGTCGAGATGATCGTGGCGCGGGGCTCGTCCGAGTTCGTGCAGCACGTCCGCGCGCACACGAAGATCCCGGTCATGGGGCACGCCGCCGGCGTCTGTCACATGTACCTGCACGCGGCGGCGGATCCGGCCATGGCCGCCCGCCTGGCGGTCGACGCCAAGTGCACCTACCCGTCGGCCTGCAACGCGCTCGAGACCCTGCTCTGGGACGCGGGCGCCGGGGCCGCGCTCGATGCCGCGGTGCGGGCCCTCGCGCCGGCGGGCGTCGAGCTGCGCGGCTGTCGGGCGACGCGGGCGCGGCACCCGGACCTGGGGATGAAGGCGGCCACGGAGGCCGACTGGGGCGTGGAGTTCAGCGGTCTCGTCCTGGCCATCCGCCAGGTCCCGGACCTCGACGGCGCCCTCGCCCATATCGCCGCCCACGGGTCGCGTCACACCGAGGCGATCGTGACCGGGGATCGCGCCGCCGCCGAGCGGTTCCTGGCCGAGGTCGACGCCGCCGGCGTCTACCACAACGCCAGCACCCGGTTCGCCGACGGCTATCGCTACGGGCTCGGGGCAGAGGTGGGCGTGAGCACGGACAAGCTCCACGCCCGGGGGCCCGTCGGCGTCGAGGGCCTCATCACCTACCGCTGGCTGCTCCGCGGCGATGGCCACCGGACCGCCGACTACGGCCCCGGCGGCAAGCCGTTCCGGCACCGCGACCTGTAACCTCCCGGCCCGGGTGGCAGCTACAATCAGGGCATGAGCCCCAGCTATATCGGGATCGACTTCGGCACGACCAACAGCGCGCTGGCCGTGGCCGACGAGCGCGGTGACGTGAGACTGGCGTCGTTCCCGCGCCGGGAAGGCGATCCCACGGACACCTTCCGTTCGATCCTCTACTTCGATCCCGACCGGCGCGACGCCCGCAACGCGCTCAAGCCCTGGTCCGGGCCCGCGGCCATCGAGAACTACCTCGAAGGGCTCGGCGAGGGGCGGCTCACCCAGTCCCTGAAGTCCTTCCTCGCCAGCCGGCTGTTCACGGCCACGAACGTCCTCCAGCGGCAATACACCCTCGAAGAGCTCGCGTCGCTCATCGTCTCCGGGCTGGGCGAGGGCGCGCGCGGCCAATTCGCCGGCCTGGGCGGGTGCGTGGTGGCGGGGCGGCCGGTGCGCTTCTCGAACGCGGAGAGCGACGAGGACAACGAGTTCGCGCTCGACCGCCTGCGCACGGCCTTCGCTAAGGCGGGCTTCGCCCGGGTGGTGTTCGAGTACGAGCCGGTGGCCGCGGCGTACTACTACGAGAGCCGCCTCGACCACGACGAGCTGGTCCTCATCGCCGACTTCGGCGGCGGCACGAGCGACTTCTCCCTGATGCGCGTGGGACCGGGCATGCGTGGCGCCCCGGCCGAGAGCCGGATCCTCGGCACCGAGGGCGTCGCGCTGGCCGGCGACGCGTTCGACAGCCGCATCGTCGACCACGTGGTCGCGCCCCGGCTCGGCCTGGGCACGCAGTATCGCTCGTACATGGACGGCAAGATCATGACGGTGCCGAACTGGCTCTACTCGCGGCTCCGTCGCTGGCATCACCTGTCGTTCCTCAAGTCGCGCGACACCATGAAGCTGCTCGAAGAGATCGCGGCGCAGTCGCTCGCGCCGGAGTCGATCGCGGGCCTCATCCACCTCGTCGAGCACGACCTCGGCTACCACCTCTACAAGGCGGTCGAGGCGACGAAGGTGGAGCTATCGAAGCGCGAGCGCAGCCAGTTCGTGTTCCGCGACGCGCCGATCGACATCCACGCCGAGGTGTCGCGGGCCGACTTCGAGTCGTGGATCGCCGACGAACTCGAGCAGATCGCGACCTGCGTCGACCAGCTGTTTGCCCGGACCGGGGCGTCGCTCGGCGCCGTGGACCGCGTGTTCATGACCGGCGGCTCCTCGTTCGTGCCGGCGGTGCGGCGGATCTTCGCCGAGCGGTTCGGCGCCGAGCGGCTGCGTGGGGGCCAGGAGATGACGTCAGTGGCGCTCGGCCTCGCGCTGCGCGCGCGCGACCTCGGGCTCACCTAGGCTCGCCTGGCTAGGGCGAGGGCGGCGGGGCCGGCACCACGACGCAGCGGCCGGTCGCCTGATCGCACGCCGCGGCCTTGTTCAGGCAGGGATCGGCAAAGCAATTGACGATGTCGTTCGGGGGACAGGTCGTGCCTCGCTGGTCCTGGGTGAGCGCCTCGCAGTTACACCCTCCGCAGTAATTGGATTCGAGACGGCAGTCGCTGTCCGTCGCGCAGTGGCCCGGCGCACACACGATCTTGCACGCGATGGCCGGACAGATCTGGCCCGGCGGGCAAGGCGGGCAGTCGGCGTGACATCCGGGCGGAAGACTGGCCGCCCTGGCCTCGAGTGGCTGCCCACGCTCATCCACTGGGCTCTCGCCCGCCCCACCGCAGCTCACGGCCCCGGCCCACAGCGCCATCAAACCAAACAGACACCAATGGATTCCTCGATTCACGCAGGCTCCTCCTGTCTCAAGCACTCCATTGCCCGCCTGATGCACGACGCGCGGCCCTGCCTCGGGCCGCTCGGCCGGGTACACCACGCCCCTGGCGACTCATCATCCGGGCAACGGGGGGTTCAGTACCCTCGATGGATGCATCCGCTGCACCAGCGCTCCCGAGGCGGTGACCGTAGAGCCGATCTCACGGGTGAGGTCTCGCAAAGGGGCTACGTGACCGTGACGTCACCGTGAACGTCAGGGTGAGGTGAGGGTGAGCGTGGGCGACCCTCGGGCGAGGGCCTCGCCGAGCGGAGTCGTACCTATCTGGGCGCGTCGGGCTGGCGCTCGGGTCGAACCGCTTCGGCGTGCGGCGTAGCGAGCGCCGCCTGCTCGGCGGCGAGCAGACGCGGATAGCGCGAGACGTTCGCACCGAAGCGTCGCGCATGGTGCAGCTGCGGCACCAGGAACAGATCGGCCGCCGTGAGCGCGGCGCCCATCACGAAGCGCCCCTCCGCATCCGGGTGCCCGAGCTCGGCCGCGATCGTCGTGGCGAGCTGCTCACACGCGGCGAGCCCGCGCTCGTTGAAGTGGCGCACCCAGGCATCCTGCTCCGCGGGATCGTCGGCCGCGTGGCGCTGCTTGACCGCCCCGGTCTGGAACGGCTGCGTGCCCGAATTGATGAGCTCGATGAACTGGCGCGTGCGCGCCCGCGCCCACGCCTCGCGCGGATAGAGCGGCGGGTCGGGGATCCGCTCCTCCAGATACTCGAGGATGGCCACCGACTCGCCGAGCGCCCGCCCTTCGGTCACCAGCGTGGGCACGGCGCCGAAGGGGTTACACGCGCGGTACGCCGTGTCGTTCTGCCGCCCGGCCAGGAGATCGACGCTGACGATGTCGAACGGGATGCCCTTGATCATGAGCGCCCAGCGCACGCGCCACGACGCCGAGGAGCGCCAGAACTGATAGAGGGTGGCCTTCATCTCCTGCATGGGACCCAAGCTATCACGACGGGGTCCCTGCCGGAGATGGGGTGGCGACTAACAGATGCGCGGCAGCTGCTCGCCCGAGAGCCAATCGAGCAGCCGCCGGCTGCCGAGCCGCGTGCGCAACACCACCATCCCGGCCGGCCCCTCCGTGACCCGGCCGATCCGCACCGCGCCCGCGCCGAGCGCCTGCCCGCGCAGGATCGCCAGCGCCCGCTCCGCCTCGGCCGCGGGCACGAACGCCACCATCCGCCCCTCGCAGGCCACGTAGAGCGGGTCCAGGCCGAGGAGCTCACAGGCCCCCGCCACCTCCTCGGCCACCGGAATCGCCCCCTCCTCCACCTCGATGCCCACCCCGGCACCTTCCGCGATCTCGTTGAGCGCCGTGGCCAGCCCGCCGCGCGTCGGATCGCGCAGGCAATGCAGCTCCACCCCCGCGGCCACCAGCGCCGCCACCAGCGCCGCGAGCGGCGCGCAATCGCTCGCCACCGGCGTCGAGAACGTGAGCCCCTCGCGCACCGACAGCACGGCCATGCCGTGCCGCCCCACGTCGCCCGAGAGAAGCACCACGTCCCCCGGCCGCACCCGCCGCGGCTCGATCTCCACCCCCGCGGGCACAAGACCGATCCCCGCCGTGTTGAGGAACAGCCCGTCCCCCTTGCCCCGGTCCACCACCTTCGTGTCCCCGGTCACGAGCGCCACCCCCGCGGCCAGCGCCGCCCCGCGCATCGACGCCACCACCCGCCCGAGCTCCTCCATCGAAAACCCCTCCTCGAGGATGAAGCCGGCGCTCAAGTACAGCGGCTGCGCCCCGGCCATCGCCAGGTCGTTGACCGTGCCATGAACCGCCAGCGTGCCGATGTCGCCCCCGGGGAAGAAGCGGGGATGGACCACGTAGCTGTCGGTGGTGAAGGCGAGGCGCGCCCCGCCGGCCATCACCACCGCGCTGTCGTGCGGCGCCGCGCCCGGGGCCGCCTGGGCAAACGCCGGCAGGAACAGCTGCGTGATGAGCTCATGCGTCAGACGACCGCCCCCGCCGTGCGCGAGCTGGATCGTGCTGTGACGGCCGATCGGGCGAGGACAGCTCAGGACGAAGTCGTCGGCCATTTCTGTACATGCCTCCGATAGCGGAAGTACGCCGCGCACGCCCCCTCGGCCGACACCATGGGCGCGCCGAGCGGCGTCTCCGGCGTGCAGCGCGTGCCGAACGCCGGGCACTCCGGCGGCTTGAGCCGCCCCTGCAACACGAGCCCGCTCCGGCACTCGGGATCCTCGGCCGCCCCCACGCCCGCCACCTCGAACTTGCGCTCCGCGTCGTGGGCCGCGTACTCGGGCCTGAGCCCAAGCCCGCTCGCCCCGATCTCCCCGAGGCCGCGCCAGGTGCGCGGCACCACCTCGAACACCTCGCGGAGCACGGCCTGCGCCGCGGCGTTGCCCGCGCCCCGCACCGAGCGCTCGTACTGGTTCTCCACCTCGGCCCGCCCCTCCTCGAGCTGGCGCACACACATGTAGATCCCTTGCACGAGGTCGAGCGGCTCGAAACCGGTCACCACGATGGGCACCCGGTAGCGCGCG
This sequence comes from Polyangia bacterium, assembly GCA_036263495.1. Taxonomy (GTDB): domain Bacteria; phylum Myxococcota_A; class Polyangia; order Palsa-1104; family SHYY01; genus DATAGU01. Next base: position 8,963 of record DATAGU010000054.1, on the reverse strand, counting down.
GCAAGCGGCCGGTACTCCTCGACCCCCATGATGGTGCACACGTGGCCCGCGGCGAGGAACCCATCCACCCGGCGCTCCGGCACGGCCAGGATCGCCTCCATCGCCGGCGGCACGAGCACGTGCGACACGAGCAGCGAGAAGTTTCCGAGCCCGCGGCGCCGCGCCTCGCGGGCCGCCATGGCCGTCGAGGGCGCCGTGGTCTCGAAGCCCACGGCGAAGAACACCACCTCGCGGTCCGGGTGCCGCTCGGCGAGCGCGAGCGCGTCCATCGGCGAATAGACGATGCGCACGTCCCCGCCCGCCGCCTTCACCGACAGGAGATCCCGCGTCGACCCCGGCACCCGCAGCATGTCGCCGAACGAGCAGAAGAGGACCTCCGGCCGGGACGCGATGGCCATGGCCTTGTCGAGCATCTCCACCGGCGTCACGCACACCGGGCAGCCCGGCCCGTGGATGAGCGTGATCTCCTCGGGCAGGAGCTCATCGATGCCAAAGCGCACGATGGCATGCGTCTGACCGCCGCAGATCTCCATCAACGACCAGGGCCGCCGCACGAGCCCCCGCAGCGCCGCGAGGTAGCGCTCGACCGCCGCCGCGTCGCGGTACTCGTCGATGAATTTCATGACGGCTCCTCTTCCAGCTCGCGCGTCGCCCCCACCTCGTCGAGGTAGGAGAACACGCGCTCGGCCGCCGCCCGATCGATCGCGCTGATGGCGAAGCCCGCGTGCACGATCACGAAGTCACCCACCCCGGCCTCCGGCACGTAGGCGAGACACACCTCCTTCTGCACCCCGCCGAAGCTCACCCGCCCCATGCGCAGCGCCGCCTCCCACACCTCCAGGATCTCACCCGGTATGCCGAGACACATCACGTACCTCTTTGGAAGTGGGTGACGGTATTAAAGAACCCAAGTTTCTCTCTGACCGCCCCGAGCAAGTTGGGTTCTTTAATACCGTCACCGCCACCAGCGCCTGTCCGAGCGACAGACTGCCATCATTCGGTGGATAGCGCCGCGGCGCGTGCACCGCAAAGCCGCGCTGCACGAGTCGCGCGCGCACCTCCCGCAGAAGACGCAGGTTCTGGAAGCAGCCGCCCGCCAGCACCACGTCCCGAACGCCCACGCGCACGGCCAGGGCCTCGGCCAGATCCACGAGCGCACGATGGAACCGCAGCGCGATCGCCGCCCGTGGCACCCCGGCATCACGATCCCGCAACACCGCCCGCACGAGCGGCTCCCAGTCGGCCATCGCCGGCTCGGCGAGCGGGCCCTCCGATCCGGAGGGGACGAGCGGCAGCGGGTACCCCTCCTCCTCCTCGCCCGCGCCCTCGGCCGCGAACTCCAGCTCCATCGCCGCCTCGCCCTCGAAGCGGGCCACGCCGCGCAGCCCGGCCAGCGCGGCCACCCCGTCGAAGAGCCGACCCATGCTCGTGGTGCGCGGCGCCTGTAGCCCGCGCTCGATGAGCGCGACCAGGAGCCGCGCCTCGTCCGGTCCGAGCGCATCCGCCTCGCCCGCGGCCTCCACGACCCGGCTCGCCGCCGCCGCGCCGCCCAGGATCTCATGCAAGAGGCCAAGCGCCGCCCGCCGCGGCTCTCGCATCGCGCGTTCGCCGCCCGGCAGCGAGAACGGCCGGAGGTGCGCCACACGCCGGAACTCGGCGCCGCCATCCTCCACGAGCAGCGCCTCGCCGCCCCAGATCGTCCCATCGCTCCCGAGGCCCGCGCCGTCCCAGGCCAGCCCGAGCACCGGCCCGGCGAGCCCCACCTCGGCCTCCACCTCGGCCATGACGGCGGCCACGTGCGCGTGGTGATGCTGCACGCGCACGAGCGGCACCTCCCACTCCGCCGCCAGACGCTCGGCCAGGCGCGTCGCCGCGTAATCCGGATGAAGATCACACGCCACACCGGCCGGCCGCGCCGCGAAGAAACGCACCAGATCCCGCGCCGAGCGCTCGCACAGGAGCGCCCCCTCGACCGACGACAGATCCCCGAGGTGCTGGCTCACCACCACCTCACTCGCCTCGCCCGCGCCTCCGTCCATCACCAGCGCCACCGTGTTCTTGAGCTGCCCGCCGAGCGCCAGCACACACGGCAGTGGAGAGGCCCCCTGACCGGCGAGGCGCAGCGCCAGCGGCGCGAACCCGCGCGCGCGACGCAAGAGCTCGATCCCCTCCGGCCCCACCCGCGCCACCGAATCATCGACCGGCCGCACGATCGGCCGGTCGTGCACCAAAAAGACATCCGCCACCGTCCCCAGCCGCTCCCGCGCCTCGGCCTCCCCCGTGCACATCGGTTCTTCCGACAGGTTGCCGCTCGTGCACACGACCGGTCCGCCCACCGCTTCCAGGAGGAGGACATGGAGCGGCGAATACGGCAGGAGCGCGCCGAGCCGCGGGTTGCCCGGCGCCACCGCCTCCGCCACCCGCCGCCGCGCCACCTCCGCCGGAAGGCGCCGCACCAGCACCATCGGCGCCTCAGGCGCGCCGAGCGCCGCCGCCTCCTCGTCCGTCACCGCGCACACCGCCCGCAGCGCCTCGATCGAAGGGAACATCACCCCGAAGGGCTTCGCCTCCCGCCGCTTGCGCCGCCGCAGCCGCGCCACCGCCGCGTCACTCGTGGCATCGACCAGCAGCTGGAACCCGCCCACGCCCATGAGCGCCACTACCTGGCCCGCGGCGAGCGCCTCCTGGGCCCCTTGGATCGCGTCTCTCCCCCGCCTGCGCTCGCTCCCATCGCCCGCGACCAGGCGCAACACCGGCCCGCACGCCGGACACGCGATCGGCTGCGCATGAAACCGCCGGTCCCGCGGGTCGTGATACTCCGCCGCGCACGCCGCGCACATCGCGAACCCCTTCATGCTCGTGCGCTCCCGGTCGTACGGCAGCGACTCGATGATCGTGTAGCGCGGCCCGCAGCGCGTGCAGTTGGTGAAGGGATAGCCGTACCGGCGCGCCCCCGGCGTCGCCACCTCCTCGCGACACGCGGCGCACAGCGCCTGGTCCGCCGGGATCGTCGCCGCCACAGGCGCCGACACCGCCTCTGCCCCCGTGCTCTCGAGGATCGAGAAGCCCGCCCCCTCGACCGGCGCCACCACCTCGGCCTCGACGCGCTCCACCCGCGCCGCCGGCGGCGCCTGCCGCAGCGCCGCGAGAAAATCCTGCACCGCCGGCTCCGGCCCCTGCACCTCGAGACACACCCCATCGCGCAGGTTGCGCACCCAGCCCGCGAGCCCCCGCTCCGTGGCCGCGCAGTAGACGAACGGGCGGAACCCCACCCCCTGCACGACGCCGCGGACCGTGACCGCCAGGCGCAGGACCGTCACTCCACCTCCAGCGCCTCGAGACCGAGCCCCGGCTGGCCGAGCAGCTCCCCGTCCGTGCTGCCGCACCTCGGACAGAGGAGCAGATGATGCTCCGGCGCGTAGCGTCGCCCGCAGGCGCGGCAGCGCGCCTCGATGTGCACGAGCCTGAGCTCGAGCGCCGCCCCCTCGGCCATCGTGCCGCGGGCGTGGGCGGCGAAGTGAAACGCCAGGCTCTCCCGCGACAGCGCCTCACTCTCCGCCACCCAGCCGCGCACCGCCCGCACCCTCTGCACCTTGGGCTCCCCCTTCCTGCCCGTATCATCCCCACCGTCCGCGCCGTCTGCCCCGACCGCGCCCGCGCGCCCGAGCACCACCGCGAGCAGCTCCTTGGCCAGAGACGACTCGTGCATGGTTCAGCCCCTCATCAAGAGTTCGAAGATCCGCTCGACCGCCCGCGGCACCGCCGCCGCCACCACCGGCGAGAGCCCGTACTCATAGCGCTCGGGCCGCATCACCGTGACCGCGACGATGCGGATGGACGGCGACACGGTCTCCGGCGCGAGCAACCGCGCCAGCGCGATGGCCTGCCCCACCCCGACCCCGTGCGACGACATCGGCTGCGGCCCGCCGCGCGCCAGATCCTCGGGCGCGAACTCACGCACCTCCCCGGGCGGCAAGTCGAGCATCGCGTCCACCACCACCACCTCGGCCGTCGTCTCGAGCAGCGGCACGAGCGCGCTCGCCTCCGGCGCCACCATGAGCTCCATCTCCTCGAGCAGATCGCGGCTCACCGCGTGCCTCGTGCGCAGCCACTCGAGCACCGCCAACCCCACCGCGTCGTCGCCGGCCGCCTGCTGCCCAAGAGCGATGACCCGTACCCTCTTTCCCAGAGTCGCCATCTCATTCCCTCTCGATCGCCAGTTGGAGAAAATGCGTCGCGCAGGAGATGCAGGGGTCGTGATTGCGCACCGCCTGCTCCGCGCGGGCCGTGGCCTCGGCGAGCGGCAACGCCGCCAGCTCGGGCGCGAGCGCCGCCAGGTCCGCCTCGATGGAGAGCTGATTTTGCGACGTGGGCGGCACGATGCGCGCGTCCAGGATCGTGCCGCTCTCGTCGATCGCGTAGCGGTGATAGAGGAACCCGCGCGGCGCCTCGCTGCCCCCGTACCCCGTGGCCGCCCGCACCGGCGCGTCCACGAACGGCACGGCCGGCGGCGCGTAGCCCTCGATGATCTGGATCGACTCGGAGAACGCCTGGAAGATCTCGACGAGCCGCACGAGCAGCGCCTGGAAGGGGTTCTTGCAAGGCACGTCGAGCCCGGCCGCCCGCGCCCGCGCCTGCGACTCCGGCCACAGCTGGTCGAAGTTGAGGTTGAAGCGCGCGAGCGGCCCGCACAGGTACGCCCCGCGCCCGCGCACCCGCGAGTGGAGCGCGTTCGAGTAGGGCACCTGCGACTCCTCGAAATGGCCGTCGTAGTCGCGCACGTCGATGTCCAGCCCCGCCGACGACACGAGCCGCCCCTCGCAGATCGCGTACTCATCCGGGTGGCGCAGCGCCACGAACTCGTAGTCGCGTTCTAGCCGCGGGAACGAGAAGCGCGCCATCCACTCGAGCGAGGCCGCCGCCGCCTCGCGGCCCCAGCGCAGCTCCGGGAGCAGCGTCTCGAGCTCCGGCCGCGTCGGCGCCCGGTAGAACCCGCCCACCCGCACATTCACCGGGTGCACCGCCCGCCCCCCGAGCAGGCCGACGATGGCGTTGCCCGCCTTCTTCATGCGCAGCCCGCGCTGCACCCACTCCCCGTGGTCGCGCGCCATCGTCAGCGCGTCCGGGTAGCCGAGGAAGTCCGGCGCGTGGAGCAGGAACACGTGCAGCGCGTGGCTCTCGATCCACTCCCCGCAGTAGAGCAGCCGGCGCAGCGCGCCGAGCGCCCCCTCGACGCGGATGCCGAGCGCGTCCTCCATCGCGTTGCACGCGCTCGTCAGATAGGCCACCGGGCAGATGCCGCAGATGCGCGACGTGATGTCCGGCGCCTCGCGGAACGAGCGCCCACGCAAGAACGCCTCGAAGAAGCGCGGCGGCTCGAAGATGGCGAGCTGCACCTCGGTCGCGCGGTCGCCCTGGAGACGGATCTTGAGCCGCCCCTCGCCCTCCACCCGGGCCAGGTAATCCACCTGGATCGTGCGCGTCCCCGCGCCGTTCCCGTTCCCCTGTCCGCCCGCCTTGCCGTCGGCCGTGTCACTCATGGCGCATCACTCATGGCGCTTGCTCTCCTCGCGGAACGCCGGCGCGTTGGCGTTGAAGTTACGGAACACCCGCAGGAGATCCGGCCGCACCACACCGGCCGACTCGAACGCCCGCGCGAGCGACACCGTGTTGGGCGCCTCCATCGGTCCAAAGCAGCCATAACAGCCGCGCTGATAGCTCGGGCACAGCGCCCCACAGCCCGCGTGCGTCACCGGCCCGAGGCACGGCGTCCCCGTCACCATCACGCACACGTTGCCGCGCAGCTTGCACTCGACGCACACGCTGTGCGAGGGGATGGCCGGGCGGCGGCCGTTCAGGAACGCGCTCAGCACCTCGAGCAGCTGGTGCTTGTTGATCGGGCAGCCGCGCAGCTCGAAGTCCACCGGCACGTGATCCGCGATCGCCGTCGACGTCGCCAGCGTGTCGATGTAGCCCGGCGAGGCGTAGACCACCTGGGCGAACTCCTTCACGTCGCGGAAGTTGCGCAGCGCCTGGATGCCGCCCGACGTGGCGCAGGCCCCGATGGTCACGAGGTGGCGCGACGCCTGCCGCACCTCGCGGATGCGCTCCGCGTCGTGCGGCGTGGTGATCGACCCCTCCACGAGCGACAGATCGTACGGCCCCTCCACCACGGTCCGGCTGGCCTCGACGAAGTAGGCGATCTGGATCACGCCCGTGAGCGCCAGCAGCTCGTCCTCGAGGTCGAGGAGCGACAGCTGGCAGCCGTCGCAGGACGCGAACTTCCATACCGCCAGCTTGGGCAGCCGGGGCGGCGCCTTCTCCTTCGTCTGCCGTGTCGCTCCGCGTCGTGCCATGTCACAGCTCCCGCACCATCAAGCGGTCCCGGATCCGGTCATAGCGCAGCACCGGCCCGTCCTTGCAGATGAAGTCCGGACCGAACTGGCACCGCCCGCACAGCCCCATCGCGCACTTCATGTTCCGTTCCATCGAGAAATGGATCTGCTCATCGGTCACCCCGTGGCGATGCAGCTCGCGCACCGTGAACCGCAGCATCACCTCCGGCCCGCACACCATCGCGATCGTCCGCGCCGGATCGAAGCGCGCGAGCGGCACGAGCGCCGGCACCACGCCCACATCGCCCGTCCACTCCGGCCCGGCGCGATCCACCGTCACCAGCACCTGCAGATCGCGTCGCTTGCGCCAGCGCTCGAGCTCCTGCCGATAGAGCAGGTTCTCCGGCGTGCGCGCCCCCACGAGGAGCGCCACCTGCCCGTACTCCTTGCGGTGGTGGAGGAGGTAGTAGAGGGCCGGTCGGAGCGGCGCCAACCCCACGCCTCCGGTCACGAGGAGCACGTCCTTGCCCCGCGCCTCGGCGAGCGGCCACGGCACCCCGTACGGCCCCCGCACCCCCAGCATCGCCCCTCGTCCGAGCTCCTGCATCGCCCGCGTCACCGCCCCCACCGCGCGCACCGTGTGGACCAGCGCCTCCGGCCGCTCCGGATCGCCGCTGATCGAGATCGCGACCTCGCCCACCCCGAACACGTAGAGCATGTTGAACTGCCCCGGTGCAAAGCGGAACCCGTCCTTCCGCCCCGACACGTCGAGATGCAGCGTGAAGGTGTCGTCCGTCTCCTGGCGGATGCGAGCGATCCGCAGCGGCTCGGGCGCGAACGGCGAGGGCAGGGGGGCCGGCATCGGGGGGAGCGGCGGCGTCATGGCTTCACGCCCCTGCCTTGTAGAGATCGAGCCGCTGCATCCGCACCCGCTCGAGGCGTTGATAGAGCTGATGCAAGAGGCGCATCGCCAGCTCGCTGCAGAGGGCCGGCTCCTCCACCAGGCACGTGCGCAGCTCCTCGGCGTCGACGGCCAGTATCGTCACCGCCTCGACCGCCCGCGCGTCGAGGTGCCAGCGATACGGCGGGAACAGCCATGACAGGCCGAGGATGTCCCCGGGCCGCAGGCTCTCGAGCTGCGTGGCGCCGCGACCCGGCACGTTGAGCTCGAGCGCCACCCGTCCCTTCTGGATGAGGTACAGCCGGTCGGCCTCCTCCCCCTCGCGGAAGATGAAGCTCCCGGCCGGGTACTCGCGCTCCTCGGTGGCTTGTGCGAAGCGCGCGAGCGCCTCCTCGCCGAGCTCGGCCAGAAACGGGTGCTGTGCGAGCGCTGCGGCCCGGGTGTCGCTCATGGCGTCTCCTGTTTCGGTGCGGCGGCGCGCTGCCCGTCGCTCGCGCGGATGGCCGCCGTCTCCTCGGTGATGTCGATCCCCACCGGACACCAGGTGATGCAGCGCCCACAGCCGATGCACCCCGAGGTGCCGAACTGATCGATCCAGCTCGCGAGCTTGTGCGTCATCCACTGACGGTAGCGCGAGCGTGTGGAGGCGCGGATGCCGCCGCCGTGGATGTAGGAGTGATCCTGCGTGAAGCACGAGTCCCAGCGGCGCCAGCGCTCGGCCGTGGTGCCGGTGAGATCGGTGACGTCCTCGACCGTGCTGCAGAAGCACGTCGGGCACACGAGCGTGCAGTTGGTGCAGCCGAGGCAGCGGCCGGCCACGTCGTCCCAGCGCGGGTGCTCGAGGTTGCGGTAGAGGAGCTCCTTGATCTCGTGCGTGTCGAGCGAGCGGCCCATCGACTGCGCGGTGCGCTCGCACACCGCGTCGGCGGCGTGGAGGTCCTCGGCGGTGGCGGGCGCGGGCGCGGGCGCGAGGCGGGCGAGCAGCGCGGCGCCGCGGTCGCTGCCGACCTCGACCACGAAGCGGTGCTCGCCGGCTCCTGCGCCGTTGGGCAGCTCGGTGAGCGCCAGATCGAACCCTCGGGATACGCGCGGGCCGGTCTGCATGGACACGCAGAAGCACGTGCCCCCGGCGACGCCGCAGTTCACGGCGAGGACGAAGACGTCGCGCCGGCGCGCGGCGTAGTCGGGGTCGGCGTAGGGGCCCTCGAGGAAGGTGCGGTCCTGGACCGCGATGGCATGGAGGTCACAGGAGCGGGCGCCGATGAGCGCCAGGCGCGGCGGCGGGGTGTCGTCTGTGCTGACGGAGAAGCCGGTGCCCTCGCGGCGCGCGCTGAAGAGGCGCAGGCGCGGGACGAAGAAGAAGCGCTTCCAGGACTGCGGGCCGACGGAGTAGCCGAAGAGGGCGTCGTCTTCGCGACGGCGCAGGCGGTAGGTGCCGGCCTCCTGGGTGTCGGTCCAGCCGGCGGGGAGGTCGGCGAGGGCGGTGATGGTGTCGTAGACGATGGCGCCGTCGCGGACGGTGGGGCCGATGAGGTGATAGCCGTCATGGCGTAGCGTCTCGAGGAGGATCCCGAGGCCCGACACGGGGAGGGTGGCGTGTTCGCTGGCGGGCTTCGCTGTCATGGTTTCCCCAATGTCGCTCCTCTCGGGAATCCGTCAAGGGTGGCGCCAACAGATGTTGGCGCAGGGCCGATCCGGGGGCTGGGCCCCCTGGCCCCCCTGCGAGA
>DATAGU010000053.1:0-11345 GCA_036263495.1 Polyangia bacterium | reverse complement strand
AGGGACCGTGGCCGCCCATGGCTTCATCAACCTCCAGCCCACCCTCATCGCGGCTCTCACCGGCAGCGACGGAGGGGACTTGCAGTGGCTGGGGAACGCCTCGGGGACCAAGGACTTCATGCACTTTCAGCTCAAGGCGGGCGATCATCCCGCACTGAAAGGATGGTCATCGGTCCCCTCAGGATCGGATGCGGACCTGACGGCGATCTGGGGGAGCGGCGCGAGCGACGTATGGGCGGCGGGGACGGGGGGGACGCTGGTGCACTTCGACGGGCACGGGTGGGCCGCTGTGGCGAGCCCGACCCGGCGCACGCTCCGGAGCCTATGGGGTCGCGCACACGACGCGCTGTGGGCGGTCGGCGACCGAGGGACGATGCTCCGCTTCGACGGGCAGGGCTGGTCGGAGCAGCCGAGCGGGGTTCGTGAGGATCTGTTCGCGGTCGCGGGCAGCGGGACCGACGAGGTGTGGGCGGTCGGCGCGGCCGGAGTGACACTTCGCTATATGGGAGGGCGCTGGACGCGGGTCGAGTCGCCGACCATCCAGACGCTGCGTGAGCTGTGGATTCCGCCGCGAGCGGCGGGGGAGACGGCGCCGCCCGAGGTGTGGGCCATCGCCTTCGCCGGGCCCAATCTGCGGTGGCAGGGGACACGCTGGGAGGCGATGCCACGGCCGCCGGGTTCACGCTTCGCCGTCTTCGAGGCTTGGCGCGCGCCCGATGGCGATGGCGCGACGCTGGCCCTCGATCGATGCGGCACCGTGTACCGTGAGCATGACAAGCGCTGGGTGGAATCAGGGGGCGGGCCAGCGGCTCTCCAGATGGTGTCACCGGACCCTTTGGCAGGGGACCGGGTGGGGTTGCCGGCCTCGCTCGTCGGGCTCACGCCGCGAGCCGGCTGTGACGGGACCCAGGGCGCGCCGCCGGTGCTGCGCGGCCTGTCCTCTGCGGGAAATGGCGCGGCCTGGGCGGTCGGGCTCGGAGGTGCGGTGCTGCGAAGCGAGGGCGCTGGCACCTGGGAACCAGTGGAGGTGCCGACGCAGGCCGACCTCGAGAGCGTGTGGGCCGGCGAGTCCGGGGAGGTGTGGCTGGCAGGCGGCGGCGCGGTGCTGCGACGGGTCGCGGCGGGCCCTTGGGTCCCGGCGGCGGACGGCCTCGGCGCGTGGGCCCATGCCGTGGGCGGCCGTGTCGATGAGGTGTGGGCCGTCGGCGAGCAGGGGATGGTGGCGCGCTGGACGGGGACGCGCTGGAAGACATTGCCGAGCGGGACGACGCTTCCGCTGCGCGCGGTCTGGGCGAGCGGACGGGGCCGCACGTTCGCGGTCGGTGGGCAGGAGGCGTCAGGGGCGGGTGGGGCGCGGGGCGTGGTCCTGCGTTTCGACGGACGGCGTTGGTCGGTGGCGACGACAACGGACGCGGCCCTGCGGGGGGTGCATGGTGCAGACGGGGAGGTGTGGGCGGTGGGGGAGAAGGGCACGGTGCTGCACTTCGATGGCCGGCGCTGGTCGAGGGTAGAGGCAGGGACGCACGAGGATCTGAATGGGGTCTGGGTGGGCGGCCGGAATGAGGTCTGGGTGGTGGGTCGGCAGGGAACGAGCTTGCGGTTCGATGGCCGCGCGTGGCAGCCGGCGACCGGGCTCACCAGGAACCACCTGCTCGCCATCACCGGCGCTGCGACCGCGATCCGCGTGGCGGGCGTGAACGGGACCCTCTTGGTACGGCCGCGGGCGGCGGCCCCGTAGACGAACCCCACCCCGCCCGGCGAGCTGGCCGCGGTGCTCGGCGTGTGGGGAATCGGCCAGGTCAGGGACGGGAAGAGCAGCCGCCGGCCATTCCACCAGGACATCCAAGGTGAGCGCTGACATCACCGGCGTTTCGTTCCGCAAAGCCTGGAAGGGCCGCCTCCACGTACAAGGGGAGCCCTCGCCTACGCAACGCTGAATTCGAATTCGAGCCGCAGCGTTCCATCGCGTCCGTGCCCTGAGCACCACGCATCAAACCACGACTCACGGGTATGGCGAGCTTCGCCCGTGCGCCACGCATGGCCGCCCTCGCCGCGCAACCTTGTCACGCTCAGCCGGCGCAGATAAGCTCCCGCTCGATGAGCCCGCCCTCCGCACCGGCCTCCCCTGCCCCCTCCGATCCATCGTCCTCGCCCACGCGCACGCCCGATTGCGCCATCGACTTCGAGGGCCAGTCCGTGCCCGCCGTGGCCGGTGAGCCCGTGGCCGTGGCGCTGTTCGCCTCCGAGGTGCGCGTGCTCTCGCGCTCCATCAAGTACCATCGGCCGCGCACCTTCTTCTGCCTGTCCGGCCACTGCGGCGCCTGCCTCATGCGCATCGACGGCCAGCCCAATGTCAAGGCCTGCCGCGCCCTATGCCGGCCAAGCCTCCAGGTGGAACGGCAGAACGCCTTCCCCTCGGTCGGCTTCGACGTGCTCGAGGCGGCGGACTTCTTCTTCCCCCGCGGCATGGACCATCACACGATGTTCACCTCGCCGCGGCCGCTCAACGTGCTCATGCAGAAGGTGGTGCGCGAGCTCGGTGGCCTCGGCAAGCTGCCCGATCAGGCCCCTCCTACGCTGCCGGCCGGCGAGCGGCTCCGGGTGGATGTCGTGATCGTGGGCGGCGGCCCCGCCGGCCTCGCGGCGGCCACGGCCATCCGTCGGGCGCGCCCCACCGCCTCCGTGCTCCTCGTGGACGAGGCCGACCGCGTGGGCGGCTCGCTCCTGTCCTGGCCCGGGGCCGGCCCCGGCGACGGGCTGCGCAGCGCGCAGCGGCTCGAGAATGAGGCCCGCCAGGCCGGCGTGGAGCTGCGCACCTCGGCCACGGCGCTCGCCTGGTACCCTGAGGACGAGGGCGGCCTCCTCGCCATCGACGATCACGGCCACCTCGTCCGCGTCCGGGCGCAGCGCTACATCTACGCCACCGGCGGCTACGAGACCAACCTCCTCTTCGGTAACAACGACCGCCCGGGCATCCTGGCAGCGCGCGCCGTGGGCCTGCTCCTGTCCCGCTATGGCGTCATGGCCGGCCGCCGCCCGGTGATCGTGGGCCAGGGCGCCTACGCCGAGGCCCTCGCCCAGGCGCTCGGCCGGGCCGGCGCCGAGGTCACCCACGTGGACGGCGAGCGCGTGCGCGCGGTGGCGGCCCACGGCAACACCTGGGTGCGGCGGCTCGACGTGGAGGAAGGCGGCCAGACGCGGCGCCTGCGCTGCGACCTCGTGGCCGTGGCCGCCACCCCCGCCCCGGCCACGGACCTCCCGCGCCAGCACGGCGCTCAAGTGCTGCTCACGCCGGCGGGCGGCGGCTTCGCCTGTCAGGTCCGCGAGGATGGCCAGACCGAGAGCCCGGGGGTCTATGCCTGCGGCGACGTCTGCGGCTATCGCGGCCCGGCGGCGGCCCAGGAGGACGGCGAGCGCGTGGGCCGCGCGGTCGCCGCGAGCCTCTAGCCTCAAGACGCAACCCAGGAGACGGAGCCCTCATGCCGGTCAAAGTGATCCTGTGCCGCTGCGAGGACGTCACCCTCGCCGATCTCGAGCACGCGGTGTCCCTCGGCTACACCCACATCGAGGAGGCCAAGCGCTACACCGGCCTTGGCACCGGGCCCTGCCAGGGCAAGGAGTGCCTGGTGCCGACCTGCCTCTACCTCGCCAAGGCCACGGGCGAACGGCCCGAGGAGATCCGGCCCTTCACCGCGCGCCCACCGATCGCGCCTGTGGCCCTCGGGACCCTGGCCGGCGCCACGGGCGGCGGCGGCGAGGACCAGGGCGGCCAGGCCCCGCGCGGCAAGGAGTCTGCGTCATGAGCATCGGCGAAGAGCGCGGCCCCATCGCCCAGGGCCCGGTGCGCGCGGAGACCGACGTCCTCATCGTCGGCGGCGGCATCATGGGCCTGGCGCTCGCCTATCACCTCGCCCTGCGCGGCACCCGCGACGTCGTGGTCCTCGAGCGCAGCTACCTCGCCTCGGGCGCCTCGGGCCGCAACGGCGGCGGCATCCGCATGCAGTGGTCCACGGCGACCAACATCCAGCTCATGCAGGAGTCGATGGAGCTCTGCAAGAAGTTCGCGGGCGAGCTCGGGGTCAACGTGTGGCTGCGCCAGGGCGGCTACCTGTTCCTCGCCACGTCCGACAAGGAGCGCCAGCGCATGGAGCGCAACGTGGCGCTGCAGAATGAGAACGGCGTCGAGACGCGCCTCCTCACCCCCGGCGAGGCGCGCGGCGTCGTGCCCGAGCTCGACGTGACCGACGTGACGTGCGCCTGTTACAACTCGCGCGACGGCATCCTGTTCCCCTGGCCGTTCCTGTGGGGCTACGCCAACCAGGCCGCCGCCCGCGGGGTCGAGATCCACACCTTCACCGGGGTCGAGGCCATCGAGCCCACGGGCGACGGTTTCCTCGTGCGGGTCGCCAAGAGCGCGGGCAAGGGCAAGGGGCGCGAGACGGTGAAGAGCACGGTCAAGGCGCGGCGCGTGATCAATGCCGCCGGCGCCTGGAGCCCCGAGGTGGCGCGGCTCGTGGGCATCGAGCTCCCGAACCACCCCCACCGCCACGAGATCCTGTCTACCGAGCCGCTCAAGCCCTTCCTCACGCCGATGGTGAGCGTGCTCCGCAGCGGCCTCTACTTCAGCCAGTCCATGCGCGGCGAGATCGTGACCGGCATCACCGTGCCCGACAAGGACACGGGCCGGGTGGAGATGGGCTCGCGGCTGGTCTTCCTCTCGACGCTGGCGCGCGAGATCGTGCGCTTCGTGCCGCGCTTCGCCGGCGTCAAGGTGCTGCGCCAGTGGGCCGGCCCCTACGACGTGAGCCCCGACGGCAACCCGATCGTCGGCGAGCCCCCGGGCCTGCCCGGCTTCTATCTGTGCTGCGGCTTCGTCGGCCACGGCTTCATGATGGCGCCGGTGGTGGCCAAGATTTACGGCGAGTACCTCACCGGCGGCCCGCGCCACGAGATCTTCGACCGTTGGCGGCTGTCCCGCTTCGCCGAGGGCAACCTCGAGGCCGAGGAGATGATCATCGGGTAGGCGCCGCGCGGCTCACAGGGACGAGAGCTGGGCGGCGAGGGCGCCGGGCTGCGACAGGAAGGGCGAGTGGCTGCTGTCGATGGTGAGCACGCGATCGACCGAGAGCGCGCCGTAGAGCCGCCGCTGCTCGGTGTTCGAGAGCACCCGATCTTGCAGCGTCTCGACGTAGACGCGCGGCACGCTGCCCCAGCGCGCGGCGCTCACCTGGATGGGCGTGGCGAGCGGCGCGGTGGGCTCGCGGACGGTCATGCGAGCGCTCACGAGCTGGTCGTCGACGCTCGAACAATCGGCGCAGAAGACGTCGTGCACGAAGGCCGGATCCACCATGGCGTAGCTCTGATCCGGGGCGAACTGGAGGTGGGGGCCGAGCTGGGAGTCGGTGTCCTCCTGGGTGATCTGGACGAGCGTCTGCCCGCTCTGGACGAGGAACGCCGCCACGTAGACCAGGGCGCGGATCTTGTCCGGGCGCGCCTCGGCGACCTGACTGATGACGATGCCGGCCATGCTGTGGCCGACGAGGATCACGGGCCGGGGCTGGGCCTCGACGATCTGGCGGACGCGGTCGGTGTAGCTCTGTAGCGAGGCCTCGGCGAGCGGGGTCTGATCGCTGCCGTGGGCGGGGAGATCGACGGTGATGACGGTGTGCCCCGCCTGCTCGAGGAGGGGCTTCACCTTGTCCCAGCACCAAGCGCCGAACCAGGAGCCGTGGACCAGGACGTAGGTGTCCTTGCTCCCTCCGCCACACCCGGGCAGGGCCGAGAGGGCCAACAGGGAGATGAGGAGTGCGTGGCGACATGCTGCGCGAAGAGAGGTCATGGTTCTTTCCTCCGTGGGCAAGGGCTCGCCGAGAGCCCGGCGCGCACGGCTCGCCGGGCCCTCGCGCGAGGCGCACGCTCCCGGCGGCGACGACCTCATTCTCGCGAAAACGCCTTCGAGGACAATGACGTGGGCTCCAAAAGAGCAAACCGACCGTCCACGCCCACCGCCGCCTTGCGCTGGAGTCGAAGGTTCATTTCATCGGAGGCGCTCGTCAGACGAAGCGCAGGGGCAGGCTGATCGGGCCGCGCACGGGGAGCATGCGGTTGTAGTGCACCGGCCCGTCGGCTCGTTCCACGCGCCGGAACCGTGCGAGCAGCGCCTCGAGCCCGACCCGCGCCTCCATGCGGCCGAGCATGGCCCCGATGCAGAAGTGGATGCCGTGGCCGAACTGCAGCCCGCCCTGGGAGCCGCGCTCGGGATCGAACCGCTCGGGGTCCGGGAACTGGCGCTCATCGTGGTTGGCCGAGGCCACGAGCGCGAGCACGAGCGCGCCCTTGGGGATGGTGACGCCGGAGAGCGTCACCTCGGTGGTGACGAGCCGCGGCAGCGCATGGCTCGGTCCGTCGTAGCGCAGCATCTCCTCTAAAAAGCGCGGCAGGAGCGCCGGCACCTCGCGCAGGCGCGCCATCCACTCCGGATGCTGGGCCCAGAAGAGGAGCGTGCTCCCGAGGAACAGCATGGTGGTCTCGAGGCCACCGAGGAGGAGCATGACGAGGAGCTCGATGATCTCCTTGTCGCTGAGCCCGGCCCCGTCCACCTGGGCCTGGACCAGATCGGTCACCAGATCGTCCTCGGGCGAGCGGCGGCGGGCGGCCACCACGTCGGCGAGGTAACTGGTGAGGTCGGCGATGGTCTTGCGCACGCGGGCCGCGTCTTCGGGGCTCTTGGGCTCGGGCGTGATCGAAGTGATGTCGTCTCCCCAGCGCTTGAAGCGCGGGCGGAGCGAGTGATCGAGCCCGAGCAGCTCCCCGATGACGAAGGCGGGCAGCGGCATGGCGAACGACTCGACGAAGTCGACCTCCTTGCCCGGGCCGAGCCCCTCGGCGAGCTCGGCGGCCAGCCTGCGCAGCGGCGGCTCGATCCGGGCGATGACCTGCGGACCGAAGGCGCGGTTCACCAGGCTGCGCAGCCGGGTGTGCGCCGGTGGATCCAGGGCCATCATGGAGTTGGCGAGCGGGTTGTAGCCCACCCAGGGCGGCTGCCACGTGTCCCTGAAGCCCTGAGAGAAAATCTCGGGGTGCTTGAGGACGAAGAGCACGTCCTCGTAGCGGCTCACCGCCCACATGCCGCCCGGCTCCACCTGACAGACCGGCCGCGTGCGGCGCAGCTCGGCGTAGTAGGGATAGGGGTTCTGGCGAAACTCGGGGGAGAGGACGTTCATGCGTTCGCTCATGGCCAGGCCTCCTTGCGGTTCGAGTGGTTCGTGCCCCACCAGGGCAAGCCCCGGGCCGACCGGGTCCGAGCCGGGTCCAAGCCGGTCCGAGCCGGTCCGAGCCGGGTCCGAGCCGGTCCGACCCGGCCCGCTCCCGTGAGAGCGGCGTTTCTCCGGGCCCGGCCCCCTGGCAATGGCGGCGCGCGCGCCGAGAACCAGGCAGCCGGAATCGGTCGTTTTGACCGATCCCGGCGGTCACTCTGACCGAGGTGGACGATGCGCGCAGACGATCTCAACATCACCGAACTCATCGACATCGACCCGCAGCGCGGCGAGGCCCGCTGTGCTGGCTCGCGGGTGCTGCTCCTCGACGTCGTGGCCATGGGGCTCCTGCGCCGGCAGCTCATCGAGACCTGGGGCGCCGCCGCGGCGCGGGCGGTCCTCACCCGCTTTGCCTTTGCTCATGGCTGGCGCATGGCCGAGGCCATGCGCGCCGAGGTCCACTTCGAGTGCGCCGAGGAGTGGAGCCAGGCCGGCGGGCGCATGGCCATGCTCCAGGGCCTCCTGCGCCTGGCCCCGGACAGCGATCCCCTGTCGCCCGCGGGCGCCCGGGTGGAGGCCTCGTACGAGGCGGAGCAGCACCTGCTCCACTTCGGCCCGGCCGACGCCCCCGTGTGCTGGACGCTCGCCGGCTGCGCCAGCGGGTACCTCAGCCGCACCCAGGGCAAGGCCATCTACGTCCTCGAACGCCGCTGCATCGCGCAGGGGGACGCGGCCTGCCAGTTCATGGCCCGCCCGGCCGAGGATTGGGGGGCAGAGCTCGAACCGCACCTCCCTTTCTTTGGATCGTCCCTGGGGCCCTCCTTCGGGCCGGGCGAGCTCGACGCGACGCTGCGCGGGGCCGCCGCGCCGCTCGTGCACACCGGGCGGCCGCTCGGCGAACGCGATCGCGCTCCCCTCGTGCGCCACCGGCAAGACGTCCGTGCCCCCGACCTCGTGGCGCACAGCCCAGCCATGCAGCGGGTGCGCGACCTCGCGCTGCGAGCCGCCCGCGTGGACGCGACCGTGCTCATCACCGGGGAGAGCGGCACGGGCAAAGAGCGGGTCGCGTCGCTCGTGCACGAGGCCTCGACGCGGGCCCAGGGGCCCTGGCTGGCGATCAACTGCGGCGCCATCCCCGAGCACCTGCTCGAGAGCGAGCTCTTTGGCCACGCGCGCGGCGCCTTCACCGGCGCCACCCACGATCGGGTGGGCCTCTTCGAGGCCGCCGGCGGCGGCACCCTGCTCCTCGACGAGATCGGCGAGCTGCCGCCCGGCATGCAGGTCAAGCTCCTGCGCGTCCTGCAGGAGCGCAAGGTGCGGCGCGTGGGCGAAAACCACGGCCGGCCGATCGACATCCGCATCCTCGCCGCCACCCACCGCGACCTCGCGGCCGACGTGGCGAGCGGTCGCTTCCGCCAGGATCTCTACTATCGCCTCAAGGTCATCGAGCTCTGCGTGCCGCCCTTGCGCGAGCGCGGCGAAGACCTCCTGCCCCTCGCGCACGAGCTCCTCGCCGAGGCCGCCCGGCGCGCGGGGCGCCCTGCCCTGCGCATGAGCCCCCAGGCCGAGCACGCGCTCCTCGGGTACGCGTGGCCCGGCAACGTGCGGGAGCTCGAGAACGTCCTCGAACGCGCCGCCGCGCTCGCCCCCGGCCGGTGCATCGAGCGCGACGACCTCCCGGACGAGGTGTGGCAGCGCCCGCTCGCGCCCCCGCTCGCCACGGGCATCCGGCCCCTCGAGGAGATCGAGCGCGAGTACATCCTGGCCGCCCTCGCCCGGAACCACGGCCACCAGACCCGCACGGCGGCCGAGCTCGGCATCGGCGTCTCCACCCTGTACCGCAAGCTCAAGAAGGCCACGTCCCAGGCCGCGAGGCCCAGCCCCCAGCGGAGCGCCAGGAGGCTCGCCCAGCGCGGCTGATCAGGCTCGGCCTGGGCCCACGCGCTCGAGCAGCCCGAGCTCCACCAGCCCTCGCAAGACCGCCTCCACGTCCTCCCACTCGTAGTCCGCGTCCCAGGCCAGCGCCGATTGGACGGTGAACCGCGGCTGCGCGAGCAGCGCCTCGACAAAGGTCCGAGCGTGGCCCGGCAGCGACGCCCGCGCCAGCCCCCCGTCGTGGAGGATGATCTTCTCCTCCTCCTCCCCGAGCGCCTCCACCCGTTGCCGCAGCGGCCGCCCTGCCGGGTGCGCGAGCACCTCCTCGGGGCCGATGGGCGCCTCGGGCACCGCCGCGGCCCTGGGCGCGACGCGCTCGCTCCAGGCGCGGTAGAGGAGCCCCGGGGTCAGGCGATCGACCGCCTGGCGCAGCTCGCCGAGCCGCGCGGCAAAGTAGTCCTCCATCGCCGCCTTCCGCGCCTCGGGCGAGACCGCGCCGTCCAGCTCGGTCGCGAGGAACGTCGGCAGGTGGCGCCAGGCCGGATCGGCGAGCAGCTCCGCCTGGAGCAGCGGCTCCACGAGCAGGTACGGGCTCGACGGCCGGATCGTGAGGCACACGTGCAGCGACGTCTCCTCGGCGCGCACGCGGTGCCAGGTGCCGGCCGGCAGGTACAGCACGTCGCCCGGCCGGAGCAGCTGCTCGCGCAGCCGCTTCTCGTCGTACCCGGCGATGCCCTGGGCATGCTCCGCCGCGCTCGGCACGCGGTTCTCCGTGGGGAAGGCCAGCGCCGGCGTCTCCCCGTACCACCACCGCTTGGCCCCCTCGATCTGCAGGATCCACATGGATGACGCGTCGTAGTGCAGGCCGTACCCGTGGCCCGGCGGCGACAGGAAGGCCCCGCCGTCGAGCAGCGTGGCCACGTGGAGCTGCCGGCGCAGCGCCTGGCACAGCGCGCCGAGCTCGGCGTCCGCCGTCTCGACGCGCTCGATCTGCACCGTCAGCCCCATCTTGAACAGCGGGAAGGCCTGCTCGGGCCGGATGACGACCTCGCGGTGCTGTCCCTGGGCATCGCTCTGGCCGGTCTTGAGATAGACCAGCGAGCCCTCCTCTGCACCGACCGTGAGGGCGCGGCGCAGCCGCTCGCTGCTGAACACCCCCTCGAGCTTGTCCCCGTGGGCCGGGATGTAGAGCGACGCCTGGTTCCAGTAGCGCTCCATGAAGAGCGGCAGCGCGATGGGGGCGATCAGATCCTCGAGCTCATGGCCGGGGCGCAGCATGAGACCATCTTGAACCGCCGCGAGACGAAGAGGAAGAGGGCCCCGCTCAAGCGCGCAGGCCCTGCCCGACGAGAGGCGGCCCCCTTAGGACAGCGCCCCGCAAGAGTACAGCGCCCCGCAAGTGGGCGGCACCGCGAGGGACCTTCTGTGCAGGGCCGCTCCGCGCTCGGGGTCCTCGGCCCACGCTGATGGCTCAGGGCTGACCCTACTGCCCATGCCTGCGGAAGCGCGCTCCGGGCCCTGCACAGAAGGTCCCTCGCACACCCTGGGCGCTGACTTGCGGGGCGCTGTCCTTCGCCAGAGCCATGCCGCCCCTGCCTGCGGAGTCGCGCTGCGGACACTGCATCAGAGACCTCGCACACGCTGGACAGATGCTGCGAGGAGCGAAGGCTTTACGGTTGACTGTCGCGTTGCCGCCTTCGGATGCTGCGGGTCTCGAGTCTCTTGAGGTGCCCATTGAAGACGCAACGTTGGCTCCGACTCCCTCTCTTTTTGATCGAGCTGCTGGTCTTGGGCGCCCTGAACGGCTGCGCGTCTACTCGGGCCGCCCATAGCGACTGGCAAACCAAGATCCCGTCCGGCTGCAACGTCGCCGGAGTCCAGTTCACGCGGCACGGCGGGCCACGGCTGCTGGTGCTCCAGGTCAGCGGCCTGGAACCGGCGGTGGCGGCCAAGCTGGCCGGCGGGGTGCGGGGGGCGCTCCTCGGATCCATCGCCGAAAAGAGGCAGAGCCGACTCTGGCGTAAGGTTCTGCCGCCCAGGATGCAGACGGCTGAACTCCGCTGCGTCGTTACCTCCCATGGCCAGGCGTTCTGGGTGGGTCAGGTGAGCGGTGCCGACGCCGTGCTGTGGGGCACGCTGCACGAGCGCGCGAGCGGCGAGCAGCTGGCCTCTGTCGCTCCAGAAGCGACGGCCGCCGCCCCGGGACCCGACACC
>DATAGU010000052.1:0-17081 GCA_036263495.1 Polyangia bacterium | reverse complement strand
CGACTGGCACGTGAGCCACTACGCCAAGGTGGTGCTCGACGAGGTGTTCGGCGCCGCCGCCTGCCTCAACGAGATCATCTGGAAGCGTCACAACGCCCGATCGGCCGCGCCGCGCGTGTGGCCGCGCCTGCACGACACCCTGCTCGTCTACGCCAAGGGCCGGGGTGCGGTGTTCCATCCCCAGCGCGTTCCCGCCGACGTCGCCAAGCTGCCCCACACCCTCATCACCGGCGCTGACGGACGCAAGTACCAGACCTTCGAGCTCACCGCGCCCGGGGTGACCCACGGCGGCGAGAGCGGGCGGCCTTGGCGCGGCTTCGATCCCTCGCGCTGGGACCGCCACTGGTCCGTGTCCCACGAGCAGCTCGATGCCTGGGACGCCGCGGGCCTCATCCACTGGCCCGCCCGCGGCGGTTTCCCGCGCCGCCGCGCCGCCGCCGCCTTTGTCCCCGGCGAGCGCCAGGTCACCGTCGGCGACCTGTGGACGGACATCGACCGTATCAACCAGGCGGCCGAGGAGCGCTGGGGCTACCCCACGCAGAAGCCCGAGAAGCTGCTCGAACGCATCATCGAAGCCTCCTCCGACCCCGGCGACCTCATCCTCGACTGCTTCGCCGGCGCCGGCACGACCGCGGTGGTGGCGGAGCGGCTCGGGCGGCGCTGGATCGCCGCGGATCGCGGGCGCCTCGCCGTGCACACCACGCGCAAGCGCCTGCACACCCTGACCGAGCTGCGGCCCTTCGTGCTGCAGGTCCCGGGCGAGCGCGAGCGCCGCCTGTGGTCCGCGGCCGGGGTCCCCCAAGACAGCGACCCGGAGGCGCGCACTCTCGCGCATCGCCGCCTGGTGCTTGCCTGTTATGGCGCCGAGCCCCTCGCCGTCGAGCCGGCCCAGGGCGAGCCCCGCGTCCACGGATACAAGAAGGATCGCTTGGTGCACGTGGGCCCAGCCCACCGGCCCTTCGAGCGCGACGATGTGGGGCTGGTGCTGGCGGCGGCGGTGCGCGCGCGCGACACCGTGAGCCGTGGCACGGCGCTGTCCGGCGTGGACATCCTCGCCTGGGAGTTCCCCTTTGCGCTCGACGCCGAGGTGCTCCGGCTGGCCGCCACCGCGGGCGTGCAGCTCCTCCTCCGCCGCATCCCGCCCGAGCTGCTCGACCTCGACGCCATCGACCGGCCGCGCATCACCGAGTACGACTTCGCGCCGCTGCGCGAGCTGACGCTGCGCATGACCCAGCAGAGTCGGCGCGTCGCCGTGACCCTCACGGACTTCATCCTCCCGGCGGCGGCGTTGCCGCCCGAGGCGCAGGCGCGGATCGGGCCCGTGGCCCACTGGTCCCAGTGGATCGATTACTGGGCCGTGGACTGGGAACATGAGGAGCCGCTCTTCCGCAACGCGTGGCGCGCCTTCCGAAGACGCGGAGCCTCGGACTTGCCGCTCGTGGTCGAGCACGAGTACCCCCGGCCAGGCTCGTATCTCGTGGCCATCAAGGTGATCGATCTCCTCGGGCAGGAGACCGTCCGCACGCTCCCCCTCCATCTCCGTTGACCCGCGCCTCCAGTGGAAAGGCAAGGGAGGCGTCGATCTTCGGCCCGAATGCCGGCGGCGTTTGCGCTATGCTGCCGTGAGGTTACGCTCCGTTCCAGAAGACCCACCACCGGCGAGGATGTTGCCATGTTGGATGAAAAGGCGCGCAAGGCCACACTGCGGATGATCACTTACGGTCTCTATGCCCTCGGTGCCGAGGCCGACGGCCTCATCGCCGTCTCGACCGTGACCTGGCTCACCCAGGCGTCGTTCGAGCCGCCCCTGGTGGCGCTCGGCGTGAAGAAGACGAGCCGCCCCTTCCAGCTCCTCAGCAAGTCGCGCAAGCTCGCGGTCTCGTTCCTCGAGAGCGGCCAGCGCGACCTCGCCTACGCCTTCTTCAAGCCGACCGATCGCAGCGAGAACACCATTGGCGGCTTCCCGTTCGAGGTGGCCACCACCGGGGCTCCGATCCTCTCGGACGCGCTCGGCTACCTCGAGGCCAAGGTGGTGAACATCGACGAGACCGGGGACCACGCGGTGGTCATCGCCGAGGTCATCAACGCCGTGGTCAAGCGCCAGGGCACGCCGCTCACCTTGCGCGAGCTCGGCCTCAACTACGGAGGCTAAGGTCATGGGCGAAGTGGGGGCAGGGGCCCGGCCACCGACGCTCGGGCTGCGGCACGTGGCGCTCACCGTGGCCGATCTCGAGGCGTGCGAGCGCTTCTATGTGGATGTGCTCGGCTTCGTGGTCGAGTGGCGGCCGGATCCGGACAACGTCTATCTGCGCCTGGCGGGCGACAATCTGGCGCTCCATCGGTACGAGCCGCCGCCTGGCGCCGGCGCGGACGGGGGCGACGAAGCCGCCTTCCGCGCGCGGCGCGGCCAGCACCTCGCGCACTTCGGCATCCTCGTGAGGCGACCCGAGGAGGTGGATGCCTGGGCTGCGCATCTGCGCGCGCACGGCGCCGCCGCGCCCGAGCCGCGCACGCACCGCGACGGGGCGCGCAGCTTCTACGCCGCCGACCCGGACGGCAACGCCATCCAGTTCCTGTATCACCCGCCCATCAGCGACCCGACCTCATGACCATGCCCGATTCGCCCCCCGGCGCCTCCGCTGCTCCCGGCAGCGACCCCGCGACCTATCACGCGAGCTTCCACTGCATCGCTGGCTGCCCCGGCGCCTGGCCGCTCCACCGGCCGCTCTTCTCCTGCCCGAGCTGCGGCGGACTCCTCGAAGTGGTGCACGACCTCGCGGCGCTCGGCCAGCGTTCGGCCGCCGAGTGGATGCGCCTCTTCGACGAGCGCATGCTGCGCGCCACGCGGGCCCACGGCTCCGCGGTGTGGAGCAAGAAGGAGTGGATCTGCCCGCATATGCGGGACGAGCACGTGGTCTCGCTCGGCGAAGGTGGGACGAGCCTGCTCCACGCCGAGCGGCTTGGCCGCGAGCACGGCCTCGCCGAGCTGTGGATCAAACAGTGTGGCAACTCGCACACCGGCTCGTTCAAGGACCTCGGCATGACGGTCCTCGTGTCGGTCGTGCACCAGATGATGGCCGAAGGGCAGCCCGTGCGCGCCGTCGGCTGCGCCTCGACCGGCGACACCTCGGCCTCGCTCGCGGCCTACGCCGCCGCGGCCGGGATCCGCGCCGTCGTGCTCCTGCCGCGCGGCCTCGTCACCACCGCGCAACTCGTGCAGCCGCTCGCGAGCGGCGCGCTCGTGCTCGCGCTCGACACCGACTTCGACGGCTGCATGGCCATCGTGCAGCGCCTCGCCGCGCACGACGGGCTGTACCTCGCCAACTCCATGAACTCGCTGCGGCTCGAAGGGCAGAAGACCGTGGCCGTGGAGATCGTGCAGCAGCTCGACTGGCAGGCGCCGGACTGGGTGATCATCCCCGGCGGCAACCTGGGCAACGTGAGCGCGCTCGGCGCCGGCTTCGACCTCCTCACCGCGCTCGGCATCCTGCCCAAGACGCGCCGGCCGCGCATCTGCGTGGCCCAGGCCGAGGCCGCCAACCCCCTCTATCGCGCCTATCGAGACGGCTTTGAAACCTTCGCGTCCATGCGCGCCGGCGCCACCCTGGCCTCGGCCATCCGCATCGGCAACCCGGTCTCGGTCAAGAAGGCCATCCGCGCGCTCGAGCGCTATGACGGCGTGGTGGAGCAGGCCAGCGAGGCCGAGCTGGCCGACGCCGCGGCCCAGGCCGATCGCGCCGGCCTCTTCGCCTGCCCCCACACCGGCGTCGCCCTCGCCGCCCTCGCCAAGCTCCGCGCCCAGGGCCTCATCGAGCCTGACCATCGCGTGGTCGTGATCTCGACCGCGAGCGGCCTCAAGTTCACCGACTTCAAGGTGCGCTACCACGACCGCGCGCTCGACGGCATCGAGGCCCGGCACGCCAACCCGCCCGTCCCGCTCCCCGCGGACTACGACACCGTGCGCCGCGCCCTGGATCAAGCCCTCGGCGGCTAAATTAGTCTTTCGGCCAGCTCAACTCAGCCGGAACACCACAGTTGTCTGCCGCTCCGGCGTAGCAGCGACGGCATCCACGTGTGGTGTTCCGGCCTTCGGCTCATCGCTTACCACGCCCCGGGCGATACCTGGTAGGCGTGGGCCACCGCGTTGTCCGTGCCGTGGACGAACACCTCCAGGCGGCCGTCGAGGTTGTTGCCCACGCCCGGCGCCTGGTTGAAGTTGCCGCCCATGAACACGTAGCCGCCCCAGCCCGAGCTCGGCGCGACCTGGGCGATGCGGTAGAGGCCGCCGTTGGTCCCGCGCAAGAACACCTCCATGCGCCCGTCGCTGTCCCGGCCCACGACCGGGTCATAGACGCCGCCGCCGAGCGACGACCAGCCCGACCAGCCACCGCCCACCGAGGTCTCGTAGTTGTGGTAGAGGGCGCCGTCGGTGCCGCGGCCGAAGACCTCGAGCCGTCCATCGGCGTTGCGGCCCGGCGCCGGGGCGCTCTGGATCACGCCGCCGAGCAGGGTCCAGGTGCCCCAGCCCGAGCGCTGCGCGGTGTAATAGGTGGCGCCGTCGCTGCGCCCGCGCGCGAACACGACAAGCCCGCCGTCGGGCGTGTTGGTCACCCGCGGGTCGTCGAGGCCGCCGGCGATGAGGCCGCCGAGCGCGAGCCAGCCCGACCAACCGCCGTTCGGGACCACCTGATAGTTGTGATACAGGTACCCGTCGGTGCCGGTGACGAAGATCTCCTGGCGCCCGTCGGCGTTGCGGCCCACGACCGGGTCGGCCGTGACGTAGGCGCCGAGCGAGGACCAGGCCCCGAAGCTGCCGTTGGGGCTCGCCTGGTAGCTGTGCATGATGTCGTTGTTGGTCCAGCGCACGAACGCCTCGAGCCGGCCGTCCTGGTTCTGGCCCACGGCGGGGTTGCCGGCCAGGCTGCCGCCGAGCGAGTACCAGCCCGACCAGCCGCCGTTGGGCGCGGTCTGGAACGTGGTCACCATGTCGCCGCCCGTGCCGCGGGCAAAGACCTCGAGCCGACCGTCGGCGTTGCGGGCGATGACCGGGGCGCCGGCCGTGCTGCCGCCGAGCGAGGGCAGGGGCGGGTTGGCGGCGTCGTAGGCGTTGAGATCGGCGAGCGTGCCGTTCCAGCGGTCGAGGTCCACGTTGCCGGAGATGCCCGACACCACGCCGGTCGACGTGTACTGCCAGAAGCGCCAGTTCGACCAGTTGGGCGGGAGGCTCGGGCAGGAGACGCCCCAGTGGGCGACCCACAGATCGGCGCCCGGGATGGTGGGGTTGCCGAGGCCGCTCCAGAAGCCGGGGGCGGTGT
Organism: Polyangia bacterium; assembly: GCA_036263495.1. Lineage (GTDB taxonomy): Bacteria > Myxococcota_A > Polyangia > Palsa-1104 > SHYY01 > DATAGU01. Next base: position 11,766 of record DATAGU010000052.1, on the reverse strand, counting down.
AGATGAGCGGCGTGCGGCCGTAGGTGCTGCGGATGCGCGAGACCCAGGCGTTGATGCCGTTCACGATGGTCGCGCTCGAGTAGCCATCGGTGACCTCGACGTCGAGCACGGGGGCGATGTCGCCGGAGCCGAAGCCGACGCTGTTCAGTTTGCTGATCATGAGGTCGGCCTGAGCGGTCGCGCTCTGGCCGGGACGGAAGAACTGGTAGGCGCCGCGCACGATGCCCACGCCGCGCGCGCCCGACCAGTAGGTGGCGAAGTTCGGGTCCTGGAAGCCGGTGCCGTCGCTCACCCGGACGATGGCGAAGCGTCGGCCCGAGCCGTAGACCGAGCTCCAGGTGATCGTGCCCTGGTAGTAGGAGACGTCGATGCCTTCGATGGTGCTGCCGCCGGCGCAGACGGTGGCGGCGGCGGTGTGCTCGCCGAGGGTGCTCGGGTCGAGGGGGGCCGCGGGGCCGCAGGCGGCCAGCGCCCCGGCCAGCCAGACGAGGAAGTAACGGTTCTTCATGGTGTGCTCCTCGATAGGAATAAGGGTCGTCAGGTAGACCCCGACCTGGCAAGGCAGGCGACGTGCCAGGGCTCAAAGTGGTTAAGGGCCTGTCTCTTCGGTGAGTTGAGAGAGAGGGCCCGGGAGTCAGGACCCCATGTGGGGGGAGGAGGCCCCCTCGGAGCCGCACCCGATGAATCGGCGTGCAGGCCTATACTGCGGTCATGGACCTCGAGCAGCCGGCCCGTGTCATCGCCGCGCACCTGGCCGAGTGGGGGGAGCCGCACGTGGAGCGCGCCATCTTCCTCGACCCGGCGCCAGCGGCGATCGCGCAGTTGACGGACGCCTTCTGCCGCCAGCACCTCGGCGCGGGGATCGAACGCTCCGAGTTCTATCAATCGAGCATCGGCAGCGTGCACGGCCTCCGGCTCACCGATGGTCGGCGGGTGGTCCTCAAGGCGCACCAGCCCGGGCGCAGCGCGGAGTTCCTTGCCGAGGTGCTGCGCGTCCAGCGCCACCTCGTGGAGGCCGGGTTCCCGGCCCCGCGCCCTCTCATCGGCCCAGTGCCCTTCGGACGGGGCCTGGCGATCGTGGAGGAGCTGCTCGAACGCGGTGAGCGTGGGGGAGCGCGCCGGCCCGAGAGCCGCCGGGCCCTCGCCTCCTCGCTCCACGAGATCGTGGCCCTGTGCCGTCCCCTCGTGGACGGGACGCGGCTCCTCGCGCACCTGCACTCGAACCTCCCGTCCGGCCGCCTGTGGCCCACGCCGCATAGCAAGCTGTTCGACTTCGAGGCCACGGCGGCCGGGGCCGAGTGGATCGATGCCCTGGCGGCGGAGGCCCGCGGCCTCCTCGTCACGCCGGCCGGGGAGAAGATCATCGGACACTGCGACTGGCGCATGGAGCACGTGCGCTTCGAGGGGACACGCGTGGTGGCCGCCTATGACTGGGACAGCCTGTGTCACGAGCACGAGACGGTCCTCCTCGGCTCGGTGGCCCATGGGTTCACCGCGGACTGGACCCTCGACGATCCGCGCCAGGCGCCGTCGCTCGACGAGGCGCGGGCCTTTGTCGCCGACTATGAGGACGCGCGGGGGCGGGCGTTCACGCCGGCGGAGCGCAAGGGCGTGAGCGCGGCCTTCACCTATGCCGTGGCGTACACGGCCCGGTGCGGCCATGCGCTCGATCCATTGTCGGCGGAGGTGGAGGAGGGCACCTTCCGCGCCCTGGCACGGACGATGGCGAGGATGGGGCCGGGCGTCGCGGGGACGGTGCTCTGAGCTGCGCTACACGATGAACTCCTCGATGTCCTCCCCGCCCGCCGGCTCCAGGCCGGGTTCGTCCTGCGAGCCGAGCGGCAAGTCCCCGAGCCGGGTCTCGGGCGCTCGCAGCACGCCTTCCAGGAGACAAAGGAAATGACGCGCCATGCGCTCGATCGTGGCGGCTTCGAAGAGGTCGGTGCTGTACTCGATCCGGCCGCGCCACCCTTCGGCCGTGGGTTCGAGCGACAGCGTCAGATCGAACTTCGCCGTGCCGTTGTCGATCTCGAGCGGCTCGATCTGCAGCTCGCCGAGCACCAGCCGGGGTAGCGGCGCGTTCAACAGCGCGAACGCCACCTGGAAGAGGGGCGTGTGACCGAGCGCCCGCGACGGCTTGAGCGCCTCGACCAGCTTCTCGAACGGGAGGTCCTGATGCGCGTAGGCCGCGAGCGTGGTCTCACGCACCTCGGCGAGCAGCTCTCGGAACCACTGCGCCCGCGACGGACGGCAGCGCAGGACCAGGGTGTTCACGAAGAAACCGATGAGCCCCTCGATCTCCGGCCGGGTGCGGCCGGCGATGGGCGCGCCGACGCAGATGTCCCCCTGCGACTGCCCCGAGGCGCGGAGGAGCAGGACCTGGAACACGGCGAGCAAGGCCATGAACGGCGTGACCCGCTCGGTCTGACACAGGGCCTGGAGCGCCGTAGCCAGCGCGGCCGGTATCTCGATCGGGACCATGGCCCCGCGGAAGGAGCGCACCGGTGGCCGGGCCTGGGTCCTGGGATCGTCGGCCAAGAGCTCCAGCACCTCGGGCGCGCCGGCCAGCTGCCGGCGCCAGTGATCGACCTCGGCCGCGAGCACCTCGTCCGTGAGCCAGGCCCGCTGCCAGAGCGCATAGTCGGCGTACTGCACCGGCAACGCCGGCAGCGCCGGCACCTGCCCTTGGCCGAGGGCGCCGTAGATCGCCACCATGTCGCGCAGGAGCACCCCGCTCGACCAGCCGTCCGAGACGATGTGGTGCAGGGTCACGAGGAGGACGTGCTCCTCATCGCCGAGCACGAGCAGGGTGACGCGCCACAGCGGCCCGGCCACGAGGTCGAAGGGACGCCGCGCCTCCTCGCGTGCGATGAGCCGCACGTCCTCCTCGCACAGCGCAGGCGCCAGGGCGTCGAGCTGGATGGCCCGGAACGGTAGCCGGGGGCCCGCGAGGCCTCCGAACCCTCTGTCGATCACCTGCACCGGCCGCCCGTCCTCCTCGTGGAATACGGTCCGCAGGCTCTCGTGACGCTCGGCCAGCGTCGCGAAGCTGTGTTCGAGGAGCGCCCGATCGAGCCGTCCCCGCAGGCGCAGCGCCATCGGGACGTTGTAGGTGGCCTGGCCCGGCTCGAGCTGCTCGAGGAACCACAGGCGCTGCTGGGCAAAGGACAGAGGCACGGGACCGTTGCGAGGTTGTGGAGTGAGCGGGGGCGCCGCGCTCTTTCGTCCGGCCCGCAGCCCCTGGTCGATGCGCGCCGCCAGCATCGCCACCGTGGGCGCCTCGAACAGCGCCCGCAGCGGCAGCTCGACGCCCGAGGCCTGGCCGAGGCGCGACATCACCTGGGTCGCGAGGAGCGAGTGCCCGCCGAGGTCGAAGAAGTGATCCTCGCGGCCCACGCGCCCGAGGCGCAGCACCTCGCCCCACACGCGCGCCACCAGGGCCTCGCTCTCTGTGCGCGGCGGGACAAAGCCTTCCTCCCCCTCGTCCGAGCGCCGCGGCGGCGCGGGCAGGGCGCGGCGATCCACCTTGCCGCCCGGTGTCCGCGGCAGCGCGTCGAGGAGCACGAAGACGGACGGCACCATGTAATCGGGGAGCCGCTCCCGCAGGTGCGCGCGCAGGAGGCTCACGGCCGGCTCCTCGCCCGGGGCCGGCACCACGTACGCCACCAGGCGCCGCCCTCCGGGGCCATCGTCGCGGGCCGTGAGCGTGACCTCCCGCACGGCCGGGTGCTGCGCGAGCGCCGCCTCGATCTCGCCGAGCTCCACCCGGATGCCGCGCAGCTTGATCTGGAAGTCCCTGCGCCCGAGGTACTCGATCCGTCCGTCGGGCAGGGTGCGCGCCACGTCGCCCGTGCGATAGAGACGCCCCCCCGGCGCGTCGCCCAGTGGATCGGGCACGAAACGCTCGGCCGTGAGTCCTGGTTGCCCGAGATAGCCGCGGGCGAGCCCCACCCCGCCCACGTAGAGCTCGCCGGGCACGCCCACCGGCACCGGCGCGAGCCGCGCGTCGAGCACATAGGCGCGCAGGTTGGAGATGGGCCGGCCGATGGTCACGCGCACGAGTCCGCCCGTATCGGGACGCACCTCGTCGGCCGTGGCGTCCGCCGCGATCTCGGACGAACCATAGAGATTGAGGAGCCGTGCATGAGGGAACCGCTCACAGAAGCGCTGCGCCAGCGCCTCGGGCAGGCGCTCGCCGCTCGTCACCCACAGGCGCAGCTTCTCGAGCCGGCCGAGCCGATCGTCGGGCAGCTCCAACATCGCCTGCAGCAGCGACGGCACCAGCACGAGGCGGGTCACGCCCTCGGCCGCGAGCAGGGCCACGAGGCGCGGCGGATCCTTGACCACGTCCTCGGGGATGAGCACCGCCGGCACCCCGGCGAGGAGCGGCCCGAGGAGCTCCCACACCGAGTCGACGAAGCTGAGCGCGGTCTTGTGGCAGGCCACCTCGCCCGCCGCGAACGGATGGACGCGCCACATCCACTCGAACCGGTTGATGGTGCCCCGGTGCGGCGCGAGCACGCCCTTGGGCCGCCCGGTCGAGCCCGAGGTGTAGAGCACGTAGGCGAGCTGGTCGGGGTGACTCGGCACCGGCGGCGGCGTCACCGGCGCCGCCGCGAGCGACGGCGCCGCCTCGTCGAGACAGATCACAGGGACGCCGATGTCCGGCAGGAGCGGGCGCAGCGCCGTCTGGGAGAGCACCGCCCGGGCGCCCGAATCCTCGAGCAGGAGCTGGAGCCGCTCGCGGGGATGGGACGGCTCGAGCGGCAGCCACGCGCCCCCGGCCTTGAGGACGCCGAGGAGGGCCACCACCGTATCGAACGAGCGACCGAGCGCCACGCCCACCACGACCTCGGGCCCGACCCCGTGGCCGTGCAGGTGCCAGGCGAGCTGGTTCGCGCGCCGTTCCAGCTCCCCGTAGCGCAGCACCGCCCCGTCCTGGCGCAGCGCCACGGCCTCGGGCGTGCGCTCGGCCTGGGCCGCGAACAGCGTGTGCAGACACGCCGCCTCCGAGTAGGGCGCGCGGGTCTGGTTCCACTCGACGACCAGGCGCTCACGCTCGGCCGCGTCGAGCCCGTCGAACCGCGAGAGCGGCTCCTCCGGCGCGGCCAGCGCCGCGCCGAGGATTTTTGTGAAGTGCCGCACCAGGCGGTCGACGGTCGCCGCGTCGAACAAGGCCGCGTTGTACTCGAGCGACCCCACGAGTCCCCCGGGGCCTCCGGGGCCCTCCGGCGTCTCCGTGAGATCGAACGTCAGATCGAACTTCGCCGCCTGGCTCGGCAGCGCCAGCGGCTCGAGCCGGAGGCCCGGCAACCCGAGCGACGGCGCGGGCAGATTTTGCAGCGCGAACATCACCTGCACGAGCGGCGGCCGGCCGAGATCCCGCGGCAGCTCGAGCGCCTCGACCAAGCGCTCGAAGGGGAGCTCCTCGTGCGCGTAGGCCGCGAGCGCCGTCCGCCGCACGCGGCCGAGCAGCTCGCGGAAGCTCGGGTCCCCCGAGAGGTCCACGCGCAGGGCCAGCGTGTTCACGAAGCACCCGATGAGGCCCTCGGTCTCGGGCCGGTTGCGGCCCGCCGTGGGCGTGCCCACCACGATGTCGTCCTGCCCCGCGTGGCGGCGCAGCACCTCCGCCAGCGCCGCGATCAGCACCATGAACGGCGTCGCCTTCTCGCGCAGGGCCAGGGCCTTGACCGCCTCGAAGAGCGGCCGTTCGATGTGCACCCGCCGGCTCGTCCCGCGCGCCGGGCCCGCGGCGGATCGGGGGCGATCCGTCGGCAGCTCCAGCACCCCCGTGGTGCCGCCGAGCGCCTCCTTCCACCAGGTGAGCAGCGCCTCCAGCGCCTCGCCCTGCATGCGCCGGCGCTGCCACACCGCGTAGTCGGCGTACTGGATCGGCGGCTCCGGCAGCCGCGGCGGACGGCCGGCAGAGGCCGCGGCATAGAGCGCGGTGAGCTCGCGCAGGAGCACGGCCACGGACCAGCCGTCGGTCACGATGTGCGGCATGGCGAGGAGGAGCACGTGCTCCTCCTCGCCCAGACGCACGAGCGTCACGCGGAGGAGCGGGCCCTCTGCGAGATCGAAGGGACGCCAGGCCCGCTCGGCGAGGAGCGCCATCAGCGCCTCCTCCGAGGCGCCGCGGAGGTCCACCTCTTCGATCGCCACGTGCGCGACCAGATCGATCACCTGCGCCGCGCCGGTCTCGGTCTTCCGGTAGCGGGTGCGCAGCACCTCGTGCCGGCCGAGCACGGCGTCGAGGCTCGTCTGCACGGCCGCCCGGTCGAGGCGGCCGGTCATGCGCAGCGCGAGCGGGACGTTGTAGGCCGTGCTCTCGGGCTCGAGCTGGGCCAGGTACCAGAGCCGCTGCTGGGCAAACGACAGCGGCAGCTCGCCCTCTCGTGGCACGCGGACGATGGCTTCCGCCCGGGCCGCCGGCCAACGTTCTTGGCTCATTGGGCTGGCCTGGCCGGCTTGGCTGGTTTGGCTCGCCTGATGGGCTTGGCTGGCCTGGCTCGCCGCCCTGCTGGCGGCCTGGCTCGCGGGCCCCGATCCCGCCGCGCCTGCCCCTTGCGTCCGCCGCCGTCGCCCCCTCTTTCCTTTCTGAGGGGCCTCGCTCCTGCCAGGGGCGAGCTCTCCCGACGCCCGCGCCCGCGCCCCCGGGATTCGCGCCAGCGCCTCTGCCACGTCCGCCGGCACGGCCTCGCCGTCCACCAGGAGGACGCGCAGCGTGCCCAAGGCCTGGGCCGCCGCCGGTCGCGCCAGCAGGGCCCGCGCCAGCGCCGACGTGCACTGGAGATGCGTGACCCCCGTCTCGCGACAGAACGTGAGCAACTCGTCGAGCCCCTCACCCGCCTCCGCCAGCGCCGCGGCCTGACGTTCGGCCCCCGCCTGCCACGCCCGTTCCCGCAGGAGCGCGAGCTGCTCCAGCCCCGCCAGGGTCGTCTCGTGGTCGAGGCCGAAGTCCACCAGGCAGGCGACCTCGTCCACGTCCATCCCTTCGAGCCGATGGACCAGCGGCGCGCAGCTCTCCGGCGAACCGAAGAGGCCGCCTTCCGTCAGATAGCGGCGGACCCCTGCCTCGAGCAGGCTCTCGACGTCGGCCGGCGAGAGGTCGCGTGCGTCCATCTGCAGGCCCTGGCTGACGACGAGGTTGCCAAAGAGGTCCGCCGAGTTCCGGAAGTAGCCGAGGAGCGGCTCCCGCGCCCGCCGCCGCGCCGCCTCGGGCTCCGCCCCCAGGAAGGCGTGGAGCATCAGGGTCACGTGCCCGTGCCCCGGCCGCTGTCCGCCCGCGCGCCACGCCTGGCGATAGAGCGCGATCTTGTCCCGCAGCTCCGCCAGCCCCTGGCCGAGCCCCACCGCATTCGTGAGCACGTAGGCCCCGATCTCGCCCGCGACGCGGAAGGTCTCGGGGTTGCCCGTGGAAGTGAGCCAGACCGGCAGCTCGGCCTGGACCGGCCGCGGATGGATCGCCACCGCCACCGGCGTGCCGTGACCGCTCGTGCGCTCGATCGTCCCGCCCCGCCAGAGCGTGCGCACGGTCTCGATCTCGGTGAGCAGGACCTCCCTGCGCTGCGCATAGCGCTCCGGGAAGAAGACGAAGTCGCGCACGTTCCAGCCCGGCGCGAACGACAGCCCCACCCGTCCGCCCGAGAGGTTGTCGATCACCGACCACTCCTCGGCCACACGGATGGGATCGTGGAGCGGCAGGACCACGCTGCCGGCGCGGATGTGGATGCGCTCGGTGACCGCGGCCAGCGCCGCGCTCGTGGCCACCGGGCTCGGGTAGAGCCCGCCGAAGGAGTGGAAGTGGCGCTCGGGCGTCCACACCGCGGCGAAGCCGTGGCGGTCGGCGAACTTCGCCCCTTCGAGGAGCAGCCGGTACTTGCCCGCGGCCTCCGCCGCCACCTCGTTGCCGAAGTAGAAGAGGCTGAACTCGAGCGGCCTGCGCTCGGCCGCGCCGCGCTCGATCGCCGCGAGCCGCGTCGCGATGGGGGACGGCGGCGAGACCACCCGCAGCCCGCGGCTCTGCGCCCACGCGAGCTCGATCTCTGTGAGCTCGCCGCCGCGCTCGCGCGCCGCCAGCCAGACGCCTCTGGTGGGACCGGCGCCGGCGCTGCTCCCCGGGCTCAGCGTCTCATCGAGCGCCGCCAGGTGGCGCTGCGAGAGCCTCACGGCGCGCTCTTCGCCGGGCAGGGCGGGGAGCGTCACCTCCTCCTCTACCGGGCCGAGCGGCAGCCGCGACAGCCGCACCCCGGGATCGGCCACCGCCGCGCGCAAGACCCCCTCGAGCTGCGCCACCAGATGGGCCACGGTGCCTTCGGCCAGGCGCTCGGCGTCATACTCCAGCACCCCGTCCAGGCCCGCCTCGCTGTCGCGCATCAACCACGCGAGGCGCGCCATCGCGCTCCCATACTGCGGCGGCAGGTCCGGCACGTCGAAGAAGCCAAGACGCAGCCCCGGCATGTCGAGGAACGGCATGGACAGGCCCTGGTCATGGAGCAGGAGCAGCGCGTCGAAGAGCGGCTCGGCCCTGCGCTCCCGCCCCGGCTCGACCTCCCCGACGAGCTGCTCGTACGGCACATCCGGATGGGCGTAGGCGTCGAGCGTCACGCCGCGCACCTCGGCCAGCAGCTCGCGGAACGACGGATCCCCGTCGAGGCCCACGCGCAGCCCGAGCGAATGCGCCACGTAGCCGATGAGGGGCTCGAGCTCCGGCCGGCTCCGGTTGCCGATCGAGGTGCCGATGACGACGTCCTCCTGCCCCGACAGACGCCCGAGCAGCGCGGCCAGGCCGCCGAGGAGCGTCATGAACAGCGTCGTCCCCTCGCGCTGGCCGAGACCCACGAGCGCCTCCCGCAGCTCCCGCGGCCAGCGGAACGCTTGGCGCGCCGGGCGAGGCCGCCTGCCGTCCCCTGGCCTCGGGACGCGATCCACCGGCAGATCCAGGGCCGGCGGCGGCTCGGCCAGCTGCTCGCGCCAGTACGCCTGCTGCGCCGCCAGCTCTCCCCCACTGCCGCTGAGGGTCCGGCGCTGCCAGACGGCGAAGTCCACGTACTGGAATGCGAGCGGCGCGAGCGCCGGCGCCTCGCCCCGGCTGAGGCGCGCATAGATCGCCGCCGCCTCGCGCAGGAACGCCACGAGCGACAGCGTGTCGGCCACCACGTGGTGGATCGTGAGGAGCAGGACGTGCTCCTTCTCCCCGAGACGGAGGAGGCGCACGCGCAGCGGCTGCCCCGCGGCGAGGTCGATCGGCTCCATCGGTTCGAGGCGCGCCCTGCGCCGCGCCTCCTCCGGCGCGTCCGCCCCGTGCGCGCGCAGATCCACGACCGGCAGCGGCGGCTCGTAGGCCGCCCCGATGCGCTGCACCACCTCGCCCTGCACCCACTCGAAGCTCGTGCGCAGCGTCTCGTGTCGGCGGATCACCTCCGCGAAGCTCCGGCGCAGGCGCGCCACGTCGAGCGGGCCGCTCATGCTCACCGCCAGCGGCTCGTTGAAGATCGGGCTCGCCGCGTCGCGCTCGGCGAGCCCGAGGAGCCGCGCCTGCACGAAGGAGAGCGGCAACGCCCCCGCGCGCTCGACGCGCACGAGCCCCTCGGCCGCCGGCCGCGCCGCGCCATCCTGCGGGCGCGACACCTCCGGCCCGGTGCGCGACGCGATCTCGGCCGCCACCCGCGCCACCGTTGGCTCCTCGAAGAGCACGCTCACCGGCAGCTGCACCCCGAATGCCTCGCGCATGCGGCTCACGAGCTGCACCGCCATGAGCGAGTTCCCGCCGAGCTCGAGGAAGTTGTCGTGCGGGCCGATGTCCTCGATGCCGAGCCGCTCGCGCCAGAGCGCGGTGAGGCGTTCCTCGATCGTCCCCACCCCGGAGACCCTCCCGGCACCTGCCCCAGGGGCCCTCTCCGCCGCCTCGCGAGGCCGCGCCGCCGCCACCGCCTCGCCCCCCGCGGCCAGGGCCGCCGGTCCCTCCGGCCCCTCGCCCGCTGCCGCCGCCGCCGACGGCAGCGCCGGCACGAGCCAGCGCTGCTCGAGCCGGCACGACACACGCTCGAAGGGATAGCTCGGCAGCCGCACCCGCCGCCGCCGTTCGTGCGCATAGAACGCGTCCCAGCGCACCGCGACGCCCGCCTCCCAGAGCCGCCCGAGGGCCTCCAGCATCGCCTGCAGCTCCGACTCCGTGCGGCCGGCACGGCGCAGCGAGGCCAGGGCCAGGCCGTCTTCTTCCTTTCGCAGCCGCGCCGCCGCGAGCGACGTCAGCGCGCGGCCCGGGCCCACCTCGAGCAGCAGCCGATGCCCGCCCGCCACCAGCGTGTCGAGCCCCGCCGCGAAACGCACCGGCTCGCGCATCTGTCGCGCCCAATAGCGCGGGTCCACGGCCTCGGCCGGCGTCATCCAGGTGCCGGTCAGGCTCGACACGAGCGGCCCGCGCGGCGGCGCGAGCCGCAGCCCGGCGATCACCGCCTCGAGCCGCGGCATGAGCGGCTCCACCGCCGCCGTATGAAAGGCCCGCCCCGTGGCCAGCCGCACCGTCGCCACCCCGCGCCCGCCGAGCGCGCGCTCGATCGCCTCGATCGCCACCACCGGCCCGGCCACCACGCAGCGCCCGCGCCCGTTCACCGCGGCCAGCTCGATCCCCTCCCCCAGCAAGGGGCCGACCTCCTCCTCGCCGAGCGCCACGGCCAGCATCGCGCCCGGCGGCATCTCCTCCATCAAACGCCCGCGCACCACCGCCAGCGTGATCAGGTCGTCGAGCGAGAAGACCCCGGCCAGGCACGCCGCCGTGTATTCGCCATAGCTGTGCCCGAGCAGCGCCTCGGGCCGGAGGCCCCAGGACATCCACAGCTGCGCGAGCGCGTACTCGACCGCGAGCAGCGCTGGCAGCGTCCGGCTCGGCTCGCCGAGGAGCGCCGCCGCCTCTCCCGCTCCTGCGTCCGTCGCCGACCCCGCCGCCGCAGGCGGCGTCATCGCCCCCGCCGCCGCAGCCGGCGTTATCGGCCCCGCCGCCGCCGCCGGCGTCGCCGGCCCCGCCGCCGCAGCCGGCGTTATGGGATAGACGAGAGCCGCGAGATCGAAGCCGGCCACCGCGCGCACGCGCTCCGCGCAGGCGTCGAAGTGCTCGCGGAACACCGGCTCCGCCTCGTAGAGCGCCCGCGCCATCCCCACCTCCTGCGCCCCTTGCCCGGGGAACAGGAACGCCACCCGCGCCGGCTCCGGCGAGGCCCGCACCCCCGCCCGCGACTCGCCCAGGAAACGTACGAGCGCCTCCCGATTCGAGGCCACCAGCGCCCGGCGGTGCTCGAATGCCTTGCGCCCTACGTTGCGGCTGAACGCCACGTCCGCCAGCTCGAGCGCCGGGTGCTCGCCGAGGTGCGCGGCGAGCTCGCGCGCCATCGCCCCGAGCGCCGCCTCGCTGCGCGCCGCCAGCGTCACGATCTGCCACGGCCGGCCGCTCGTCTCGCCCCGCGCCACCGGCGCCTCCTCCAGGACCGCGTGCACGTTCGTGCCGCCGATGCCGAACGAGCTCACCCCCGCGCGCCGCGGCACGGCGCCCCGCTCCCACGGCCGGAGCCGCGTGTTCACGAAGAACGGGCTCGACGCAAAGTCGATCTCCGGGTTCGGCCGCTCGAAGTGCAGGCTTGGCGGGATCGTCCTGTGATGGAGCGCGAGCGCCGCCTTGATGAGCCCGGCCATCCCGGCCGCCGTGTCGAGGTGCCCGAGGTTGCTCTTCACCGAGCCGATCGCGCACCACGGCGCCCCCGCCTGGGGCCC
>DATAGU010000051.1:0-6924 GCA_036263495.1 Polyangia bacterium | reverse complement strand
GACCCCGGCCACCAGCTGCGGCACCCACGCCTGTTCTGGCGCTTCTTCGACCGACGAGGACACGAGTGCATGGTACCACGGGAGGGCCGCCCCCGAGCCCGCTGGAAAGCGTAGCCCCGAACCCCCTCCAGCCCGCTAGGACAGGAGCCGCTCGAGCAGCGCCTTCTGCACGTGCAGCCGGTTCTCTGCCTGCGCCCAGACCGCCGATCGCGGCCCCTCCAGGACCCCCTCGCTGATCTCCTCGCCGCGATGGGCCGGCAAACAGTGGAGCACCACCGCCCGCGGCGCCGCCAGCGCGAGCAGCGCCTCGTCCACGCAGTAACTGGCAAAGGCCTGCCGCCGCGCCTCCGCCTCCGCCTCCGCCCCCATCGAGGCCCACACATCGGTCGAGATCACGTCCGCCCCCGCCGCCGCCCGCTCTGGCTCCCGCACGAGCTCGATGCGACCCCGCCCCTCCCGCCGCGCCCGCTCGAGCACGCGCGCATCGGGCTCATAGCCCGCCGGACACGCCAGCACGAGGTCCAGCCCGAGCAGCCCCGCCGCCTCGATCCAGGAGTTGGCCATGTTGTTGCCATCCCCCACCCAGGCAAAGCGCGTCCCCGGCCGCAGCGCCTCGGCCCCGAGCCGCTCCACCGCCGTCACCAGATCCGCCAGCACCTGACACGGGTGCAGGAGATCGGTGAGCCCGTTCAGCACCGGGACCGGCGCATAGCGCGCCAGCTCCTCCGCCTGCTGCTGGGCAAACGTGCGGATGACCAGCCCGTGGCAATAGCCCCCGAGCACCCGCGCCGTGTCGCGCAGCGGCTCCCCCCGCCCGATCTGCGTCCCCTGCGTCGTCAGATAGATCGCGTGCCCGCCCAGCTCGAGCATGCCCACCTCGAAGGAGACCCGCGTCCGGGTCGAGGCCTTCTCGAAGATCATGCCCAGCACCTTGCCGGCGAGCGGCCTGGGCGCCTGCGGGTGCCCGCGCAGCGCCTTCAGCTCCCGGGCGCGCCCGAGGATCTCATGCACCTCTTCAGCGCTGAAGTCCCACAGCGACAGGAAGTCCCGCTTGGCCAGCCGGCCGACATCCCCCGGCCCGGGCCCGAGCCCTGCCCCTGGTCCAGCTCCTGGCTCGGACCGCATCAGCCGCCGAGCACCTCATCGAGCACCGTCAGGCCCTGGTCGAGCTCCGCCTCCGTCACGATGAGCGGCGGGGCAAAGCGTACCACCGTCCCCCCCGCCACCGACAGGAGCACCTTGCGCGCCCGGCACGCCGAGACCACCGGCAGCGCGTCCTCGCCGAGCGCGAGCCCTTGCAAGAGCCCCCGGCCGCGCACCTCGACCGCCCGCCGCGAGTGCTTGGCGCGCAGCCGCTCGAGCCCGCGCCCGAGGTGCTCGCCCACGCGGCGCACATGATCGAGCAGGTTCTCGTCGCGGATCGTGTCGAGCACCGCCAGCCCCGCCGCCGTGGACAGCGGGTTCCCGCCAAAGGTCGACGCATGGCTCCCGGGCACGAAGCCGCGGGCCAGCTCCTCCGTGGCGAGGATGGCGCCGATCGGCACCCCTCCGGCCAGCCCCTTGGCCAGCGACATCACATCCGGCGCAACCCCCTCGAACTGAGCGAGCTGATGCCCGAACCACTCCCCACAGCGCCCCACGCCCGTCTGCACCTCGTCGAAGATCAGCACCGTGCCCGTGGCCGTGCAGCGATCCCGCAGCGCCCGCAGGAACCCCGGCGGCGGCGTCCGGATCCCGCCCTCCGCCTGGATCGGCTCGATGATCACCGCGCACGTCCGCTCCGAGATCGCCCGCAACGCCTGCTCATACCCGCCCTCCCCCTCGGGCCAGGGCAAGAACCGCCCCCACTCGATGAGCGGGCCAAAGCCCGTGCGGTACTTCTCCTGCCCCGTCAGCCCCACCGTCGCCACCGTGCGACCGTGGAACGAACCGGCGAAGGCCAGCACCTCCGTACGCTCCGGCCGCCCCCGCAGGCTCGTCTGATAGCGCTTGGCCAGCTTGATGGCCGCCTCGTTGGCCTCCGCGCCCGAGTTACAGAAGAACGCCCGGACCGGCCCCATGGAGGACGCCACCAGCTCCGCCAACCGCTCCGCGAGCCGGATCTGGCGCTCCACGAAGAAGATGTTGGAGACATGAATCAGCTTGCTCGCCTGCGCGCTGATCGCCGCCACCAGGCGGGGATGCGCGTGCCCGAGCGGACAGGCGGCGATCCCTCCCGTCAGATCGAGGTACCGGTTCCCGGCCACGTCCCAGACCGCGCACCCCTCACCGCGATCGAGGACGATCGGCTGCTGCTTGTAGTTGGCGATCAGATACCGCTCAGCGCGCTCGATAAGAGCCTTGTTCTCGTCGTGTTCCATGGGAGCCGGCCATGTTAGAGTCGCTGGTCGAGAATTGCAACGTGACGTCCGCAGTGGAGTTCCCGAAGTTCCCCGCAGTGCTCTCGGCCGCTCGAGGGCATAGAAAGATGCAGCGTGTGCGCCGTGGGGTCATGCTTCCGGGGGGGATGAGAACACGGACGCGGACCAAGGAGCCTCCTCGATGACCATGAGCAAGAACCCGACGTTCCTCGTGACCTACACCGGCGAGGGCGTGGTGTCCCTGGCCCGCGTGGGCCTGTTCCAGACCGGCACCATGGCCGTGGTCGGAGCGGAAGCGGCCGCGGCCGCGCGCGCCCAGGGACACTTCCAGGTGCGCCCCTTCGGCGAGCCTGGCGAACGAGGCGCCCTTCCGCCGCCGGCCCCACCGGCTCCGCCCCTGAAGGCCGTCGACATCAGCCCTCCACCTCCCGTCATCGCCGAACCGCCCGCGCCTATCGCCGAACCGCCCGCGCCCATCGCCGAACCGCCCGCGTCCATCGCCGAACCGCCCGCGGGCGAATCCATGAGCGATCCACCCGCGCCCCCGGCCGAAGAACCGCTGGCCGCCGCGGCCATGGGCGGCGAGCCCACGGCCCCGGAAGCCGCGGGCGACTCGCACGACACCCACGAGACCCACGAAGACGGTGACGCCGCCGCCCCTCCCGAAGAAACGAGCGGCGAGAGCACCCCGCCGCGCCGCAAGCCCCGCCGGCACTGATCCCAGCGCCGGCGCGCCCGCCCCTACTTCCCCTCCAGCGTCTTCACATACGTCCCGGCCCGCCGCAGCGCCTGCTCCATCTCCGCCACATTGACCTGCGACGGATCATAGCGGACCTCGTTGGCCTCATGAAACCCGCGCCACCCCGTCGTCACTGACTGAACGCCTGGCAGCCCCTCCAGGGCATGCTTACCGACGTCGTATCAGGAGACGGCGAAGGTCGCCGACTGCAGCGCCACCTTTTCACCGGCCTTGCCGGCCGCCTCGTCCTGACCACGCCCCTTGCTGAACGCCGAAGAGCAAGCGAAGAGCATGGCCGCCAAACCGACACTCAGAAAAATGGTCCTCATGATGGCAGATACGCCCTCTCCCCAGAAATGGTAACGCCCCTACAAAATGTACTTCGACAGATCCTCGTCCTCGAGCACCTTCACCAGCCGCTCCTGAACGTACTGCGCCGTGATCTGGATCTCCTGCCCCGTCAGCCCCGGCGCCTCGAACGACAACTCATCGAGCAACCGCTCCAGGATCGTGTGCAGCCGCCGCGCCCCGATGTTCTGCATCCGCTCGTTGGCGAGCGCCGCCATGCGCGCGATCTCCGCGATCGCGTCCTCGCGCCAGTGCAGCTTCACCCCCTCCGTCTCGAGCAGCGCCGCGTACTGACGCGTCAGCGAGTTCTCCGGCTCCGTCAGGATGCGGATGAAGTCCGCGCTCCCCAGCGACTCCAGCTCCACGCGGATCGGGAAGCGCCCCTGCAGCTCCGGGATCAGATCCGACGGCTTGCTCACGTGGAACGCGCCCGCCGCGATGAACAGCACGTGGTCCGTGCGCACCGGCCCGTACTTCGTCGTCACCGTCGACCCCTCGACGATCGGCAGGAGGTCCCGCTGCACCCCCTCGCGGCTCACGTCCGGCCCGTGCCCGCCCTCGCGCCCCGCGATCTTGTCGATCTCGTCGAGGAAGATGATCCCCGAGTTCTCCGCCCGGTGCACCGCCTCCTTCACCACCTTGTCCATGTCCACCAGCTTGGACGCCTCCTCCTGCTGCAGGAGATCGATCGCCTCCCCCACCCGCACCTTGCGCCGCGTCTTCGATCCGCGCTGCCCGAACAGCTCCTTCAGGTTGATCCCCATCTCCTCCAGGCCCGCCTGCGAGAAGATCTGGATCGCCGGCGAGTGCTGCTCCATCACCTCCACCTCCACCGTGCGCTCGTCGAGCTTGCCCTCCTTGAGCATCTTGCGCAGCTTGTCGCGCGTCGTCGGCAGCTCCGGCTCCGCCGGCATCTGCGCCGGCAGCTCGATCGGCCGCCCCGGCTCGCGCACCATCGGCCGCGGCAAGAGCAGGTCCAGCACCCGCTCCTCCGCCGCCTCCCGGGCGCGCGCCTTCACCGCCGTGATCTCCTCATCCTTGACCAGCTTCACTGAGATCTCGATGAGGTCCCGCACCATCGAGTCCACGTCGCGCCCCACGTACCCCACCTCGGTGAACTTCGACGCCTCCACCTTGAGGAAGGGCGCCTGCACGAGCTTCGCCAGCCGCCGCGCGATCTCCGTCTTCCCCACCCCCGTCGGCCCGATCATGATGATGTTCTTGGGCGCGATCTCGTCGCGCAGGTGCTCCGGCACCTGCTGCCGCCGCCAGCGGTTGCGCAGCGCGATCGCCACCGCCCGCTTGGCCTCCCGCTGACCCACGATGTAACGGTCCAGCTCCTCGACGATCGCCCGGGGCGTCAGGGCGCGTGCATCCTTGCGCGCAGGGATATCGGGGCTCATGGCAGCGCCTCGAACGTGAAGTGAAGGTTCGTGTAAATACAGATCTCGCCCGCGATCGCGAGCGCCTTCTCGCAGATCTGACGAGCGTCGAGCTGCGAGTTCTCGAGCAGCGCCCGCCCCGCGGCCAGCGCGAACGGCCCCCCCGAGCCGATCGACGCCACCCCCACGTCCGGCTCGATGATGTCCCCCGTCCCCGACAAGAGGAACGTGCGCTCCCGGTCGGCCACGAGCAACATCGCCTCCAGGCGCCGCAGCACCCGGTCCGAGCGCCACTCCTTCGTCAGCTCCACCGCCGCACGCGGCAGCTGCCCCCCATGCTCCTTCAGCTTCCCCTCGAGCCGCTCGAACAGCGACAGACCATCCGCGGCCGAGCCCGCGAAACCGGCGATCACCTGCCCGTTCTGCATCCGCCGCACCTTGCGGGCTGCCGCCTTCATCACCGTCTGACCGAGCGTCACCTGGCCATCGCTCCCGATGACCACCTGCCCGTCCCGCCGCACCGCCAGCACCGTCGTCGACCGCAGCCGCATGCGCCGCTGCTCCTCTCCTGCGTCCGGCCCCGGCGCGGGTCGCGCCGATCCGGGCCGCCGATGTCTCGCCCGTGGTTTCATCTATCTATCTATAGTCTACGGCTTTTGCGCCGTGCCGCGGCCCGTGCCCGCCCCGGTCGTCCCGGGCGCGCCGGCCGGTGAGGGGTCCGCGCCTACCGCCGCCCGAGCCACCGCTCCTGTCCCGGACCGCGGATGATGAGTGTACTGGTCCTGCAGATACTGCAAATCGATGTGCGCATAGCGCGCCGTCGTCGACAGCGTCGCGTGCCCGAGCAGCTCCTGGATCGAGCGGAGATCCGCCCCCGACCCGAGGAGGTGCGTCGCAAAGCTGTGACGCAGCGCGTGCGGGTGCGTCTTCGGCACCCCCGCCGCGGCCGCGTGCCGGTCCACCAGACGCCGCACCACCCGGGTGGAGATCCGCACCCCGCGGCGGGTCACGAACAGCGCCTGCGCATCGAGGAACCCCGTGCGCGCGTGGGCCAGCGCCGAGCGCACCGCCAGATACGCCGCCACCACCTGGGCCGCCGTGCGCCCGATCGGCACCACCCGCTCCTTCTGCCCCTTGCCATGACGCACGCGCGCCATCTCGCCATCGAGGTCGCCGACATCGAGCGCCACCGCCTCGCCCACGCGCAGCCCCCCGCCATACATCACCTCGAGGAGCGCCCGGTCGCGCAACAGCTCCGGCTCGACCGCCACCGCCTCCGCGGCCGCCTCCGTCGGCGCCTCCATCAAGAGCCCCGCCTGGTCGACCGTGAGGAACCTCGGCAAGAGCTTGGTCGCCTTGGGCGGGCGCAAGAGCAGGGCCACATTCTCCTCGATGAGACGTTCGCGGCGGAGAAAGCGCAGGAATGCGCGGATCGCAGACAGCTTGCGGCCAATGCTGGCCGGCTCGTTCCGCCTGAAGCGCGAGGCAAGGTAGTTTCGCAGCAGAGGGATGTCAACATCCCGCGGCCCCGGCCGCCGGCCGAGCCGTTCCTGGGCGAACTCGATCAACTGCCGCACATCCGAGCCATACGCGCGCACCGTCTCCGGCGAGGCGCGTTTCTCGGCCGCCAGGTGTTGGGCGAAGCGCTCGGCCAGCGTGACCAGATCCGGGGCGGGCTCCATGCCCGCAGGATCCATCGTCCCCCCGCAACGGGCAAGAAACCCGCCCATCGCTGTAGAGAGCAACCCAGATGTCCGCAGCATCAGCAGTCGTAGATGTCCGCCTTGCGGGGTCGGCCGACCACTCGTCGAGGATGACGCGAAGCGAGCAACGGCTGGCCCAGGAGGCTAAGACGGTGTTTAAAAACCTACCCGCCAGGCCTCCCACCCTCCGCGGCCGCGCCGGCCGGATGGGCTGAGTGGCCCGCACCGCCCGCTCCAGCTGCAACACGACGTTGTAGCATCAGTCCAATCATGATGACGTGAATGAGGGCTTCGCCCGTTTGTGCAAGCTTTTCGTAATCTTTACTCATTCGGCGATGCCGCCCCAGCCATGCAAACGTGCGTTCGACCTTCCACCGGTGAGGCAACAGCTG
>DATAGU010000050.1:0-18865 GCA_036263495.1 Polyangia bacterium | reverse complement strand
CAACGTGGCCAAGGCCAAGGCCCAGGCCCTCGATGCCCAGCGGCAATACGAACGCTCCCGCACCCTGGCCGAAGAGAAGCTCGTGTCGCCGGCCGATCGCGACACCGCGCAGGCCGGCGCCGCCGCCGCCCAGGCCGGCGTCGAGGCCGCCGAGGCCTCCCTCGCGCAGGCCCGCGCCTCGCTCCACCAGGCCGAGGTCAACCTGGCCTACACCACCATCTACTCGCCCATCGACGGCATGGTCATCTCGCGCACCGTCGACGTGGGGCAGACCGTGGCCGCCGCGCTGCAGGCCCCCACGCTCTTCACCATCGCCGAGGACCTCGCGCGCATGCAGATCGACACCAACGTCGCCGAGTCCGACGTGGGCAAGCTCAAGTCCGGCATGGAGGTGACCTTCACCGTGGACGCCTACGCGGGCGATCGCTTCCGCGGCACCGTGCGCCAAATCCGCAACGCGCCCCAGACCGTGCAGAACGTCGTCACCTACGACGCCGTCATCGACGTCGCCAACCCGGACCTCAGGCTCAAGCCCGGCATGACCGCCAACGTCACCTTCGTCTACGCCCACCGCGACGACGTCCTGCGCGTCCCCAACGCTGCGCTGCGCTTCCGTCCGCCGGCCGACCTCCAGGGCGGCCGAGGCGGGCGCGGCGGCGGCGCTCGCCAGAGGCCAGGCCAAGGACAAGGACCAGGACAGGGCCAAGGACAGGGACAGGAGCCGGCCGCCGGCGGTCCCGAGCGGCAGGGACAGGGACAGGGACAGGGACCTGTCCAAGGTCAGCGGCCCGCGGGCGGACCGGGCGGCGGCGAAGGACGCCCGCGCCGCGGCGACGACGAGCCGAGCGATCGCCGCACCTTGTGGGTCCTGCGCGGCACCGAGCCCGCGCCCGTGCGCATCCGTCCCGGCGTGACCGACGGCAGCTTCACCGAGGTGCTGGAGGGCGAGCTCAAAGAGGGCGACGCGGTCATCACCGAGATGTCCTCCAGCGGATCGAGCGGCGGCCCGCGTCCGTCCTTCCTGGGCGGCCCAGCCGTCGGCGGTGGCGGCGGACGCCGAGGGTTCTAAAGATGTCGGAACCCCTCCTTCTCCTCGAGAACGTGCGCCGCGTCTACCGCATGGGAGACGTCGAGGTGCAGGCCCTGCGCAGCGTGTCGCTGCGCATCGACCGCGGCGAGTTCGTGGCCATCATGGGCAGCTCGGGCTCGGGCAAGTCGACCCTCATGAACGTCATCGGCTGCCTCGACCGCCCCACCTCGGGGCGCTACCTCCTCGATGGCCACGACGTCGCGCGCCTCAATCGCGACGACCTCGCCTACATCCGCAACCAGACGCTCGGCTTCGTGTTCCAGAGTTTCAACCTGCTCGCGCGCACGAGCGCCGTCGAGAACGTCGAGCTCCCGCTCATCTACGCCGGCGTCTCCGGGCGCGAGCGGGAGGATCGCGCCGTCCGGGCGCTCGAGCGCGTGGGCCTCGGCGAGCGGCTCGATCACCACCCGAGCCAGCTCTCGGGCGGCCAGCAGCAGCGCGTCGCCATCGCCCGCGCCATCGTCACCAGCCCCAAGCTCATCCTGGCCGACGAGCCGACCGGCAACCTCGACTCCCGCACCAGCATCGAAGTGATGGCCCTGTTCCAGGAGCTCGGCCGCTCCGGCATCACCGTCGTCCTCGTCACCCACGAGCCGGACATCGCCGCCTACGCCGCGCGCGTCGTCACCATGCGCGACGGCCGCGTCCTGTCGGACGAACGCCACGAACCCGAGCGGGCCCTGGCCCCGGTGGAGGCACAGCCGTGAACATCCTACAGACCCTGCGGGTGGCGATCCGCGCGCTCCTGCGCAACAAGCTCCGCTCCTTCCTCACCATCCTCGGCATCATCATCGGCGTGGCCGCGGTCATCGCCATGGTCGCCATCGGCGAAGGGGCCAAGGCCAAGGTGGAGGAGTCCTTCGCCTCCATGGGCTCGAACCTCCTCATCGTCCTGCCCGGCACCACCAGCGCCGGCGGCGCCCACGGCGGCTTCGGTTCCGCCCCCACCCTCACCTGGGACGACCTCAAGGCCATCCAGGCCGAGCTCCCCTCGGTGCGCCTCGCCGCCCCGGTGCTGCGCCAGAGCTCGCAGGTGCTGAGCGAGGACCAGAACTGGACCACCCAGGTCCAGGGCACGACCCCCGAGTACTTCGCCATCCGCACCTGGCCCGCCGCGCGCGGCGTCCTCATCAACCAGTCGGACGTCGACTCCGGCGCCAAGGTCGTCGTGCTCGGCCAGACCGTGGTCGACAAGCTCTACGGCCCCGGCGCCGACCCCGTCGGCCAGATCGTGCGCATCAAGAACATCCCCTTCCAGGTCGTCGGCGTCCTCGCGCGCAAGGGCCAATCGCCGATGGGCCAGGACTACGACGACGCCGCGCTCATCCCCGTGTCCACCTTCCGGGCCAAGATCCAGGGCGGCCTCGGCAACTACATCGCCGGCATGCTCTTCGTCGGCGCCACCTCGCCCGAGGCCACCACCAAGGCCACGAGCGAGATCACCAACCTCCTGCGCGACCGCCACCACCTCCAGACCGGCACCGACGACGACTTCTTCGTGCGCAACCTCACCGAGATGGCGAGCGCGCAGCAGGAGGGCACGAAGACCCTCACCACGCTCCTCGCCAGCATCGCCGGCGTCTCGCTCGTCGTGGGCGGCATCGGCATCATGAACATCATGCTGGTGAGCGTGACCGAGCGCACCCGCGAGATCGGCCTGCGCATGGCCGTCGGCGCGCGGCCGCGCGACGTGCTCCTGCAGTTCCTCGTGGAGGCGCTCACCTTGTCCATGGCCGGCGGCCTCATCGGCGTCCTCCTCGGGTTACTGGCCGCCGAACGATTGGCCTCGCGCTTCCAATGGCCGATGCTCATACGGCCCGACATCATCATCCTCGCCGTGGGCACGAGCGCCCTCATCGGCGTGGGCTTTGGCCTCTACCCGGCGAGCAAGGCGTCGCGGCTCGACCCCATCGAGGCCCTGAGGTACGAGTGATGAGTGCAACCCTAGTCACCGTCGTCCTGGCGACGCAGCTGCGCGTCCTCACCCTGGCCGACGCCGTCAGCACGGCCGAGAGCAACCAGCCCGCGCTCCAGCAAGTGCGGGCGCAGACCGAGGCCGCCCAAGCGCGGGCGGACCAGGCGCGCGCCCCGCTCCTGCCGCAGCTCACCGGCAACGCCTTCTACCAGCGCACCACCGCCAACTTCATCTTCCGACCGGGCTTCGCCGGCAACCCCAGCCAGGGCAGCCCCACGTTCGACACGTTCAACTACTTCAGCTTCAACCTCACGCTCAGCCAGTACATCTGGGACTTTGGCCAGACCACCGGCCGCTGGCGCGTGGCCCAGGCCAACGCCGCGGCCCAGGAGTCGAGCGCGCAGGCCACCGGCCTCTCGGTCGTCCTCAACGTCCGCACCATGTACTTCGCGGCGCGGGCGCAGAAGTCGCTGGTGCAGGTGGCGCACGAGACCCTGGCCAACCAGGAGCGTCACCTCCAGCAGATCTCGTCCTTCGTGCGGGTCGGCACGCGGCCCGAGATCGACCTCGTGCAGGCGCGGACGGACCGGGCGAACGCGGAGGTGAGCGTCATCAACGCCGAGAACGCCTACGAGTCGGCCAAGGCCGCGCTCAACCAGGCCATGGGCGTCGCCGGCCCCACGGACTACGACGTCGAGGACGCGACCATCGCGCCGGTCGAAGGCGAGGATCAGCCGACCGACACGCTCGTCGAAGAGGCGGTGCGGGCGCGGCCGGATCTGGCGGGCCTCGAGCAGCAGCTAGAGGCGCAGCGCCGCGCCGTGACGGCGGCCAAGGGGGGTTACTGGCCGGCATTCAACTTCGCGACCAGCTTCAACGCCGGCAGCACGCGGATCGAGGACCTGCGGTGGAACTGGAGCGCGCAGGTGAACCTCAGCTGGCAGCTGTTCAACGGTCTCCTCACGCGGTCGCAGATCCGCGAGACGCAGGCCAACCAGCGGGTGGTCGAGGCGCAGAAGAGCACGCAGCTCCTCGCCGTGCGGGTGGAGATCGAGCAGGCGCGCCTGGCGGTGCGGGCCGCGCGGGCCGCGCTCGGGGCCGCGGAGGAGGCGCTCACCAACGCGAGCGAGCGCCTGCGGCTGGCCGAAGGGCGCTATCAGACGGGCGTGGGCAACGCCATCGAGCTCGGCGACGCGCAGGTGGCGCTCACCAACGCGCGTGCGCAGAAGATCCAGGCCGAGTACAACCTGGCGACGGCGCGCGCGCGGCTCCTCACCTCGCTCGGCCGCCGGTAGGGATTGCCAGCGGGTCAAGGCAGCCCTACGCTGGAGATTGCAAGAGCGCCTTCCTCTCCGAACCGCAGCGCCTCCATCCCCTTCCCAACGACTTGCGGCTTCGTCTGAAAGCCCCTTCAGGGGTCTAGCTAGATACCGTCACCGTTCGAGTCGTTCGTGGTGCCTCTCTTCGAGGCTACTCGAGAGAGCCGAACTGGCTCTCCATGGGCTCCGCTCAACAGAACCAGGCCTCGCTGAGACGCGGCGGACGCGGGCGCCGCGGCAGCGAGGAGGGGGCCGGCACCCTGTCGCCCAGGAACCCCTCGGGATGCCCGGCCGTGTGGTGCGCGAGGCGCGCGAGGCGGTCGAAGGTCTGGTGCGGCTCCTCTTTCTTCCGGGCCGCCTCCTCCACGAGCACGCTCACGCGCCGCTGCAGCTCGTCCATGCGCGGATCCGGGTGGCGCCACTGGTAGCTGAGCGCCGCGGCGTCGAGGTCGCCGAGGTGCGGCCGCATCTCGGGCCGCTCGAGGAGGAGCGAGCCCGGCGGCACGAGCAGCCGGATCGACAGCTGCACCGGATCCACCGCGTCGACGAGATCGTGCGCCACCAGGAACTCGAGCAGGTCGAGGTAGTCGGCCAGCGAGCTCCAGGGCGTGAACGGCAGGAGCGACGGCCGCAGGGCCACGCCCACCGCGCGTAACACCCGGAGCGCCTCCACCACGTCGGCGCGCGTGTGCCCCTTGTCGAGGATGCGCAGCACCTCTTCGCTCACCGACTCGACCGCGCTGGTCACGAGCACGAGGCCGAGCCGGGCCATCTCCGGGAACAGGCGGCGCTGCGCGAGGATGTGCTCGACCTTGATGGTGGCGTCGAAGGTGAGCGCCGGAAACTCCGCGTGCAGGGCGCGGAGCAGGCGCAGCGCATGGCCGGGACCGTTCAAGAAGTCCGCGTCCCCGAGCGTCACGTGGCGCGCCCCTTGCGCCACTTGCTGGCGTACGTCGGCCAGCACGACCTCCACCGGCACCACGAAGAAGCGTCCCCCGTAGACGGGGGGGATGGGGCAGTGGCGGCACAGGTGCTTGCACCCGCGCGAGGCCTCGGTGTAGCCGCTCGGCCGCGCCTCCTCGCCGATCTCGAGGTGCGCATATCGCTCGAGGGGCGGCAGCTGGGCCCGGCTCGGCACCGGGAAGTCGAGCCGCACGAGCGCCGGCCGTATATACCCTGGCCCTGGACTTGGCCCTGGCCCTGGCCCTGACCCTGGCCCTGGCTCGAAGGCCTCGCCGCGCTCGAGCCGCTCGGCGAGCGCCACCAGCTCGGCCTCGCACTCACCGCCCAGCACGGCGTCGAAGCGGGGCCGGGCCGCTGCCCCCACGCCGACAGCCGGCGCGAGCAGATACTCGGCGTTGAGCGGCGCATAGAGGCCGTAGCACACGAGGTGGGCCTCCGGGTTCAGCGCGCGCACGCGCTCGGCCGCGCGCACGCCGAGCCGCAGCGCCGTGTGCATGGGCACCGAGATCGCCACCAGGCGCGCCCGCCGCACCGCCGCCTCGTCGAGGCGCGCGACCGCCAGATCCTGCGCCACCGGGCGGAAGCCCGCGCGCTCCAGGAAGGCGAGCGGCACGGCCAGGGCGAGCGGCGGGTGCCCGAGCTCGTAGGTCGACAGGAGCAGGATGTCGCCCGGCTCCCGCATGATCCCTACTTGGCCTTGGGCGCGACGTAATCGGGCGGCAACTGGGCGCCCTCGCCAAAGAAGAACTTGTCGCACTGCTCGCGCAGGATCTTCTGCGCTGCGGGCGACAGGAGGTCGAGCCGGTACTCGTTGATCAGCATCTTCGAGTGCTCGAGCCACATCTTCCACGCCTCCTGGGAGACGCTCTCGAACAGCTTCTGGCCGAACTCGTCGTTGAACGGCTTGAACTTCATCCCCTCGGCCTCCCGGCCGAGCTTGACGCACTTGACCATCCGCGGCATGCGATCTCCTTGTCCTGCGGCATTCCTACAACCGGGCCAACGCCGGCACTTCATAAGATAGTCCGCAGGAAATCACCAGCGACGTCCCCGGCCGAGTGGCTGCGCAAGGGCCGAGGAGGTTCACTGGCGGCTACCCGGCGGCGACTCGGCAGTGGCGCTCGATGCTGTCGAGGAGCGGCTCCAGCTTGAACGGCTTGGTCAGGACCCCGGCGACCTGCAACATCCTGACGCGCTGCAGGTCGGCTACGCCGGTCAGGACGATGACCGGGATCCCGCGCAACGCCTCGTCCGCCAGCTGCTGATGGCGGAAGTCCCAACCGTTCATCACCGGCATCATGAGGTCGAGCAGGATGAGGCAGGGCGGCGGCCCGCTCCGGAGGGCCGCGAGCGCCTCCGCGCCGTTGGTGGCCGTGGTCACTTCGTACCCGAGGTCGCGCAGGATCTCCGACAGGTCCTCGCGAATGTCCGGATCATCTTCCGCGATGAGGATGTGGGCCATGGCTGACTCCTGTCATGAGTTGGTCGCGGATCCGCGCTGCGGCGCGCTCGCCGGCAGCATCACCGTGAACGTACTCCCCACCCCGAGCTGGGATTGCACCTCGATCACGCCGCCGAGCCCCTCCACCATCTCCCGCACCAGGGCCAGCCCGAGCCCCACGCCGGGCGTGTGCTTGTGCAGGAACGGCTCGAGCGGCGAAAAGGGCTCGAAGATCCGCTCCTGCGCCTCGGAGGGGATGCCGGGGCCCGTGTCCCGGACCGCGACCCGGAACGCTTCGCCCTCTCCCCGCCCGACCAAGACCGCCACCTCGCCCTGCTCGGTGAACTTGATGGCGTTGGCCACGAGGTTCACGAGGATGAGGCGCACGTGGCGTGGATCCGTCCAGGCCGGACCGAGGCCCGGCGTCACCTCGAGGCGGAGCCGGAGCCGCTTCTTCTCGGCCTGGGGCCCGAGCTCCCCGAGCGTCGCCGCCGCCAGGTCCGCGAGGTACACCGCCTCGGCGTGGATCTCGGACTGGCCGCGCTCGATGCGCGCGTACTCGAGCAGGGACTCGATGAGCTGCTCGAGGCGCGTCATGGCCCCTGCCATGCGCCGGGTGATGTCCGTCTGCTTGGGCGCGAGGGCCGGCTCCCGGCCGCGCTCGAGGCGCTCGAGCTGCAGCCGCAGCGCGGTCAGCGGCGTGCGCAGCTCGTGCGACACCAGGCCGAGGAGGCGCGTCTTGAGCTCGCTCGCGCGCTCGGCCTGCTCGCGCGCCACGCGCATGGCCTCGTAGGCGGTCTCGAGCTCCCGCTTGCGCTGCGCCACGTCGCGGGCCAGGTCCGCGAGATCGCGCTGCTGGCCGACGATCTCCCGCTCGAGCACGCCGCGCGCGCGCTTCATGGCCACGAGGTTGCCCACCCGGGCGCGCAGCTCCTCCACCGAGCAGGGCTTGAGCAGGTAGTCCTGCGCCCCCTGCCGGAGGAGCTCGATGCGCACCGTATCGTCCGCCTTGGCCGTGAGCAGCATGATCGGCACCACCGCGAGCGCCTCGTGGCGCCGCAGCTCGCGCACGAGCGTGGCGCCGTCCATCCGCGGCATCATCATGTCCGTCAGCACGAGGTCGAGCCGCGCGCCGAGCTCGAGCGCCCGGTCGAGCCCGGCCGCCCCGTCCTCCGCGGTCGCCACGCGATAGGCGCCGGCCAGGCTCTCGGTGAGGAAGCGCCGCAGCTCGGCGTTGTCTTCGACGAGGAGGAGCTGCGGCAGGGTCTCCTCTGGAGCGCCGTGTACACGCATGGATCCGCTCAGGCGTTGCGGCCTTCGCTCACCGCGGGCTTCGCCCGCATCGGGTCCGATCGATGCGTGTACACGGCTGTCTGGCGCCGCGTCTGCCGCTGGGGAAGCGGCCGCGGGTGGTGCCGGGGCCACCAGCTCCGCCTCCATGAGCGTCGCCGCGTCCGCGGCGGGGGCGGTACGCACCACCTTGCCGTCCGGCGCCGCGATCGGCAGCCGCACGCGGAGGAGCGCGCCCCCCTCGGGCGCGTCGCCCACACCGATCGTCCCCCCATGCAGCTCCGTGAAGTCCTTGGCGATGGCCAGCCCGAGGCCCGTGCCGCCCGCCGCCTGCCCGGAGGCATTCTCGAGCTGACGGAAGCGCTCGAAGGCCGCTTGTCGTGACGCCGGGGGGATCCCCGGCCCGCTGTCCGCCACCACGATCTCGGCGTGCTGGGGGCTCATGGTCTGCACCGTCAGCGTACAGCGGATGTGGCCACCCGCGGGGGTGAACTTGAAGGCGTTCGAGAGCAGGTTGAAGAGCACGCGCTCGATCTTCCCGATGTCGAGCGCGGCCTGGAGCTCGGCCGGGGTCTCGATCGCGTAGGCGATGCTGCGCTCGGCGGCGATGGTCTCGAAGTGCGAGGCCGCGCGCCGCACGAGCCGCGCGAGATCCACGGCCACATAGTCGGGCTCGAGCTTGCCGGCCTCGATCTTGGTCACGTCGAGGAGATCGTTGACATATTGCAAGAGGAGCCGGGCGTTGCGCTGCATCACCGCGAGGTCCTGCCGCTGCCCGGCCACGAGGTTGGTGGCCGTGAGGAGCTTCTCGGTCGGCCCGAGGATGAGCGCGAGCGGCGTGCGCAGCTCGTGGCTCACGTTGGCGAAGAACTGCGTCTTCATCCGTTCGAGCTCGCGGGCGCGCTCGTAGGAGGTGCCGAGGTCCTTGATCGCGGTCTCGAGCTGGATGCCGCGATCGTGCGCCGCCTTGGCCCCGCGGGCCAGGGCCAGGACCTTGGGGATGAGAGACGGCAGCGCCAGCGCCGTCCCCACGGAGGCCACCGCCGTCACCGCACGGAGGAGGCCATCCAGCCAGTAGAGCGGCTCCCAGATCACCCACACGTCGAAGATGTGGGTGATGCCGCAGGTGACGATGAAGGCGCCGAAGGCGAGGTACATGACCTTGAACGGCAGGTCCCGCACCCGATACACGAGGTAGGCGAGCGTCGACGAGATGGCGAGGTAGGCGAGGGCGATGAAACCGTTGGACAGCACCTGCAGCCACACGAGGCCAGGCTGCCAGAGGTAGCAGTGTCCATGCGGCATGAAGAAGCGGGACGAGAAGAGCTGCGACAAGAGGTCGGACACGGGAGACTCCTGGCCGCAAAACTAGAGCGAACTCGGGGGCGAGGCAGGGCCGGGGCGGCGGGGCCGGGTACCGTGCACGGGCGCACGAATGAGTATGAGTAGGTGGCGGCGGCGCAGGACATGGGGGCTCCTCGCGCTCCGGATCTGCAGGCAGGTTGTGGAGTTCGTAACACCCGCTGTCAAGCCACCTTGCGGAGTTCCCGAGGCCCACGAGCGGCCAGCGTGCAAAAGGGTGTTACTGCAGGCCGAGGAGCCGCTGCAGGTTCGCGCGCGCCCGCTGTTCGTAGCGGTCGCGGAAGAGGGGCGTACGGTAGAGGGCCGGGCGCCCGAGGAAGCCGGCCAGCACCTGGCGCCGCCGCGGCTCGTAGAACTCGGCCGGCACCCAGCCGTATTCCTGGCGGATCTGGCGGTCGTACTCGGCGAACCGGTCGGGGGAGCTGCCGAGGATCGCGAGGTCGATGTCGATGAGGTAGGCGGCCCCGAGGTCGGCCTCGGGCACCTCGTGGGTCTTGGTGAGCCGGATGAGCGCGTCCACGCGGGCGGCGCTCGCCTCGGAGAGGCCCACCTCGCACGCCACGCGGCCGGCCAGCTCGGCGCTGCGCTCCTCCGAGTCCTGGGCGCGCGTGTCGTAGATGGCGTCGTGATACCAGAGCGCCAGCTCGATGAGGGGCCCCTCGGCGAGGTCGGCCGGCAGGCGCGCGGCCTCGCCCAGGCACTCGGCGATGTGGACCAGGGTGTGGTACGCACGGTCCGGGGCCGAGTAGAGCGCCACCAGCTCGTCGTGATAGCGACGCGGCTCGCCGCGGGCGCCGAGGCGCCGCCAGAGATCGAGCCAGCGGTCCTCGAGCTGCGCCAGCGTCGGCGGGGTCATGTCGAGATTCTACAGCGCGCGGGTCTCGCCGATGGCGGCGATCCACACCCGCTCGCGCTCGAGCTTGGCGGCGTCCCGCGCCTGCTCGAGGAGCACGGGCGGCTCGTCGAGGGGTTCGTCGGTGAGCTTGAAGGTGCCCCAGTGCATGGCGCAGAAGAGGCGCGCGCCGAGATCGAGGAAGGCGCGCATGGCGTCCTCGGGGGTCATGTGCTGCTGGCGCATGAACCACTCCGGGTCATAGGCGCCGATGGGCAGGAGGGCGGCGTCGATGCCCGGGAAGCGGCGGCCGATCTCGCCGAACCCGCTGAAGTAGGCGGTATCGCCCGAATGGTAGACGCGCCTCCCCTCGGCCTCGATGACGAAGCCGCCCCACAGGGTGTCGTTGCGGTCAAAGGGGGTGCGCTGCGACCAGTGCTGCGAGGGCACGAAGGTCACCTTGACGCCGCCCACCGTCTCCTCCTGCCACCACTCGAGCTCGTGCACCTTGTCGAGGCCGCGGCGGCGGAAGAAGGCGCCGAGCCCGTGGGGCACGACGTAGGTGGCCTTCGGGCCGATGCGGCGGATGGTGGGCTCGTCGAGGTGGTCGCGGTGGTTGTGGGTGACGAGCACGAGGTCCGGGGCGGCCTTCTCGAGCTCGAGGCCGGGCGGCATGTTGCGCTCGATCCGCGGGCCGATCGCGTCCGACCACACCGGGTCGGTGACGATCGACAGGCCGCCCAGGCGCACGAGCCAGGTGGCGTGCCCCACCCAGGTGAGGGACGGCGCGGCGCTGGCGATGAGGCCGAGGTCCGGGTCCTTCTTGGGGATCAGCACGCGGCGCGGCGCTTCCCGCCGCCGGCTCCAGAAACGGTCGGAGACCGCCCACTTGAAGACCTGCCCGTAGGGCTGGGGCTCGTACGGAGGTTCGAGGTTCTTGAACTTGAGGGCCATGGACTCGGGGCTCGGTAGGTGAGTAACGTTCAGGGAGGACTGATATTCCGATCCGACGCTGTCTGCAACCGATCGCGCGGGCCGGATGTGAGATCGTACGTGATAGCGTGCGGCCCGCGGCCCGGCACCTCATGGACGATTACATCAGTCGCAAGCTCAAGGTCCTCTCCTTCCTCTCCGTGATCCTGGTGGTCATCACCCACGGCTACAACCTGAAGGACCGTTTCCTCCTGCCCCAGACCCGGGTCCTCGAGCCCCTCAGCGTCGCGACCTTCATCGAGTACTTCGTGAGCGGCGGGCTCGCCCGGTTCTCCGTCCCCTTCTTCTTCGCCGCCTCGGGGTATCTCTTCTTTTACGATCTGCGGCCCACGGCCCGGGGGTTCGGGGACAAGCTCCGGCGCCGGCTGCGTTCGCTGGCGCTGCCGTACCTCCTCTGGAACGCCCTCGGCGTGGGGCTGGTCCTGGCGACGCAGGACCAGCCGCTCCTCAACCCGAGCGGCTTTCACTGGGTGCGCCTGCTCGACGGCGGCCCCTGGGCCCGCGAGCTGATCGGCGCCCTCGTGCGTCCCATCGCGTTTCAGCTCTGGTTCATGCGCGACCTCATGGTCTGCGTGCTCCTGAGCCCGCTCCTCTACTGGCTGATCGCGCGCTTCTCCTTCTGGGTGCTGGTGCCGCTCGCGATCCCCTGGCTCTTGCAGCTGCCCCTGACGATCCTGGAGCCGGAGTCGATCCTCTTCTTTGTCGGGGGCGGGATCCTGGCCGTGCACAGGGTGGATCTGCGGCCCCGGGTGACGGGCGTCGCCGGCCGGTGGATCGCGTGGCTCTTGCCCCTCGATCTGGCCCTCATCACCGTCAAGACCCTCCTCGCCCACGGCCCGAGCCCGAACCCGGCGCTCCTCCTCGCGCTGCACCGGGCGGTGATCCTGTGCGGCCTCTTCTGGGCCTGGTACGCCTACGATGGGTTCGGAGAGCGGCTCCACCAGAGCCGGCTCGTGCAGCTGGCCGCCTTCACGTTCTTCATCTACGCGGCGCACGAGCCCCTGCTCATCATCTTCAGTGACTTCTGCCTCGTGGTGCTCGGCACGGCGCCGGCGACGCTGCTCGCGGTCTACCTGGGCGCCCCGGCCGTGATCTTCGGCCTCTGCCTGCTCCTCGGCATGGCCTTGCGGCGCTGGGCCCGGCCCGTCTTCCTGACACTCACGGGCGGTCGAGGTTGAAGCTCATCTGAAGTGCGATCGGCCGTCCCGTCTTCGCTGTACCCTGCTATCGGAAATCCTGACAAAGTCTCCCGTCTCCCCAGGAGTTGCTGGCATGTCACCTCACGTTCTCTCCCCTGACATCGCTGCGCCGGTCGGACAGGCGCCGGCCTGGTCCGCGGCCACGCGCATCCATGATCTCTTCGCGCTGCAGGTGGCGCGCGCGCCCGAGGCCGTGGCGCTCGTGTGGGCCGGCGCGCGGCTGCACTACCGCGAGCTCGACGAGGCGGCGGACCGTCTCGCGCACGAGCTGCGCGGCCTCGGGGTGGGGCCCGAGGTGCTGGTGGGGGTGTGCGAGGAGCGCTCCTTCGAGCTCATCATCGCCCTGCTCGCGGTGCTCAAGGCCGGTGGGGCGTACCTGCCGCTCGACCCGGCCTATCCCGAGGAGCGGCTGGCCTTCCTGCTGGAGGACGCGAGCCCGCGCGTGCTCCTCACCCGGCGGTCCCTCGTGGCGCGGCTGCCGCGCACCGAGGCGCAGATCCTCTATCTCGACGAGCGCAGCGCGCACGAGGTCGAAGGCGCCCCCACGGCCCGGCCGGCACCCGAAGAAGGAGCAGGAGCAGGAGAGGCGGAGGGCCGGCACCTCGCCTACGTCATCTACACCTCCGGCTCGACCGGCCGGCCCAAGGGCGCGCTCCTCGAACACCGCGGCCTATGCAACATGATCCGCGAGCAGATCCGGATCTTCGGCGTGCGGCCCGAGAGCCGCGTGCTGCAGTTCGCGGCCCTCGGCTTCGACGCCTCCATCTCCGAGATCTTCATGGCGCTCGCGGCCGGGGCCGAGCTCCACCTCGCGCCGCAGGAGGCGCTCCTCCCGGGCGCCGAGTTCCTCGCCCTCCTCCGCGAGCGCGGCATCACCACGCTCACCCTGCCGCCCTCGGTGATGGCGGCGCTGCCCGAGGCGGCGCTGCCCGACCTCACCACCCTCATCGCCGCCGGCGAGGAGCTGCGCAGCGACCTCGTGTCCCGCTGGCTCGGGGCCCTCGGGGCCGGCATGCGCGACCGGCGGCTGTTCAACGCGTATGGCCCGACCGAGGCCACGGTGTGCACCACCATCGGCGAATGCCAGGCCGACGGCCAGAAGCCCTCCATCGGCCGCCCCATCGCCGGCGTGTACGTGCGACTCCTCGACGGCGAGGGCCGGCCCGTGGCGCCGGGCACGCCGGGCGAGATCCACATCGGCGGCGCCGGCCTGGCGCGCGGCTACCTCCACCGGCCCGAGCTCACCCGGGAGCGCTTCATCGCCGATCCGTTCGCCGGCACGCCCGGGGCGCGCCTCTACCGCACCGGGGATCTCGCGTGCGAGCGCCCCGACGGGACCCTGGAGTTCCTCGGCCGCACGGACGAGCAGGTGAAGGTGCGCGGCTTCCGCATCGAGCTCGGCGAGATCGAGGCGGCGCTGGCGACGCACCCGGGGGTGCGCGAGGTGGCGGTGGCGGCGCGCGAGGACGTGCCGGGGGAGCGGCGCCTCGTGGCCTACGTGGTCGTGGGCGTGCCCGAGCCCACGAGCGAGACGCTGCGCCAGTTCCTGCGCGAGCGCCTGCCGGCGCACATGGTGCCGGCGGTGTTCGTGCCCGTCGCCGGCCTGCCGCGCACGCCGAACGGCAAGCTGGATCGCCGGGCGCTCCCGCCGCCCCCGGCGGCCCCGGCGGCCCCGGCGACCCGGACGGCGGGCACCGAGGCGGCGGCGCTCGTGAGCAGCGAGCCAGCGCGGGAGCGCAAGCGCCGCCCCTGGGAGGTGCTCCTCCCGGCCGGCGGGGAGGAGCTCGCGCCGGGCCTGCGGCGCCGGCCGCGCCTCGCCGCCGAGCCCGTGCCGCCGCGGAGCGGGGTCGAGGTGCAGCTCGTCGAGATCTGGGAAGAGGTGCTGCACGTCCGCCCGATCGGCATCCGCGACGACTTCACCGAGCTCGGCGGCGACTCGTTCCTCGGCGTGCGGCTGGTGGCGCGCATCAACGAGCGGCTCGGCCAGGACCTGCCGATGTCGAGCCTGCTCCAGGGCGGCACGATCGAGCGCCTCGCCGGCATGCTCTATGAGCGCTCGAACCGCTGGCCGGCGGATCTGGCCGCGGCGGCGACGCAGGCGCAGGAGGAGGCGGGCGCCGGCGTGTCGCCGCTCGTGCGCATGCGGCCCGAGGGGACGCGGCGGCCGCTCTTCTTCGTGGTGCCGTTCGAGGGGCTGCGGGCGGGCAACGTCCTCGTCGGCGTGCCCGAGCTCGTGCGCCACCTCGACCGCAAGCGGCCCTTTTATGGAATCCAGCCGCGCAGCATCCTCGAGTACGTGGCGCGCCGGCACGTGGGCCTCCAGGCCACCGCCGCCGACGTCGACCGCCTGATCCAGCACGTGGACGGGCAGGTGCTGGTCGACGCCGCGGCCGCCTGCGTGGCCGCGCTCACCGAGGTGCAGCCCCGCGGGCCCTACCTCCTCGCCAGCTTCTGCAACGGCAGCGTGCTCGCCTTCGAGATGGCGCAGCAGCTCGTGGCCCGCGGCGAGCGGGTGGAGTTCTTCGCGGTCATCGACTTCCCGGCGCCCATCCCGGAGAACCACCTCGAAGGCGCGATCGAGCGCGAGGACCGGGCGAGCGACGTGGCCTGGTTCGTGGGCCGTGACCTCGCCGGGGCGGCGGGGCAGCCGCTCGATCTGCCGCGGCTCCTCGCCGCGCTCGAGGCGCGCGCGCCCGAGGACCGCTGGCGCTACGCGGCCGAGGCCCTCAAGGCCATCGGCGCCGTGCCCGCGGACACCGAGCCGCACGAGATCCGGCGCCTCTTCTACATCAAGAGCAGCAACACGCGCATCCGGGCCCGGGCCATGACCGCCTACGACGTGCGCCCCTACCCGGGCCGCATCACCGTGCTCCACGTGCCCGGCTTCACGAGCACGAGCGGCCTGCCGTGCTTTGGCTGGAGCCGCCTCTCAGCCGCGCCGGTGGAGACGCACGAGGTGCCGGGGGATCACGGCACGCTGTTCCTCCCGCCGCACGTCGCGGTGCTCGGCGATGTGCTCGGGCGCTGCCTGGGCGCGGTGTGAGGCCCTGGCGAGGGACAAGACCCCCCAGAACCCTGGAGAACGACCGCCCCCATGCCCATCATCTCCGCCGAGAACCTGAGCAAGGTCTACCGCACCGTGCGCCGCGACCCGGGCCTCGCCGGGGCGCTCAAGGCCCTCGTGGCCCCGCGCTACGAGGAGAAGCGGGCGCTCGACCGGGTGAGCTTCACCGTCGAGCCCGGCGAGGTGGTGGGCTACATCGGCGTGAACGGCGCCGGCAAGTCCACCACCATCAAGCTCCTCACCGGCATCCTGCGGCCGTCGGGCGGGGTGGTGCGGGTGCTCGGGCGCGATCCCTTCCGCGAGCGGGTGGCCAACGCGCGTGACATCGGCGTGGTGTTCGGCCAGCGCACGCAGCTGTGGTTCGAGCTGGCGGTCATCGAGTCGCTCGATCTCATCGCCCGCATCTACGACATCGAGCCCGCGCGCTACCGCCAGCTCCTCGACGAGCTCGACCACACGCTGGGGCTCGGCGAGCTCCTCCCCGTGCCGGTGCGCAACCTGTCGCTCGGGCAGCGCATGCGGGCGGAGCTCGCGGCCACGCTCATCCACGAGCCGCGGGTGGTGTTCCTCGACGAGCCCACCATCGGGCTCGACCTCGTGGTCAAGGACCGGCTGCGGGCGCTCATCCGGCAGGAGCACGAGCGGCGCGGCCTCACCGTGGTGCTCACCACCCATGACCTCGGCGACATCGAGGAGCTGTGCTCGCGCGTCCTCATCGTGGACGCCGGGCAGCTCGTCTACGACGGCCCGCTCGCGCGCATCAAGGAGCGCCTCGGCACGCACCGCGTGCTCACGTTCGAGGTGGCGCGCGAGGTCGAGGCGGAGGCTGGCCGCCTCAGCCTGCCGGCCGGGGCCGAGGTGGTGCGGGCCGAAGGGCACGCGCTCGTCGTGCGGCTCGACCGGCGGCAGGCGAGCGCGAGCCAGGTGGCGGCGGCGGTGATGAACCAGCTCGACGTGGCGGACCTGGCGGTGGCGGAGCCGGATCTGGCGACCCTGGTGAAGCAGATCTACGCCGGGGCGCTCACGGCCGGGCAGGCAGGATGAGGGCGCTCATGCACCGGATCCGCGCCTACCGCGCCCTGGCGGGGCTGTCCGTCCAGCGGCTCCTCGCGTACCGCGCCCACTTCTGGGTCGCGCTCGCGAGCCGCGTCCTGACCCTGGTCGTGCTGGTCGCGTTCTGGCGGGCGATCGGCGAAGCCGACGCCGTGACCACGGCGGAGCGCGAGGCGTCCTTGCGCTACCTCGTGGTGGCGCAGATGGTGGCGCCGCTCGCCATCTCGATGCTCATCCCCATGTTCGGGTCCGCGGTGCTGGACGGCAGCATCGCCGTGGAGCTGCTCCGGCCGCTCGACGTGCAGGAGTGCTTCTATGCCCAGTCGCTCGGCACGCTCGTGGCGGGCCAGCTGCGGGAGATGCTGGTGCTCGGCGTCGTGGGCGTGCTGTGGCTCGATCTCGTGCTGCCCACGGATCCGCGCATCTACCTCGCGTTCCTCGTCACCGTGCTCCTCGGCCACGCGATCATGTTCCTGGTCGACTGGGGCTTCGCCATGCTGTCGTTCGTGACCACGGCGACCTGGGGGCTGAGCTCGATGCGCCACGTGCTCGCGCTGTTCTTCGGCGGGGCGCTCGTGCCGCCGCAGTTCGCGCCGCCCTGGCTGAAGACGATGGCGGCGGCCCTGCCGTTCGCCGAGGTGGTGGCCGCCCCGGCGGGGGTGCTGCTCGGGACCGTGCCGCTCGCGGCGCTGCCGCGGCTCTGGCTCGGGCAGCTCGCATGGCTCGTCGGGCTCGGGATCGCGTCGCGGGTCGTCTACCGGCTGGCGATCCGCCGGGTCACGGTGGCGGGGGGCTAGGCGATGGCGCGCTACTTGCGGCTCTACCGGGCGTTCCTCGCGCAGTGGCTGAAGACGCTCCTGCAGTACCGCTTCAACTTCGTGGTCGGGGCGGCGTCGACGCTCGTGCAGCAGGCGACCGGGCTCCTCGTGCTCTGGGTGGCGATGCTCCGGGTGCCGCGCCTCGGTGGCCTCGGGGGCTGGGGCCGCGACGAGATCCTGCTGGTCTATGGTCTCCTCCTCCTGGCCAAGGCCATCAACCACCTAGTGGCGGACAACCTGTGGTCGCTCGGGATCCTCTACATCCGCACCGGGCGTCTCGATACGCTCCTCGTGCGGCCGGTGAATCCGCTCTTCCACGTGCTCGTGGATCGCTTCGGGCACGATGGCCTCGGGTCTTTCGCGCTCGGGGTGGCGCTCGTGTGCCGCGCGGCGTTGCGGGTGGGCGTGGCGTGGACGCCGCTCCAGATCGCGTACCTCGTGGTGGCGGTGCTGAGCGGCGGCGTCATCTTCATCGCCCTCAACCTCATCACCTCCACGGTGGGCTTCTACATCATCGACGCCATGCCGCTCACGCTGGCGGTGTTCCAGACGCACGAGCTGGCGCAGTATCCGGTGACCATCTATCGGAAGGGCGTGCGGGTGCTGGTGATGTGCGCGGTGCCGTACGTGTTCGCGTCGTACGTGCCGGCGAGCTATCTGCTCGGGAAGGACGCGGGCTGGCTGGCCGGGGCGGGGCCGCTCGTGGCCGGGGGGCTGCTCTTTGTGGGGTATCGGCTCTGGCAGCGCGGGCTCGAGCACTACGGCTCGACCGGGGCCTGAACCTTCACTATTGCGTCGGCGCGGCGGCCGCGGGCGCGCCGGCCGGCGCGGTGGGTACGGGCGGCAGCGTCTCGGTGCAGCGCACGGTGCTGCTCGCGGCCGAACACTGGAACTCGTGGCCGCGGCAGGTGGCCTGCCAGGACGAGACGCCGTAGCCGATGTTCTTGTTCGCGATCTGGATCTCCTGCGGCGGGCAGCCCACATGACCCGCGCTCGCCGTCTGCAGCTGCGATGCACAGCCGCTCGCGGCCAGGGTGCCGGACAGGGAAAGCGCGAGGCAGATGGAGGGGATCCGCATGCCTGCCGAATATCATGGGGCCGTTCATTGGTACAAGGAACGGGCGAGGTGGCCTCCAGGACGTGCGAGGTGGCCCGCAGGACGTGCGAGACCCATCCCTGAGCGTGCGAGGTGGGGCCCAGGGCGTGCGAGGTGGCGTCCGGAGCGTGCGAGGTGGCCTCCAGGGCGTGCGAGACCCATCCTGAGCGTGCGAGGTGGCGCCCGGAGCGCGCGAGGTGGCGCCCTGAGCGTGCGAGGTGGCGCCCTGAGCGTGCGAGGTGGCGTCCTGAGCGTGCGAGGTGGCGCCCTGGAGCGTGCGAGGTGGCGCCCCGAGCGTGCGAGGTGGGGCCCTGGGCGTGTGAGGTGGCGCCCTGAGCGTGCGAGGTGGGGCCCAGGGCGTGCGAGGTGGCGCCCCTGAGCGTGCGAGGTGGCGCCCTGAGCGTGCGAGGTGGCGCTCTGAGCGTGCGAG
>DATAGU010000049.1:0-11148 GCA_036263495.1 Polyangia bacterium | reverse complement strand
GTCGGCGCGGGATTGCTCCTCGGGAAAGTCGAGCAGGCGCCGGCGGGTGTCGAGGGGCATGCAGTAGTGGGTGGCGGTCCATAGCCGGGGATCGTCCGCCCCCTGCAGCGGCTCGAGGTCGCTCCACACGATCACGGCCTTGTCGTTCAAGGCTGCGGCGACGCGCCGGCCGTCGGGGCTGAACGACGCCGAATGCACCGGCTCGCTGGAGGCGCGGAGCAGGAGCGGCTCTCCTGTGCCATCCACGTTCCAGATCCGCACGGTGCCGTCGTCCGAGGAAGAGACGATCCGCCGGCTATCGGGGCTGAAGGGCCTGTCGCCGCGCACGAAGGCCGGTGCCTCGTGTCCTTGGAGGACCAGGGGCTGTCCCGAGCCGTCCGCGTTCCACACCCGCACCCTCTTGTCTTCCGAATCGGAAACGATGCGCCGCCCATCGGGGCTGAACGCCGCGCCATAGATAATGTTGTCATATCCTCGCAGGACCAAGGGCTGCCCCGAGCCGTCCGCGTTCCACACCCGCACCGTCTTGTCCCACGAAGCGGAGACGATGCGCCGGCCGTCGGGGCTGAACGCCACAGACCAGACGCGGTCGTCGTGCCCTTGGAGGATCAAGGGCCGTCCCGAGCCGTCCGCGTTCCACACCCGCACCGTCTTGTCCCAAGAAGCGGAGACGATCCGACGTCCATCGGGGCTGAACTCCACGTCATAAACGAAGCCGTCGTGTCCCTCGAGGACCAGGGGCTGCCCCGAGCCGTCCGCGTTCCACACCCGCACCATCTTGTCTTCGGAGGCGGAGCCGATGTGTCGGCCGTCGGGGCTGAACACGGCGGTATAGACGAAGCCGGTGTGCCCTTGGAGGACCAGAGGGGGGCTCGAGCCGTCCGCGTTCCACACCCGCACTGTCTTGTCCCAAGAAGCGGAGACAATCCGCTGTCCATCGGGGCTGAAGCCCACCCCGGCGACTCGACCGGTGTGCCCTCTCAGGATCAGGGGCGGCCTCGAGCCCTCCGCGTCCCACACCCGCACCGTCTTGTCTTCCGAAGCGGAGGCGATCCGCTGTCCATCGGGACTGAACGCCACGGCATGGACGTAGCCGTCGTGTCCTTCGAGGATCAGGGGCGGTCCCGAGCCATTCGCGTTCCACACTCGCACCGTCTTGTCTTCGGACGCAGAGGCGATGCGCCGGCCGTCGGGGCTGAACGCCACCGCGGTGACGGCGTCGTCGTGGAGGAGCACCACCTTCGCGAGGCCCGCTCCCCGGACCCACCCCGCCAGCTCGTTCCAGCCCCGCGGCGTCGGGGCGCCCGGCTCAATCTCGCGGAGCAGCGCCAGCACCGTCGTGGGATCCTCCTGTCGCTCGCGCGCCGACGCCATGCGCGTGGCGTTGCGGGCGCGCACGGCGCTCTGCTGCGCCTCGGCCTTCTCCGCCTCGGCGCGCGCCGCCGCCCGGCTCGACCGCACCGCCAGGACCGAGACCACGAG
Source organism: Polyangia bacterium (assembly GCA_036263495.1). Taxonomy (GTDB): domain Bacteria; phylum Myxococcota_A; class Polyangia; order Palsa-1104; family SHYY01; genus DATAGU01. The sequence continues at coordinate 9,666 of DATAGU010000049.1, read as the reverse complement.
CACGACCAGGCTGAGGCCCGCGATCAGCCCCGCGACCCCCTGCCGCCGGCGCTGCCGCGTGCGCTCCGCGAGCCGCACCACGGCCTCGAGATACTGCACTTCCCCCGGGCCGAGGCCGCTCGCCCCCTCGGCCCTCCGCTGCGCGAGCCATTGCCCCGCCTTGAGCGCCGCCTGATCGCGCCACAAGAAGCCGTCCATCTTGCCGTTTTTCTCCCATTGCAGGGCCGCCTGGCGGAGCTCGGCCAGGAACTGCGCGTCCTGCTCGTTGACGTCGAGCCACTGGCGCAGCTGGCCCCAGCGATCGATGAGGGACTCGTGGATCAGCTCGACGGTGAACCCGCCCCGCTCGCCCCCGGCCTCGATCGCCAGCAGGCGCGCCGCCGCCAGGTGATGGATCACCTGCTCCACGGCCGCGCCGTCCTCGGCGAGCGCGCGCAGCTCTTCGAGCGGCACGATGGCGTGCGTCCGCTCCGGCGTCACCAGGCGCAAACAGAGGGCGCGCGCGAGCCGCTGCTCGGGCAAGGACATGCCGGACAGGACCGCGTCCGCGTGCGTCGACAGCGCCCCGGCCACGCCGCCGAGGGCGTGGTACGCCTGCCGGGTCAACCGCCGCGCCGGCCGATCCCGCGCCTCCCAGAGCTTGGTGGCGGTGAACTGCAAGATGGGCAGCGGGCTCCGGGTCCCCGCGAGGCCGCCCAACATCTCTTCCACCAGCTCGTCGTCCTCGAAGCGGTAGCGCTCCGCGGCGAGCGGTCTCTCGAGGGCGTCCCGCAAGCCGTCCCGCGTCAGGGGCGGCAGGAACAAGAGGCCCCGGGTCACCTCGGCCAGGAAGCGCCGATCCTCGGCGACGCGGTCGAGGAAGTCCGCCCGGACCGTGACGATCACCCGCAGCGGCGAGGAGGCGTCGTCGGCCACGCCCTCGAGGCAGGCGCAGAACGCCGCCCGCTCCGCGGGATCGATCCCGAGCGTGTACAGCTCCTCGAGCTGGTCGACGAAGAGCACGAGGCCCGGGCCCACGTCATGCTCGCTCCCCCGGTGCCTGCTCCGCGCGCGCAACCTCACCCCGAGGTATCCGGGGTGCACCCGCAGGGTCTCGGAGAGGGCCTCGACATCGGTCTCGCCGGTGCTGCCGGTGCCGCCGGGGGTGTCGGCGATGAGCGTGAGCACCTCGGCCAGCGCGGCGAGCGGCCGCCGCCCCGGCCGGATGACAAAGGCTTCCAGGCCGCGCTGCGAGCGCTTGAGGGCGGGGATCACGCCCGCGCGCACGAACGAGGACTTGCCCGCGCCGGAGGGGCCGGCGATGGCCATCAGCGCCTGGTTGCGCAGTCGGCTCAGCACCGCGGCGATGTCCGCCTCCCGGCCAAAGAAACGCGCGGCATCGGCCTCTTGAAACGCCGACAGGCCGGCGAAGGGGCTCTGGTCCTCGGCCAGCGCTGGTGTGTCCGGGGCCGCGCCCAGCTGCGCCAGCGCCTCGGCCAGCGCCTTCTCGAGCGCCTCGGCCGAGCCCATGCGCTCCTCCGGGCGCTTCTTCAAGCACCGATCGACGACGTCGCAGAGCGGCCCGGCGTCGGGACGCAGATCGCGGAGGCTCGGCATGGGCCGGCTCCGATCCGCGATCTTCCTGAGCTTGGGCAGCGAGAGGGGGGCCAACGGGTGCGCACCGGCCAACAGCTCGAAGAGGATGACGCCGATGGCGAAGAGATCGGTGCGCGCGTCGAGCGGTTCGTTGAGCCATTGCTCGGGCGCCATGTAGGGCAGGGTGCCGACGAGCGTGCCGCGTGCGGTGAGCCCGAGGCTGCCAGGCAGCCCGGCCGGCGCGGTGGCCATCGCCTGGGCCAGCTCGCCGGAGATCTGCTTGGCGATGCCGAAGTCGAGCACCTTGATCTGCCCGGTGTCGGACAGGAGGATGTTCTCGGGCTTGAGGTCGCGGTGCACGATCCCGAGCCGATGGGCCGAGTCGAGCGCCCGCACCACCGGCAGGAGGAGCTCCACCGCCAGGCTCGGCGAGACCGGTCCGGCGATGGGCCCGAGCCCCGCCGACGATCGCTGGCTCCCGAGCGCCGAGCCTTTGTACAAGCGCTGATCCATCCACGCGCGCAGGGTCTGGCCCTGGAGGTACTCGAGCACCATGTACGGATGCCCGTGCACCTCGTCCACCTCGTGGATGACCACGATGTTGTCGTGTTTGCATTGCGCCGTGGCCCGCGCCTCGGCCAGAAAGCGCTCGGCGAGGTCTCCCGTGGGGTCTTGCAAGAGGAGGAACTTGATCGCGACGAGGCGGCCGAGCCGCGTATCGCGTGCCAGAAACACCCTCCCCATGCCGCCTTGCCCGAGCTTGCGGATGAGCTCGTAGTGGCCAATGACGCTGCCCTCCTGCGGGGGCATGGCGTCGCGGGAGCCGCCAGCCGTGAGCTGCTGGGAAGAGAGCACCGCGCCCGCGCTCGCGATGGGCACGACGGGGGTCTTGGCGCTCGCCCACGCGGGCGCGGCGCCGCCGCTCGAGACCTCGCGCACGGCCTCGGCGAGCAACATGCGGCACGCCGAACACGCGGCGGCGTGGGCATGGATGCGGGGGAGTTGCTCGGGGGCGAGACGCTCCTCGAGGAGCATGAGGAGCGTCCCATCGGTCAAACAGGGCGTCTGAGCCATGCGGCGTCCGCGTAGAAGGTTCGCGGAGCCATTGTACCTGCGAGTTGGAAGCTAGAACCCCTCTTCGGGGATTTCCATGAGCTCGAGCGTGCTCTGCTCGACGATCTTGCGAGTGAGGCTCACGCCCGGCAGGACGTTGCGGACGTAGAAGCGCACCGCGGCCAGCTTGCCCGTGTAGAAGTCGCGGTCCGGGCCCGCGGCGGTCTCCCGCTGGGCGTGCGCCACCACCGCCTGCCGCACGAGCAGCCAGCCGATCACCACCTCGGCGGTGGCCATGAGGATGCGGTTGCCCTGGAAGCCGGCGTGGTAGAGCGACTCGCCGAGCTTGCCCATGAGCGTGCCGAAGATGCCCTGGAGGTCGCCGAGCGCCCGCGACAGCGCCGCGTGCTCGACGCCGAGCGGCCCGCTGGGGTCGATCTCCTTGAGCGTGGCCTCGGCGCGCCCGAGCAGGCCGCGCAGCGTCTGGCCGCCGTCGCGCCCCACCTTGCGGAGCAGGAGATCGAGCGCCTGGATGTGCGTGGTGCCCTCGTAGAGCGAGTCGATCTTCTGATCGCGGATGTACTGCTCGATGGGGTAATCCTGGCAGTAGCCCGAGCCGCCGAAGGTCTGCAGCGAGATCGCCAGGATCTCGTACGCCTTCTCCGAGCAGTAGCCCTTGACGAGCGGCAGGAGGAGGTCGTTGAGCGAGTCGAGCGCGGCCGCGTGCCGGTTGTCGTGGCCGCCGCCGAGCTCGACCTGGTCCTGCACCGAGGCGGTGAAGAGGCACAGGGCGCGCATGCCCTCGGCGTGGGCCTTCTGCGTCATGAGCATGCGGCGCACGTCCGGGTGCTGGAGGATGCGCACGCGCGGCGCGGTCTTGTCCGTGGCCCGCAGGAGGTCCGGGCCCTGGACGCGCAGCTTGGCGAACTCGAGCGCGTTCAGGTAGGCCGTGGACAGCGTGGCCATCGACTTGCACCCGACGGCCATGCGCGCGTACTCGATGACGTGGAACATCTGGCGGATGCCGTCGTGCACCTCGCCGACGAGGAGGCCGCGCGCGGGGTGGCGCTCGCCGAACGTCAGCTCGCACGTGGCCGACGCCTTGATGCCCATCTTGTGCTCGATGTTGGTGCAGTAGACGCCGTTGCGCTCGCCGAGGCTGCCGTCCTCGTTGACCCAGTACTTGGGCACGATGAACATCGACAGGCCCTTGGTGCCCGGGCCGGCGCCCTCGGGGCGGGCGAGCACGAGGTGGACGATGTTCTCAGCGGCGTCGAAGTCGCCGTTGGTGATGAAGCGCTTGACGCCCTCGATCTCCCACACGTCGTCGTGGAGGTGGCGGGCCTTGGAGCGGCCGGCGCCCACGTCCGAGCCCGCGTCGGGCTCGGTGAGCACCATCGAGCCGCCCCAGTGGCGCTTGAGCATGGACTCGACGAAGCGCTTCTTCTGCGCCGGCGTGCCCAGGCGGTCGATGGTGCGCGCGATGAAGTCGCCGAGGAGGTAGAAGGCGGCGGTGGCGTTGGCGCCGGCGGTGAGCTCGAACGCGGCCCAGGCCACCGAGGGCGGGGCGCCCGTGCCGCCGAGGCGCTCGGGCAGGCCGAGCATGGGCCAACCCTGCTCGAGCACGATCCGGAGCGACTTGGTGAGCGCCGCGGGCAGGCGCACCGTGCCGGTCGGCTTGTCGAGCTCGAGCGGCACCCGATCGGAGATGGCCCAGCTCGGCGCCAGCTCCTTGCGACAGAACTCCTCGTACGTGGAGAGCGTGGCGCGGACGGTCTCCTCGTCGAGCCCCGCGAACTCGCCGTGACCGAGCGTGGTCTTCTGGATCTCCAGGACCTCGAACAGGTTGAAGAAGGTATCGCGCAGGTTGCTCCGGTAGTGCTGCTCGCTCGTGCTCATGAAGCCCTCTGTTTCAGGTGTTGGGTTCGGACGGACCGGTGGATTCTATCTCTCTATCTAGCGCTTCAAGACCGCGGCGATGCGCTCGCGCAGGACCTGGCCATCCCACAGGCCGAGCGAGTCGCGCAGCCGGGCCTCGTATACTTCGTCGGGGCACAGATCCTGCGCCGTGCCGCGGAGGTCCCGCTTGGTGAGGGCGTAGGCCTCCGCGGGATGCGCCGCCAGCGCGGCGAGCCGGCCGCGCGCCGCCGCTTCGACGTCGGCCGCGATCTCGTCCACCAGGCCGAGCGCGAGCGCGCGCTCGGGCGCGTGCAGGGCCGCGCCGAGCAGCACTTCTTCGACGTGCTGCGGCGGCAGGCGGCGACGCACGAGCGACAGGATGCGCGGCGGGAAGCGGATGCCGAGCGCCACCTCGTTGAGGCCGATCTTGGCCGCCGGGTGGGGCACGGCCACACGCCAGTCGCAGCACAGCGCGAGCACGCAGCCGCCCGCGATGGCGTGCCCGTTGATCGCCGCCACCACCGGCGCCGGGTGGAGGAAGTAGGCGACCATGGTCTCCTCGAGCAGGCGCAGGAAGGTGAGCATCGCGTCGCCCCTGAGCCCGGCCACCTCCTTGAGGTTGAGCCCGGCGGAGAAGGCGTCCCCGGCGCCGGCGAGGAGCACCGGCTGCTGGCCCGCAGCCTTCAGTTGATCGAGGAGAAACCGCAGCATCTCGGTGCCGAGCGCGTTCTTGGCCGCGCCGGCCATCTTGATCTCGAACATCATCGCCTCCTAACTCTTGGAACTCGTCCCCGCGGACAGGAGCGACTTGAGCGCCCGCACCTGCGGGTGATCCGCGCCGAGCTTGGGCTCGGTGAGCGACAGCGCCTCGGCGAACAGCTCCCAGGCGCGCGGCAGGTCGCCGCGCTCGCGCCACAGCTGTCCCTGCTCGGCCAGCACCTGCAGCTGCAGCCGTGGATCCGGCGGGTCGATCGCCGCCATGTGCCGCTCGGCGATGTCGAGCCACTGCAGCGCCGAGTCGAGGTCGCCCTTGGTGCGCCAGAGCGAGGCCACGCGGCAGGCGAACTGCACGAGCTCGCCGGAGGTGAAGAAGCCGCGGTTGCGCACCAGCACCGGCTCGGCCTTCCGGTAATGCGTCAGCGCCTCTTCGATGCGGCCGCGGCGCTGCGCCACCCAGCCGAGCGCCGCGTGCAAGCTGCCGATGGCAGGGTGGTCGGCGCTGCGCACCTGGCGATAGATGGCGAGCGCCTTCTGATAGTGCGTCTCCGCCTCGCCGAGCTCGTTGCGGCGGTCGAAGACCTCGCCGATGAGCCAGTGCAGCGAGCCGATCTCGCGGTCCGGCCCGACCGCGCGCGCGGTCTTGATGGCCAGCGCCCGCTCGAAGGACTTGGTGGCCCCGACCAGATCGCCGAGCGCGGTCAGCACCCGCCCGAGCGCCCAGCTCATGTCGGCCACCGAGTGCGTGTCCCGGCCCAAGGCCTCGGTGGCCATGGCGATGCCGCGCTCGAGCACCGGCCGGGCCGCGGCGTAGTCCTTCTGCATCTCGAGGAAGCGGCCGTACTTCTCGAGGTACTCGACCAGCTCCGCCGTGGCCTGGCCCCTGTGCTCGCGCTCCTCGGCGCGGATGGCCAGCTCGTGGAGGCGCCGCACCTCGGCCGGGTCGCGCTCGCCGATCGTGGCGGCGAGGTGGATGGCGCAGGCCCCCACCGAGAGCTCGTCCGGCTGCCCCACCACCTCCGCCAGCTTGAGGGCGCGGGTGAAGCTCTCGCGCGCCTTCTCGTGGAGGTCGCAGGCGCGCTGCGCCTTGCCGAGATCGTAGAGGAGCTGGCCGAGCTCGAGCGGGTCCGGATCGGGCAGGGCCTCGACCAGGCAGAGCGCGCGCTCGAGGTAGTCCACCGCCCGCTTGCGCTCCACCCGCGGCAGGGAGATGGCGGCCAGGCCGAGGCTGCGCAGCGTCTTGCGCACCGCGGCCCCCTCGGCCCCTTCGAGCCGCCGGTTCACCGCCAGGATCTCCTCGAACACGCCGAGCGCCAGGCGGGTCGCGCCGCGCTGCTGGAAGTACTGCGCCACCACCTCGAAGATCATGACCACCACCTCGAAGCGGCGCCCGGTCTTGCGGGTGCGGCGCGCGGCGGCCAGCGCGTGCGGGGCCAGCGTCGCGTAGCCCTCCCAGATCTCGTCGCCCGACAGGCCCATGGGCTGGGCCATGACCGCCTGGAAGAGGGCGATCTCGGACAGCTCCGCGACCTTCTCCTTGTCGAGGTTGCCGCGCGCGAAGCGGCGCACGAGCGGGTGCAGGCGCACGCCCTCGTCGCTCTGCTCGACGAGGCCCCAGCCCTCGAGGAGCTCGCCCGCGAAGGCGAAGCGCTCCGGCTCCTGGAGGTGCTCGCCGAGCCGGTCCACCACGCTGTGGGGCACCGGCCCCGGGGCGAACTGCGCGAGGTAACAGAGGAGCGGCGCGATCGCCGGGTCCACGTCGCCGGCGCCGCGAAACGCCATCCACCAGCCCACGTCCACGGCGTCGCGCGGATCGGCGGCGCGCTCGGCCTCCTCGTCCACCTCCTGGATGGTGGCGCGCGCCGCGTCGAACACGTCGGCCGGCGTGGGCAGCATCATGTCCGGGGGCCGGGCCGTGGCCAGCATGAGCGCCATCGGCATGCCGCAGAGCGTCTCGCTGGCGGCGAGCGCCGCCTCCTGCATGGCCTCCGGCGTCTCGTCGGCGCGCGTGCGCTTGATCACGTACTCGGCCGCCTGCGCGGGCGTCCACGGCCGCACGTGCAGCACCTCGGCGGCGAAGGGCAGCTCCTCGCCCCGGCCGCTCGCGAACTCGCTCGGCGAGCGGCGCAGCGCCGTCCCCGGCCAGTCGGCCTGCGGCGAGGTGACGAGGACGTGCCCCGTGCCGCGGTGGGGCAGGTAGTCGGCGATCGCCCGCGGCCCCGTCACCCCGTCGAAGACGAGGAGCCAGCGTGGGTTCGACTCGAGCCAGTCGCGCACACGCTCGGCCGCGCGGCCGAGGTGGTCGCGGGGATAGGAGCGGAGATCGAGTTGGCCGGCCAGCGCCGCGTAGTCGCGGAGGAGGATGTAGGGCTCGGCCGCGTCCACCCACCACACCACCGCGTAATCCTCCGCGTAGCGGTGCGCGTATTCGCTCGCCACCGTGGTCGTGCCCACGCCCTCGGGCCCGGCGAGGACCCAGGGTCGCGGCTCGCGCACCGCGCCGAGCCCGGCGCGGAGCGTGCCCAGCAGCGTCTCCCGCCCGACGAAGAGCGTCGGGCGGCGACGAGGCAGGCGGCGGATCGGGGCCGCCGGAGAGGTCGGTGACTGCGCCATGGCGTGGACGGTGACGGTATTAAAGAAACCAGCTTGTCCCCCCCTGGAGGGACCCAGTCTGGTTTTTTAATACCGTCACCGCTCTTTTCTCAACCGCCCCAGTACTTCCGGTACTGCTCGGTGTGGCGATACTCCTCGCGCAGGCGGTTCACCATCTCGGGCAGCCGGCGATAGAGGCGACGCGGCTCGCGGCGCTTGGCGCGCGCCTGCACGTAGGCGGCGATGAGCGGCAGCGCCACGGTCGAGTCGATGTAGGCCACCACGCAGTCGGGCAGCTGCTCGGGGTCGATCTTGCCCCAGGACACGGCCTCGGCCGGGGTGGCGCCGGACAGGCCGCCGGTGTCGGGCCGCGCGTCCGTGATCTGGATGAAGTAGTCGTGCCCGCGCTCGCTCACGCCGAGGATCTCCTGCAGCTGCGGCTCGGTCTGGAGGAGGAAGTTCTTGGGCGCGCCGCCGCCCAGGATGAGCACGGCCGAGCGTCCGCCCTGGCGCTTGGCGTCGAGCACCAGGGCCGCCATCTCCATCACGTCGATGGCCGGGTCCACCTGCGGCCCCTGGTCCGGGTGCGCCGTGTAGATGGCCGAGAAGTTGAGGCCGAGCGTCGAGTCGCCCGGCGAGGGCGAGTACACCGGCACGTCGAACTCGTGCGCGGTGGCGAGGATCGAGGGGTGGCGGCGCGCCGCCGGCTGGCCGGCCGCCTGCGCCTCGAGCTTGTGCGCCGTCTCGAGCGCGTACTTGCCGAGCTTCCAGTGCAGCTCGCCCGTGCCCATGCGGCCCTTGAACTCGGGCGCCATCATCACCCGGTGCACGTACTCATCCGTCTTGTAGAGCACGTCGGCGGGGAAGAGCACGTCGTAGACGCGGATGATCCCCTGCTCGCGGAGCTTCACGTCGTGCGCGCCGGTGGCCACGTCGGCCGTGCCGCGATAGAGCGGCAGCCCGAGGTCGAAGTGGAGGTCGTGATAGAGGTTCGCGCCGGTCGACGAGATGTAGTCGACGAAGCCGTGGCGCAGGAGCGGCACCAGCACCGGCGACAGCCCGGCGGGCGTGAGCGCCCCCGAGAGCGACAGGCCCACGGTCGCGCCCTCGTCGATCGCGCGCACGAGGAGCTGGCAGGCCTCGCGCAGGCGGGCGGCATTGTAGGCGTTGTAATAAGTGTCGATGAGCTGCGCCACGGCCTCGTGGCTGGCGCCATCTTCGAGGGGCGGGGGCTGCAGGCGGCGGCGTTCGTGTAGCATCGTCTCCTCACGGGGGTTGAGGTGCGAGAACGTACCTCAGAATCTGCCGTGGGGGGACAAGGAGGACAGGACGGCGGGAGATCGATGAAGCGTCCCGCTGTGCCGGCGGGACGGAGCGATCGGCGCCCCGTCCCGCGAACGCGCGCGCCGGACGGGACCCGATGGCGACGAACGAGCGCGGATCCTTACCTACTGGCTTGCTTGCGCGCGAGCTGGTGGCGGAGCTCGGCCGCCCGGCGATTGGCCTGGGCGATCGCGCGCTTGGTGGCCTCGAGCTCGGCCGCCGCGGCGGCTCGGTCGGCCTTGGCCTGGGCCTCCTCTTGCGCGCGCTGCTCGGCCGCCTTGAGGTCGCCCTCGGCGTCGGACAGCGCCTTGCGCATCTTGGCCAGGGCCTGCTGCGCCTCCTCCACATTCATCTCCCCGCTCGGGCGCTGACCATTGATCACATGTCTGCACCGTCGGAAAGTAGGATAGGGACCGCTTCGCAGAGCCGAAGGAAAGCATTTGTTCCACTGGAAAGCAAAGCTACCAGGGATTCGATGCGTAGGAGACCGCGAGTGATCACAATCAT
>DATAGU010000048.1:0-45406 GCA_036263495.1 Polyangia bacterium | reverse complement strand
GCCTCGAACCGCCTCACCAGCTCGACGACGTCGTGGACTTTCACTACTAGCTTCATCAGTCGCTCGACGATTCTCACGGTTCCCTCCTTGCCCCGCAAGGGGCCTCAGGGACCGGACACAAAAAACTTTACGCTACCGACGTCCCGCACCTCGAATTGGACGTCCCGCACCTCGAATTGGACGTCCCGCAGCCCCTCTCCTCCACATCGTGCACCCCAACGTCGAGGGGGCCGACCTCAACAACGAGGTCGGCGACGTAGTTGATCCACGTCCGATACCTCGACGTTCAGGTCGCGCACCTGAAACGCCCTCGTGCGGCACCCCAAAAAGGACGTCGGCCACCTCAACGTTCAAGTCCGCCACCTCAACCACCCCTCGAAGCACCTGATCTCTTGCCCAGGCATCCATCTTTCTCCACCAGCGCCTTGCTCCCGGACGCTTGCCCCATGGGAACTCGCCGGCCGGCGCCTCTTTCCCCATAGCGCCTGTGGCGTCCCCCACGATTCCTCGGTCTGCCATGTGATAGCGCCGTAGGCTGAAACACTCTTTTCTGTTTCTTGTTGTAGCCGCCTTGTGATCCGTCTCACACATTCAAGAGCACATCTTTTGTTAGAGATGTGCTCGAAAATACAGGACAAAAAACCTATTGATAAGTCACGGAACGAAACACAGATTGCCTCCGAATCGTTTCAAGGAGGTCTCATGGACAATCGAGTAGGTGACAACGCTCCCAATGACGCCCAGATGGCCGACCTGCTGGCCCGGTACGAGGCCATCGTCGCCGAGCTCAAGCAGTTCGGCCTGGTGCTGTCGGTCGACGAGCGGCGGCGTCTCTTGCACGCGCGCAAGGACGCCGACGAACACGTCGAGCGCGTGCTGGATCTGGCGGTCAAGCACGGCCAGTCGCTCCCGAGCATCCCGCTGCAGGGGGTGCGCAATGATTACCGTCTCGCCAAGGCGCTGCGCCCGTTGGCCGACCGCGCGACCCTGGCCGACCAGCTCGTCTCCGACACCACCGGCCAGGCGGAGCACGAATACTGGCAGGGGTTCCTCGCCTACTACGGCGTGCTCAGCACGTTGGCGCAGCGCCTGCCCGAGCTGGCCAAGGAGCTCGAGCCGGTGACGAAGTTCATGGCGACCGGCCGGCGCAAGGGCGACGCCACCGAGGGCGAGAAGAGCGACAGCAAAGAGAAGGGCGCAAAGAAGAAATAGGCTTCGCCCCCGTCCCTTCTTCCCCTGCCGGTACTGGCCGGCGCCCCCTCCTGGCCCCCCTGGCCCCGATCGATGGGGCCCCGAACCTACCCCAGCGGACCGCGAAGTTTCTTGAGCATCTCTTCCAGCTCTCGCAGCCGCTGCTCGGCCTTGTGGCGAGCCATCGCTTCCTCAAGAGCCCGCTGCTCGGCCTTGTGGCGAGCCTTCACTTCCTCAAGAGCCCGCTGTTCGGCCTCAAGAGTCCGCTGTTCGGCCTCAAGAGTCCGCTGTTCGGCCTCAAGACGAGCCTCCTCGACCGTGGGGATGAGATCGCGCCCGGCGGCATCACGGGCGAGCCGCAACCGCGCCACGCCATCCCCTCGCCACACGACGAGATGAGCATCGAGCTGCACGCTATGCACCGGCCCTGGGCCCGCATAGACCCTCAAGAAGGCTCCGGCGCCATTGCGTCTGTAGAGCCGAAGGAATATCCGCTGCGACGATTCGCTCCCAGGGGTCACGCCAGGGTCGAAGATGACCAGTTCCTGCGCGCCTAGGAGCGCGTACTTGAGCGGCGCGTCCTCATAGTCATCCTTGCGGCCACGTGACACCACCTCGACCGCGAAGCGTGGCGGCCGATGCCCCGGCAGCCAGGTCTGCCAGCGGTCGGGCAACGGCGGCGGGTCATCGATGAGGTAGACGTCAGGTGAGACACGCACGAGCGGCTCGCTCGGCACCCAGGCGAAGAACTGGTCTCCACCGATGTAGAGGCGGTTCCATCCACGCTCCCGGGCCCATTCCTTGAGGACCGAGAGCATCGTACGGATGATTTCAGCCTGCTCGATCGTCTGGCCCTCGTCCTCCTCGTCCGTGAGGTACCAGCTCGACCAGTCCACGGGCAGGCCGGTCTCCTCGGGCCGAAGGCCTCGCAGGGCCAGCTCCCGCGGTTGCCATATGCGAGGAGGGGATGACTCGGGAGGAGACTGGGGAATGTCCATCGTCAGGAAACATAATACCTGCCCGAGCAAAACGCAGATGCATTGACTAACACCGGTGGCTCGGGTGGCGAGCGCCTGTGTTATGACGACCCGGACGTCACTTCTGAACCCATCGGGAGGGAGCCCGCGTGGCCGGAGCAGATCGACGAGTGCACTGCATCGTGACCGGGATCGTCCAGGGCGTCGGCTTCCGCTACCACACGCGCGACGAGGCGGTGCGGCTCGGTCTCCGCGGCTGGGTGCGCAACCTCCCCGACGACAGCGTCGAGGTGGTGGCCGAGGGGCCGGAGGAGGCGCTCCGGCAGCTCGTGACCTGGCTCGGCCACGGTCCGCGCGCGGCCCGCGTCGATGACGTCAACACCCGCTGGGAGGCCGCGACCGGCCAGTTTCACGACTTCCGCATCACCCGTTGAGTTGATAGGGAGACGGCGGGCGGCCGGCGGACTCGACGGCGCATGCGAAATGCTCGGCACACCGGCCGGCCAGGTGTCACCATCGCGCCATGAACGAAGCTCGAGTCTCCCAGGTGCTGGCCAAGGCGGTGGCGCAGGGCGCGCTCAGCGCGGACGCGCCGCTGGCCATGTTCTATGACCTCGGCGCCTTCCGCGCCGGGATCGCGGCGTTGCAGGCGGCCTTCCCGTCCGCGACGCCAGACGTGCCCGGCGCCCTGCACACCCTGGCGGTGAAGGCCAACCCCCTGGCCGCGCTCCTCCGCGAGGCGCGCGCCGCGGGCATGGGGGCCGAGTGCGCGTCGCGCGGCGAGCTCGAGCACGCGCTCCGCCTCGGCTTCGCTCCCGAGACCATCGTCTTCGATTCGCCGGCCAAGACCGAGGGTGAGATCGCGCTGGCGGTGGCGCGCGGGGTGTACCTCAACGTGGACAACTTCCAGGAACTCGAGCGGCTCCGCCGCCTCGCCGAGCAGGGCCGGCCGCTCCGCGCCGGCGTCCGCATCAACCCCCAGATCGGCGCCGGGACCGTCGCCGATACGAGCACGGCCACGGCCACCTCCAAGTTCGGCGTGCCGCTCGCCGAGAACCGCGCGGCCCTGCTCGAGGCCTATCGCGATCTGCCCTGGCTCGTCGGGCTGCACGTGCACGTGGGCTCGATCGGCTGCTCGCTCGAGCTCCTCACCGAGGGGGTGCGGGCGACCGTGGAGCTGGCGCGCGAGATCGAACGATCCACCGGCCGCTCGCTGGAGGTGCTCGACATCGGCGGCGGGCTCCCGGTGGACGTGGCGGTCGAGGGGCCTCCGGCCTTCGCGCGTTATGCCGCGCTCCTGCGCGAGCGGGTGCCGGACCTCTTCCGCTATCGCCTGGTGACCGAGTTCGGCCGCAGCCTGAACGCCCGGGTGGGCTGGGTGGCGAGCCGGGTGGAGTACACCAAGACCGCGGGCGGACGGCCGATCGCGGTGATCCACGCGGGCGGCGATCTCTTCGTGCGCGCGATCTACGTGCCGCACTGGTGGACCTACCGGCTCACGGTGCATCACCCGGATGGCACGCCCAAGGAGGGGCCGCTCGTGGCGCAGGATGTGGTGGGCCCGCTCTGTTTCGCCGGGGACCGCCTGGCCACGGGCCGCGAGCTGCCGCGCATCGAGCCCGGGGACCTCGTGGTCGTGCACGACGCGGGGGCCTACACGCTGTCGGTGTGGTCGCATTACAACATGCGCCACGCGCCGCCGGTGTATGGCTACCGCTCGGACGCCGAGCCGAGGCACGGGGTGCGGCTCGAGCTCCTCAAGCCGGGCGAGACCACCGACGACGTGCTGCGTTTCTGGGGCGGACCGGCCGAGTCCTGATCCTGCCGGTGAAGGTCGGCGGCGGACGACGAACACGCGATTCGTCGCGCAGCGGTCGTGCCATCATCGCGCCGTGAACCGCTCCCGCCGCCCGCGCTATCTCTCGTGCCTGTTCGGCCTGGTCCTGGTCTCGCTCCTGGCCCCGGGCAGCGCCCGCGGCGATGCGCTCGCGCGCATCCGCGCCGCCGGTGTCCTGCGCTGGGGCGGCGATGTCCAGGGGGGCGAGCCGTATGTATTCCTCGACCCGCAGGACCCGTCCCATCAAACGGGCTTCGAGGTGGAGCTGGCGCAGGCCCTCGCCGCCGAGCTGGGGGTGCGCGCCGAGTTCGCGCAGAACGCCTGGCCCACGCTCGCGGCCGCGCTCGACCGCGGTGACTTCGACATCATCCTCAATGGCTGGGAGGACACGCCCGCGCGGCGGGCCACGCAGTCGCTCACGCGGCCCTACTACCGTTACGGCGAGCGCCTCACGGTGCGGCGCGGCACGCCCGCTTTCACCTTGGCCGATCTACGCGGCCGCCGGGTCGCCACCCTGGCCTCGACCTACGCCCACCTCCTGCTCGACCGCGTGGGCGCGCAGGTCCTGCTCTACGAGGGCGCGGAGGAGCCCTACCTCGATCTCCTCGCCGGCCGGGTCGAGGCCGTGCTGCTCGACGATCTCATCGCCGAACGCTACGCCGCGCGGCACCCCGAGCTGGTCTCGCTCGGCGACGTGGCCCTGGGCGGCTACGTGATGGCGGCGCGCAAGGCCGAGCCCGAGCTGGCGCGCGCGCTCGATGCGGCCCTCGCCCGGATCGAAGCCCGCGGCGAGCTCACCCGCATCCTCGACCGCTGGTGTTTATCGAATGCGCGGCAACGTCCGGCCTGCGCCGCCCGCTCGGGGGCGGATGCGGCGCCGGGTGCACCCGAGGCCCGAGACGCGGCTGGCTCGCCCGCTGGGCCGTCCGCTGGATCGTCCGCGGGGCCGCTCGGGGGGCAAGGGTTCTTGTTCCTGCGCGGCGCGGCCGTGACCGCGCTGGTGTCGCTCGCCGCCATGGCCCTGGCCGTCCCGTTCGGCATGCTCCTCGCCATCGGGCGTCTCTACGGCAGCCGCCCGGTGTCGCTCGGGGCCACGGCCTACGTCGAGCTGTGGCGCGGCACCCCGGTGCTCCTGCAGCTCTACGTCCTTTATTTTGGCCTGGCCCCGCTCATTCATCTGGATGCGCTGACCGCCGCCATCCTCGGCCTCGGCATGAACTACGCCGCCTACGAGGCCGAGGTCTATCGGGGGGCGCTGCAGTCCTTGCCCATCGGCCAGTCCGAGGCCGCGCTGGCGCTCGGTCTGTCGCGCTGGCAGGCCATCCGCTACGTCCTCCTGCCGCAGGCCGTGCGCCACGCCCTGCCGGCGGTGACCAATGACTTCGTCGCGCTGCTCAAGGACAGCTCGCTCGTGTCGGTGATCACCGTGGTGGAGCTGACCAAGCAGATGACCATCACGGCCGTGGACGTGCGCTCGTGGGCCGTGCCGGGCGCGGCCTGCGCCGGTCTCTACTTCGCCATGAGCTGGCCCTTGAGCCGTCTGGCCGGTCGCCTGGAGCGGCGGCTCGGAGGATGAACGTCAGTCGTCGAGGCGGCGCAGGTCCACCTGGGGGTCGCCGAACTCGTCGACCGCGATCGCCACTTCGAAGGGGCGGCAGCAGACCGAGCAGTCCTCGATATAGGACTGGCTGAGCCCGCCGCCTTCGTCCACCCACAGGGAGATGACCTCGCCGCAGTACGGGCATAGCGCCGTGGATTCCATCGCGACAGCTCTCGCACGGGGCGGGGTCTCCAGCAAGCCCATCACCGCTTGCGGCGTCGCTTCTTCGGGTTCCTCTCGGGCTCGGGCCCGGGCTCGGGCTCCGTCTCGGGCCCGGGGGGCTGATCCGTGAAGGGGGCGTTGTCGAGGTTCTGCTCGCACGGCTCGAGCGTGGGGCCGCCGCCATTGCCGGGTTGATAGTAGCGCCGCAGCCAAGCGCTGAGGCCGTCGAGGCCAGGGAAGAGCACGCGCTCGGTGACGTTGGCCTGGTCCAGCTTGTCGCGCACCTCGCGGCGCAGCGCGGCCGGGATGAGGATGCGCCGGTACACGTCGGGGTGATCGGCGAGCCAGTCGTCCATCGAGGCCGAGGGGCTCGACAGGAGGGCGAAGAGCGCGGATTGGTTGACGATGCGCGCATCGAGCGAGGGCGGCTCGAGGAACACCACGAAGGGCTGCCGCGCCAGCGTGTCGAGGCGGGTGAGGGTGGGGGCGGCGGCGTCCAGCATCTCCACGGTGAAGACGTCCGAGCCCTCGCTCTCGAGGAGCCTGTGCAGGCGGCGTGGCAGGAGGCGGTGGGCGGCGACGAAGTCGATGCACCAGATGAGGGCGTCCTGGCCGGGGCGCTCCTTGGCGGTGGCGAAGTGCATGGCCACCAGGGGGGAGTAGGTCCAGTCGAGGAGCCGCGTGGGCAGGCCGTGGTGCTGCGCCAGGGCGAGCCAGCTCCACGTGGAGCGGCCGCAGTTGGTCTCCTGGATCGCGTATTTGCGGAAGTTCCGCAGGAGGTGGCCTTCGATGCGATCGGGCTGGCCGCCGAGGCGGATGAGGCTGGTGGTGAGGTCGCACGCGGCGGTGGAGACGCCGCGGTAGGCGTAGCTCGAGCGGAAACGACCGATGGACTCCTTCCAGGAGTCGAGATACAGCTGATCCAGCAGTTCGGCCCAGCTGCGAACTCGGATCTCGTTCATGCCCCGTGTGGGTGGTCTTCTTTGCGAGGTGGCGATGTGAGGATCATGGGAACGGCGTGAGGAAGGGCCAGGGTCAGGCCTGCCGGGCGGGCCGCGGTTTCACGGTTGTCTTGACAAGCGAGACCGCCTCATGGCACCCAGCTGGAACCGCTTGCGAGCGAAATTTCATTGGGACTCCAGGGATATGGACGAGAGTGAGAAGAAGACGCTGCAGCAGTCGTTGCGGGAGGCTTGGCTGGGTGTCCTGGGCGTGCTGAGCCAGGCTGAGGAGGAGGCGATGCGCACCGGGCAGCGGATCCTCGAGGCCATGGGTCTCGGTGGTGAGGGACCTGGGGAGGGGGTGTCCAGCGAGGCCGAAAGGACGGCGGAGCGGGGCCACCTGATGGGTGAGCTGATGCGGCGGGTCCGCCTCAATCATGAGGCGCTCGAGCGGCGGGTCGATGAGGAGGTGCGGCAGGCCGTGGCGCGCATCCGTCGCCCTCTGGCCGAGGAGCTGGCGACCCTGCGCGGCCGCGTCGAGCAGCTGCAGCGCCGCATCGAGGCGATGCACGAGCGCCGCCGCGTTCAATCGGAGGGCGGCTCTCCCCCGACCGACAACTAGCCTCGCCGCGGTCCCAGGAGGCCGGCGATGCGCTGGTTCCCGCAGGGGCGTGTGGGACGGTCGTTACAGGCGGCGATGCGTGAGGGCTGGGAGGATGGAGCGGACGCGCGCCTGGCGTTCGAAGTCGAGCTCGGCCACGGCCACCCCGACCCCATCTGCGGCTTCGGCGAGGACGGTGCCCCAGGGATCGACGATCAGGCTGTGGCCATAGGTGAGGCGCTTCTCGCCGTGCCGGCCATGCTGGGCCGGGGCCAGGATGAAGGCCTGGTTCTCGATGGCGCGTGCCCGCAGGAGCACGTGCCAGTGATCTTTGCCGGTGTCGAGCGTGAAGGCGGACGGGACCACCAGGAGGCGCGCGCCCTGCTCGGCGAGTCGCCGATAGAGCTCGGGGAAGCGGACGTCGTAGCACACCGAGAGGCCGAGTCCGCCCCAGGGGGTCTCCACGACCGTGGGCGTGGTGCCGGCGGCCACGCTGCGGGACTCGCGGTACTCGGTGCCATCGGGAGTGACCACGTCGAAGAGGTGGATCTTGCGGTAGGCGGCACGGACCTGGCCGTCCGGCGACACCACGGCGCAGGTGTTGTAGATGTGGTGCTCGTCGGGGCCCAGCTCGGGCATGCCGCCAAGGACGATCCAGGCCTTGCATTCCTCGGCCAGGGCGGCGATGGTCTTGAGGATGGGGCCGGCGGGGGTCCCCAGGGTGACAGTCTCGGCATGGGCCAGCTTGGCCGTTTCTGAGGAGGTGGAGAGAAAGGCGAAGTTCTCCGGCAGGACGATGAGCTCGGCGCCGCGGCCGGCAGCGCGCCGGATCAGCTCGGAGGCCGACGCAAGGTTGGCCGAAACATGGTCCTGGGAATTCATCTGGACGGCTGCGGCCAACACCCGCGCTGGTGTTCCTGCGGTCATTGTCAAGGCCTCCTAGGGGCTTGCAAAGCTTTTTTCTTGCTTTCCGGGCAGCAAGGTGCTACCTGTGCGACACATTTTTGTTGGAGCCATCTAGCAAAAGTGGGCCTCCCAGCCCACTTTTTTTTTGGCAAAGACTCATGTCCGTTGTCGATGTAAAGGCACTCGAAGAGCTGGCCGGCCCGGTCGTGGATGGGCTTGGCTACGAACTCGTCACGCTCGAGTGGAAACATGAGCTCGGGCGCTGGGTGCTGCGCGTCTTTATCGATCGCCCCGATGGCAGACTAGCAGAGATCGAAGGGATCTCGCTGGAGGATTGTACCCGGGTGTCCCATGCGCTCTCAGCGGAGTTGGATGTAGCGGATCTCATCCATGTTCCCTACTCGCTCGAGGTGTCTTCTCCGGGCCTTGAGCGGCCCCTCGTCCGCGAAGCGGACTTTCGCCGTTTCGCTGGCAAGCGCGCCAAGATCCGCACCCGGCACCCGGTTGGCCCCGTGCCGGCGCCAAGCGGGACCGGTGGGCGGCGCAACTTCACGGGGGCGCTCCTGGGGGTCGAGGAGGGCCGGGTACGGATCGACGTGGACGGACAGGTATTCGAAATTCCCGTCGAAGAGGTAGAGAAGGCTCATTTGCAGTACGACGGGTAGGAGCGATCGATGCAGCCGAATCTCACGATGGTGTTGGAGCAGGTCGGGAAGGACAAGGGGATCGACAAGAAGGTCCTCGTGTCCACCCTGGAGCAGGCCATTCTCACGGCCGCCAAGAAGGTGTTTGGTCAAGACCGCGAACTGGAAGCGCAGTTCAATGAGGAGACGGGGGCCGTCGACCTGTTCCAGATCGTCAACGTGGTCGAGGCCGTGACCAATCCGGGGCGTGAGATCGCGAAGGCCGACGCGGACCTGCGCGGGCTGCAGGCGGAGGTGGGGGACGAGCTGCTGTTCCAGATCTTCTACCGCCCGGAGGACGAGCAGAAGGCGAGCGAGCAGGAGTCGCGCTACGGGGATC
Organism: Polyangia bacterium; assembly: GCA_036263495.1. Lineage (GTDB taxonomy): Bacteria > Myxococcota_A > Polyangia > Palsa-1104 > SHYY01 > DATAGU01. The sequence goes on along the minus strand of DATAGU010000048.1, from coordinate 36,168 downwards.
TGCTGGGGCTCAAGGGAACGCTCAAGAATTTCGGCCGCATCGCCGCCCAGACCGCCAAGCAGGTGATCATCCAGCGGGTGCGGGAGGCGGAGCGCGAGAACGTCTTCAACGAGTACAAGGATCGCAAGGGCGAGATCATCACCGGCGTGGTGCGGCGCTTCGAGCGCGGCAACATCATCGTGGATCTCGGCCGGACCGAGGCGATCTTGCCGGTGCGCGAGCAGGTGCCGCGGGAGTCCTATCGCGCGGGCGACCGCATCGTCGCCTACGTGGTCGACATCGAGAAGAATGCGCGCGGGCCGCAGATCGTCCTGTCGCGCACGCACAAGGGCCTGCTCGAGAAGCTGTTCGAGATGGAAGTGCCCGAGATCTACGAGAAGATCGTGCGCATCGAGTCCTCGGCGCGGGAGCCGGGGGCGCGCGCCAAGATCGCCGTGTCGTCGCGCGATCGCGACGTCGACCCGGTGGGCGCCTGCGTGGGGATGAAGGGCTCGCGGGTGCAGGCGGTGGTGCAGGAGCTGCGCGGCGAGAAGATCGACATCGTGCCGTACTCGGAGGACCCGGCGCGCTTCGTCTGCAACGCCATTGCCCCGGCCGAGGTCTCGCGCGTGGTCATCGACGCCGAGACGCACACGATGGAACTCATCGTGCCGGACGACAAGCTGTCGCTGGCGATCGGCAAGAAGGGACAGAACGTGCGCCTGGCGTCACAACTGACGGGCTGGCGCATCGATATACATTCCGAGTCCAAGGTGCGGGAGCTCGAAGAGCACGCCAGACGATCGATGGCGGAGATCGATGGCTCGTCCGAGGAGCTGGCCAACACGCTGTTCAAGCTCGGATGGCGCTCGGCGGAGGACGTGGCGCGGGCCAAGGTCGAGGAGCTGGGTGGTGTGCCGGGGGTGGGCGGCGACGCCGGTGCGGCTCGTCTGAAGGTGGCCGCGGCGCGTCAAGTGGAGCGCGAGGCAGTGCGGGAGAAGGAACGGCGCACGGCGGCGGCGGCGGCGGCGGCGGACACGGACACGGACCCATCGGGGTCGGGACCCGTGGGCGCGGGGGGAGAGTAGCGCATTGGCGAATCCTGTTCGTACCTGCCTCGGTTGTCGGGGCACGGATGAGCAGCAAAATCTGATTCGCATGGTTGCGGACACCGAAGGCAAGATTAGAATAGACCGTTCACGAACGTTTCAATCTTACACACGCTCATCGGAACTTGAGGAAGTCGGCGTCCGCGTCAGTGCCAGTGAGAAAGAAACATTTGTGTGGCGCCCCGGTCGAGGGGCTTACGTTCATTCGAACCGAGAGTGTATCGAGACATTGATTCGCAAGGGGCCGCTCGGCCGGGCACTAAGACGCAAAGTGGTCGTGGACGAGGACCTGCAGCAGCGCATACTTCGGTTTTTCGAGTAGGGAGCAAGAAGGAATCGTGAGCATGAATTCGGGTGAGGGCATCGGGACTGGGCAAGCGGTAACGACGGGCAAGGTGCGGGTCTATGAACTCGCCAAGGAGCTCGGCGTACCGAACAAGGACCTGGTGACCAAGATCCGGGCCTTGGGCATCGAGGCGAAGAATCACATGTCGAACCTCGAGGTCGACGATGTGATGCGCATCAAGCGCGCCCTCGACAAGGAACGTCAGGAGAATCTGGTCGAGGAGCGGATCACGGCGACCGTGATCCGCCGTCGTACCAAGGACGGCACGGCGGTTCGTCCGCTGGCGGCGCCCCCGGCGACGACCGCGGCCCCCGAGCGGCGGCGCGTGGTGGTGACACCCGGCCCCTCGGCATCGCCACCGGCGACCGAGCGCCTGGCGCCACCCCCTGTCGAGGTCCGTGAGCCGCAGCGTGTGCCTGTCCGTGAAGTGCCGGCGCCGGAGGCGCCTGCGATGGCGAAGGCTGGGATGCCTGGCACGGCATCGCCGCCTCCTTCGGCAGCATCGGCGGCCCCCGAGCATGTTCCGGTGAGCGAAGCTCGTCCTCTCTCGCAGGAGATGGAGGAGCAGGAAGCCGCTCCACCTGCCATGCACGAGCTTCCGGAGGAGCCGGCGCCCGCCGTGGTGGCGCCAGAGGTCGAGGCCCCTGCTCCGCAGGAGCGTCACGAGGCGCCTGCAGAGGCCGCGCGTATGCGGGAAGAGGCGCCGTCCGCTCCGGTGGTGGAGAAGACTCCCGTGTCTCCTCCGGTCACGCCCCCGGCAGAGGAACCGGCCCAGGCCGCGACACAGGCCCCGGCTACGCCGCCGGCAGCGCCGGAAGTCCCCGAGGCTGCGCCGCCGCAGGCGGCCGAGCCTGCCCGGCCGCGCGAGACGCCAGCGCCCGAGGTGAGCCGCGAGGCCGCCGAGGCGCCTCCCATCGTGTCGGTGCCGAAGAAGCCGGAGCCGGTCAAGACCGGTCCCACGGGCCGCGTCATCGAGCTGCCCCACATGCGGCAGCCGATCATTCAGGTCACCGAGAAGCCGGCGGCGGCTCGCCCCGGGTTCCGGACGGGACGGCCCGAAGGCGGCGAGGATCGCAGTCGCTTTGCGCGCCAGCAGCCCGGTAAGAAGAAGCCTCAGATCGGGAAGAAGCAGAAGCAGACCCAGATCACGACGCCGGCCGCGCACAAGCGCGTGATCAAGATGGAGGAGACCATCGGGGTCAGCGAGCTGGCCAAGCAGATGGGGACCAAGGCCACCGATGTCCTCAAGAAGCTGTGGGGCATGGGGATGACGGGGATCAACTTGAACTCTGCCATCGACCAGGATGCGGCCGGCCTGGTGTCTGCGGAGTTCGGTTACGAGATCGAGAACGTGGCCTTCCAGGAGGCGCAGGTCTTTGCCGAGCAGGCGGACCGGCCGGAGGACCTGCAGACGCGGGCACCGGTGGTCACCATCATGGGCCACGTCGACCACGGCAAGACCTCGCTGCTCGACGCCATCCGCAACGCCAACGTGGCGGCGGGCGAGGCCGGCGGCATCACGCAGCACATCGGCGCCTACAAGGTGTCGGCGCCGTCGGGGGACGTGGTGTTCCTCGACACGCCGGGGCACGAGGCGTTCACCGCCATGCGCGCGCGCGGTGCCCAGGCGACCGACATTGTCGTGCTGGTGGTCGCCGCGGATGACGGTGTCATGCCGACCACGGTCGAGGCGCTCAACCACGCCAAGGCGGCCGAGGTGTCCATCATCGTGGCCGTCAACAAGATCGACAAGCCGACGGCGCAGCCGGATCGGATCCGGCAGCAGCTGTCGGAGCATGGCCTGGTGCCGGAGCAGTGGGGCGGCGAGACCATCTACGTGGATGTCTCGGCCCGCACCAAGGTCGGCATCGATCAGCTGCTCGAGATGCTGGCCCTGCAGGCCGAGGTGCTCGAACTCAAGGCCAACCCGAAGAAGCTGGCCAAGGGCGTGATCATCGAAGGCAAGCTCGACCGCAACCGCGGCCCCGTGGCGACCATGCTGGTGCAGGATGGCACGCTCAAGGTGGGCGACACCATCACAGCCGGCGAGCAGATGGGCAAAGTGCGCGCCATGCTCGATGACAAGGGCCGCAACGTGACGAGCGCCGGACCGGCCACGCCGGTCGAGGTGCTGGGCCTGTCGGGTGTGCCTGGAGCCGGCGAGACGTTCAACTCCGTGACCGACGAGAAGGCGGCCAAGGAGCTGGTCGAGCACCGCCGCGATGCGCGCCGCAAGAAGGAGATGGCGGGCACGAGCAGGGTCTCGCTCGAGAACATCCTCGAGCGGATCCGCGAGGGCTCGGTCAAGGAGCTCAAGATCGTGCTCAAGGCCGACGTGCAGGGCTCCTCCGAGGCGCTCAAAGACGCGCTCATGAACCTCTCGACCGAGCGGGTCAAGGTGGACGTCATCTCCTCGGGCGTCGGCGGTATCACCGAGACGGACGTCAACCTGGCCAAGGCCGGCAACGCGATCATCGTCGGCTTCCACGTGCGTCCGGCCGGCAAGGCGGGGCAGCTCGCCGAGCAAGAAGGCGTCGACATCAAGATCTACGAGATCATCTACGAGGCGCTCGACGACGTGAAGAAGGCGATGGCGGGTCTGCTCGCGCCGGTGCAGCGTGAGAAGGCGCTCGGCAAGGCCGAGGTGCGCCAGACCTTCAATATCCCGAAGATCGGCGCCATCGCTGGCTGCTCGGTCATCGAGGGGACCATCAAGCGCTCGGCGCAGGTCCGCCTGGTGCGCGACTCGGTGCAGATCTACCAGGGCCGCATCTCGTCGCTACGGCGGTTCAAGGACGATGTCCGCGAGGTGGCGCAGGGTTACGAGTGCGGCATTGGGATCGAGAACTACAACGACCTCAAGTCGGGCGACATCATCGAGGCGTTCGAGATCGAGGAGATCGCCCCCACGCTGTGAGTAACAGCCGGTGGCCTCGCGGCCAGCGCGAGGCCATCACCCGCCCCCTGTCGGCCGTCTCGTCGGCCGCTACATCTCATAAAGAACCATGATTGTCGGTGTCTGCCGCATCACGCTGATGGTGTCCGAGTCTCATTCTCTCAAGGAGAAGCGGATGGTGCTGCGGCGCATCAAGGACCGGGTCCGCAACAAGTTCAATGTCGCCATTGCCGAGGTGGGGGATCAGGACGCTTGGCAATCGACGCAGCTCGGCTTCGCCGTGGTCGCCAACGAACTCGGCTTCACGCAGTCGGTGGTGCAGAAGATCCTGGCCTTCATCGAGGCCCTGGCGATCGCCAAGGTCATCGATGACGAGCAGGACTATGTCAATTACGGCGAGGGCATGGAGACGACCGGCAACTACACCCACTGGGAGCCGGAGGACGAGGAGTAAGCGGCCGAGCGGGCTCGTCGGCTCCAGGAGATGTGAATGTCGCAGCGGGTGGAACGGGTAGCATTGCAGATCCGACGGGAGCTGGGGGAGCTCCTGCCACGTGCGGTGAAGGACCCGCGCGTGCAGGCCGCGGGCTTGGTGACGGTCACGCAGGTCCACGTCTCGCCTGACCTGGCGGTGGCCCGGGTCATGGTCTCGGTGATGACGCAAGAGCCTGGTGATCCGGGGCAAGCGACGCAGGTGCTGCGTGGGTTGCGCCAGGCCGCCGGCTTCCTACGCGGCGAACTCGGCCGGCGGCTTCATACCCGCCGCGCTCCCGAACTGCGCTTCCAGCTGGATGACATGGTCGACCGCGTGGACCGCGTGGAGTCACTGCTGCGGGAGATTCACGCGGCTGAGGCCAAGGACAACAAGGACAAGGACGAGGCAGATCCGGCCCTGGCGGGCTCGTCCGAGGCCGGCTCGTCCCCGTCTCCGGGGGACGGGGACGAGCAGAAGACCGAGGCATGACGGCAGCCGGCCTCTTCATTGCCGACAAGCCCAGAGGGCCCTCCTCGTTCGCTGTGATCGGGCGGGTCCGTCATCTCTATGGGGTGCGCCAGGTCGGCCATGCCGGGACCCTCGACCCGCTGGCCTCGGGCGTCCTGCCGGTGCTCGTCGGCGAGGCCACCAAGCTCGTGCCGTATCTGATGGGACTCGAGAAGGAGTATCAGGCGACGGCGCATCTCGGCGTCGCCACCGACACCTATGACGCCGAGGGTCGCGTCACCAGGCGTGTCGATGGCGCGGCGGTGTCGGCGCTCGGGGAGGACGAGATCCGGGCAGCGCTCGCCTCCTTCGTAGGTCAGATCGCGCAGCGTCCCCCCATCTATTCGGCGATCAAGAAGGACGGTAAGCGCCTCTATCAGCTGGCGCGCGCCCAGAGTCACGAGGGCGAGGGCGAGGGCGAAGCGGCCTTGGTGCCCGACGAGCGCGAGGTGGTGGTGCACGAGATCCGGCTCGAGGACATCACCCTTCCGGAGGTGCGCTTCACGGTGCGCTGCGGCAAGGGCACGTACATTCGCTCCCTGGCCCATGATCTTGGGCAGCGGCTCGGCGTCGGAGCCCACCTGGTGGCGCTGCGCCGGACCCGTGTGGGGCCCTTCGCCTCGACGCAGGCAGTAGATCCATTTACCCTCGGGGAAGCGCCGGCCCTGCTCCCGCTGGCACGAGCCGTGGAACACCTGCCGCTCCTGGAGGTCGATGATGACGCGGCACGACGTCTGCGCCTCGGGCAGCAAGCGCCGCTCGCGCGCTGTGCGCCTGGGCCAGTGGAAGGGCGGGAGACCGACACCCATCGGGTCCTGCGCCAGGACGGTGAGCTCATCGCCCTCGCCGAGTGGCGCCCGGGCCCCCCTGGCCATTGGTCGTTGGCCCGGGTGCTGCGGGGCTGACGACGCCATCTGCCACCAGCCACTCCTCGGTCCCTTTGCCCAAAGGTGTTGACAGAGGAGAGTCTCGCTGTAAGCTACCTCAAAAAAAAAGACGAAAAGGAAACAGAAATGAGCCTCGCTACTGCCCGCAAGAAGGAAACCATCACCAAGTTCGCAACACACGAGGGCGACACCGGCTCCCCCGAGGTGCAGATCGCTCTCCTCACAGAACGCATCACTTACCTCACCGAGCACTTCAAGACCCACATCAAGGATCACCATTCTCGTCGGGGCTTGCTCAAGCTGGTAGGTCAGCGTCGCCGGCTGCTCGACTATCTCAAGCGCAAGAACCTCGAGCGCTATCGCAACGTGATCACCACCCTCGGAATCCGGAAGTAGTCGCGACGACGACCAGCGGACCGCGAGGGCCAGCGCCAAGTAGATGCGCGTTGTGCCACGCGAGCCCCCTGCCTGTTTCGGCTGGTCAACTCCCCCTCCCACGATCACGTCACACCGTTTGTGGATGAGATCTGTTCGCGCGGGGGGGGCGCGGCGCGGATACAGGTGCGTTGACGAGAATCGGCGGGCGGCGTCTGCCGTCGCCAAGGAGCATCCATGATGTATGTTAAAGAAAGTGTTGAGATCGGCGGCAAGGAGCTGGCGATCGAGACGGGGAAGCTTGCCAAGCAGGCCGACGGCTCCGTGGTCGTCCGTTATGGCGATACCATGGTGCTGGTTACGGCCGTGGCCAACAGGACCCCGCGGGAAGGAATCGACTTCCTCCCGCTGACCGTGGAATACAGCGAGAAGACCTCGTCGGCCGGCAAGATCCCCGGCGGGTACTTCAAGCGTGAAGGGCGTCCGACCGAGCAGGAGATCCTCACCTGCCGCCTCATCGACCGGCCTTCCCGGCCGCTGTTCCCCAAGGGCTGGCGCTTCGAGACCCAGATCATCGGGACGGTGCTCTCCTACGACAAGGACAACCCGTCGGACGTGCTGGCCATGGTCGGCGCCTCGGTGGCGCTGCACCTGTCCGACATTCCGTGGGATGGTCCCTACGCCGCCGTGCGCGTAGGCCGAGACGCGAACAAGAACTTCATCGTCAATCCCACCTTTGCGCAGCGCGAGGCCTCGGACCTCGACATGGTCGTCGCTGCGTCGCGCGACGCGATCGTGATGGTCGAGGGCGGCGCGGCGCAGCTTGCCGAGAGCGTCATGGTCGACGCCCTCCTGTTCGCCCATCAGGCGGTGCAGCCGGTGCTCGATCTCATCGAGAAGCTGCGCGCCGCGGTCGGCAAGCCCAAGCGTACGTTCACCGCGCCCCAGAAGGACCCGCAGATCGCAGAGCGTGTGCGCGCCTACACGGATCGCCTGCGCACGGCCTTGACGATCCGGGGCAAGCACGAGCGTCGCGACGCCGTGAAGGCGGTGGAGAGCGAGATCATCGATACGCTGCGGGGCGAGTTCTCCGGCCGCGAGAAGGAGATCGCCGAGGCGGCGGGCGATGTCTTCAAGAAGCTCGTCCGCGCCCGCGTCGTCGACGAGGGCGTGCGTCTCGACGGCCGCAAGAGCCACGAGATCCGGCACATCACCGCCGAGGTCGGGCTGCTGCCGCGGACCCATGGCTCGGGCCTGTTCACCCGCGGCGAGACCCAGGCCCTGGTCACCACCACCCTCGGCACGGCCCAGGACGTACAGCGCATCGACTCGCTGCTCGGCGACGTCACCAAGCGCTTCATGCTGCACTACAACTTCCCGCCCTACTCGACGGGCGAAGTGAAGATGGTGCGCTCGGCCTCGCGCCGCGAGATCGGCCACGGCAACCTCGCCGAGCGGGCGCTCGCGCGCGTCCTGCCCTCGGAGAAGGAGTTCCCCTACACCCTCCGCGTCGTCTCCGAGGTGCTCGAGTCCAACGGCTCCTCATCGATGGCCACGGTGTGCGGCGGCTGCCTGTCCCTGATGGACGCCGGCGTCCCCATCGCCGCGCCCGTCGCCGGCATCGCCATGGGCCTCATCTACGAGAAGCGCGAGGGCGGCGACAAGATCGCCATCCTCTCGGACATCCTTGGTGACGAGGACCACCTCGGCGACATGGACTTCAAGGTCGCGGGCACGCGCACCGGCGTCACGGCCCTTCAGATGGACATCAAGGTGAAGGGCCTGACCCGCCAGATCCTCGAGACCGCGCTCGCGCAGGCGCGGGATGGCCGGATCCACATCCTCGAGAAGATGGCCGAGACCCTGACTGCCTCGCGCGTGGAGCTGTCCAAGCACGCGCCGCGCATCTTCACCCTGAACATCAAGCCCGACCGCATCCGCGACGTCATTGGTCCGGGCGGCAAGATGATCCGCGCCATCATCGAGCAGACCGGCGTGGCCATCGACGTCGAGGACGACGGCACCATCGCCATCGCTTCGGCCGATGACGTCTCGGCCAAGAAGGCGATCGACATCATCAAGGGCCTGACCGCCGAGCCCGAGGTGGGCGAGTACTACATGGGCGTGGTGCGACGCATCACCGACTTCGGCGCCTTCGTGGAGATCCTGCCGGGTACCGATGGCCTGATCCACATCAGCGAGCTCGACGAGAAGCGCGTCAAGCAGGTGACCGATGTGGTGAAGGAGGGCGACGAGGTGATGGTCAAGGTCATCTCGATCGACCGCCAGGGTAAGATCCGCCTGTCGCGCAAGGAGGCCATGGGCCAGAAGCCCGAGGTCATCCACAACCTGCGGTAGTAGTTTCACCACCTTCCTCTTTCCCGCCTCCTCCCCATGACCGAACTCATCCCCCTCAAGGTGCGCCTCTTGCGAGCCGGCGCCGTGCTCCCCGTCTACATGTCCGAGCACGCCGCCGGCCTCGACCTCACCGCTTGCCCGGAGGACGGGGCCGAGGTCGTCCTTCAGCCCGGCGAGCGCCGCCTGGTCCCCACGGGCCTGGCCATCGAGCTCGAACCGGGCTGGGAGGCGCAGGTGCGGCCCCGGTCCGGGCTGGCGCTGCGCCACGGGGTGACGCTCCTCAATTCGCCCGGCACCATCGACGCCGACTATCGGGGCGAGGTCGGCGTCATCCTCATCCATCTGGGACAGGCGCCCTTCACCATCCGGCCCGGTGACCGCATCGCACAGATGGTGGTCGCCCAGGTGGCGCGGGTGTGCCCGGTGGCGGTCGAGGCGCTCGGCGAGAGCCGGCGCGGTGACGGAGGCTTTGGCCACACCGGGACGTGAGGGGCTCGCCCGCTCGGGCGTCGAGGGTTACTTGCTCGGCCGGTCGGCCACCACGCGCGGCGACGCATCCTCGACCGCCGCCGGCTCCCGCACGGCCTCGCGCTGCACGCGGCGGGGGACCGTGGGCTTGAGCATCACCATCGGCCGCAGCCGGAACTTCGGCTCCACGCCGCCCGCCTTGGCCGCCCGCGAACGCGCGAGCTCGATGAAGCGCAGCTGGCTGCGTACGGCCTCGGCGTCGGCCGGCGGACGCACCCGCTCGTAGGTGCCGTCCTCTCGCAGGACCCGCGTCTTCACGTTGTCCCCCAGCATGATGCCGAGGACCTCGTCCTTGAGCCGCGCCTTGAGCGCCGGATCCTCGATCGGGATGAGCAGCTCCACCCGGCGCCCGAAGTTGCGTGGCATCCAGTCGGCCGACGACAGATACACCTCCTCCTGACCATCGGCATGGAAGTAGAGGAGGCGGCTGTGCTCGAGGAAGCGGTCCACCACCGAGGCCACGCGGATGTTGTCCGAGACCCCGGGCACGCCCGCGCGCAGGCAGCAGATGCCGCGCACGAGGAGGTCGATCTTCACCCCTGCCTGCGACGCGCGATAGAGCGCGCGGATCACCTCGCCGTCCACGAGCGCGTTGAGCTTGGCGATGATCCGCCCCGTGCCGCCGCCACGCGCGATCTCGGCCTCGCGCTCGATGAGCGCGAGGATGTGCTCGTGCAGCCCGATCGGCGCCACCACGAAGCGCTTCCACGAGGGCGGCTGCGAGTACCCGGTGAGGAGGTTGAAGAGCGCCGTGGCGTCGTCGCCAAAGGCGTCGCGGCAGGTGAAGTACGAGATGTCCGTGTAGAGGCGCGCTGTGTTGGGGTTGTAGTTCCCCGTCGAGAGGTGCACGTAGCGGCGGATGCCCTTGCCCTCGCGCCGCACCACCAGCGCCACCTTGCAGTGGGTCTTGAGGCCGATGAGGCCATAGACCACGTGCACGCCCGACTCCTCGAGCGCGCGCGCCCACTGGATGTTGTTCTCCTCGTCGAAGCGGGCCTTGAGCTCGACCAGCGCCGTCACCTGCTTGCCCGCCTCGGCCGCCCGCGCCAGCGCCTTGATGATCGCCGAGTCGCCCGAGGTCCGGTACAGGGTCTGCTTGATGGCCAGGACGTGCGGGTCGTCGGCCGCCTCCTCGATGAAGTCCGACACGTGCTCGAACGACTCGTAGGGGTGCTGGAGCAGGATGTCACCCTGCGCGATCGCCTCGAACATGGTCGGCGACTCGTCGAGGCGCGGTACGAGCTGCGGCTGGAACGGCTCGTCGCGCGCCTCGCGCGCCTGGTCGCTCTGCGCGAGCAGCATGAGGTCGGCCAGCATGAGCGGCCCATCGCACGAGTACACGTCCTCGCGGCCGAGGCGCAACGTGGTCGCCAGGAACCGCTCTACCCCCGGATCCGCGCCGTACGCGATCTCGAGCCGCACGGCATTGCCGCGGTCGCGCCGCCGCACCTCCTTCTGGATGGTCTTGAGGAGGTCCGCCGTCTCCTCCTCGTCGATCGCGAGGTCGAAGTTGCGGGTCACGCGGAAGGGCCAGGCGCCGAGGATGCGCGTGCCCGGGAACAGATCGCCGAGGTGCATGGCGATCACGTCTTCGAGGAGCACGTAGGCCTTGCGCGCCCCGGGGTGCGGCATCTCGACGAAGCGCCCGAGCACGAGCGGCACCTGCACCACCGCGAAGCCGGCCGCCCCGCGATTCGCCCCGCCGCCGCGGTCGAGCGCGATGGCCAGGTTGAGCGTGCGGTTGCGCAGGTGGGGGAACGGATGCCCGGGGTCGATCGCGAGCGGCGTCAGCGCCGGATACACCTGGTTGTGGTAGTGCGCCGACAGGAGCCGCCGCTGCTCTGCGCTGAGGTCCGAGGCCACGAGGAGTCGCACGCCGAGCTGCGCGAGCCCGGGCAGGAGCTCCTGGCGCAAGACCCGGTATTGCTCGGCCACCATGCGCTGCGCTCGCGCCGAGATGCGTTCGAGCTGTTCACTCGGGTTGAGCCCATCGGGCGTGAGCTCCACCACCCCGCCCGACAGCTGCTGCTTGAGCCCGGCCACCCGCACCATGAAGAACTCGTCGAGGTTGGTGGCGGAGATGGCGAGGAACTTGAGCCGTTCGAGCAGCGGCACCTGGGAGTCGAGCGCCTCCTCGAGGACCCGGTGGTTGAACTCCAGCCAGGACAGCTCCCGGTTGATGTAGAGGGATGGGTCTTCGAGTGGGGTCGTGCCGCTCATGGCGCAGTCCGAAGGTTGGGGAAATTCAATTATAGCGCCATCTGCGGGCATCGATCCGTTGGAGCAGGAATGACCTGCTCCCCTCCTACACGCCTGTACAGCCGTTCACACGCATCTCTGGGACGCGATGCGGGCTCAACCCAAGGATCCTGCGTGCGAACGGCGCTCTAGTGTCCCCGCCAGTAGCGCACCGGGCCCACGTCCGCATGGACGAAGGCCGAGTGCGGGTAATACCCCACGCCGCCCAGGTGCAGCCCGCGCACGAAGCGTAGGAGGAGCCGCGTCGATAGTCCCGGCAGGCGGAAATCCACCGCATGGCCGAGCGGATGTTGCGACTCGCGCGCCACCTCGTGCCCCTTCTTGCGCAGGAGCAGGTTGTATTTAGGCGCGCGGAAGCCCGAGACCACCTCCACCATCTGGCGCTTGAACTTCTGCGCCGCGCCGAGCACCACGTGGAGGAGCCGCGGGTCCACCGAGGTCGCCTGGTTGGTGTAATGGCAGCGCAGGAACCGGCTGAACGCCGTCGGCTTGGGCGGTTCGGTCGGGTCCACTGGCAGCACCTCGTGCGTCCAGATGTTGAAGAGCGAGATCGGCATCACCGCCGCCTGCGCCGCCAGCCCACGGGGCAGGCGCGTGCGGCGGACTTCGGTGTGTGCCTCTGCGCGTGCCTGCTTCTCCGCGAGGAAGCGTTCCTTTTTGGAGGCCCCCGACTCCTGCGAAGGAGACTCGGACGGGCTTAGAGGCGCATCGGGGATGACTTCGTTACCCCATGCCGGAAGGGAGATGAACAGGGCCAACACGATCCAGGAGCGAGCGAGCACGTACTCAAGTTAAACACAGGCGCCTGTGTAGGCAAACCTGACAGGTGCAGTAACGCCCCGAAATCAGCGCTGGATATGTCGTTAGCGTCGGCGCAGCGTCACGATCTCTTCGTTGAGCGAGCCCGAGCGGAAGCCCCCGAGATCGAGCGTCACGTAGCGAAAGCCCGCCGCCTGCCCGAGCCGCACGATGGCGTCGCGCAGCTCGAGCGCCCGCCCCATCTCCGCGGGTTCGAGCTCGACGCGCGCCACCGCGTCGTGGAAGCGTACGCGCAGCTGGCCAAACCCGAGGTCGTGAAGCCCCTCCTCGAAGCGGTCCACCTGTTCGAGGCGCTCCTGTGTGATCTCGGTGCCATACGGGAACCGCGACGACAGGCAGGCGAGCTGCGGCTTGTTCCAGGTGGCGAGCCCGAGCCGGCGCGACAGCTCCCGCACCTCCGCCTTGTGCAGCCCCGCCTCCACCAGCGGGTGCTTCGCCCCTCGCTCACTGGCCGCCTGCAGGCCCGGCCGATGATCGCCGAGATCGTCGAGGTTCGTCCCGAGCAGCACCACCGCCAGCCCGAGGCGCTCCGCGTGGGGCCGCGCCAGATCGAGCAGCTCCGCCTTGCAGTGATAGCAGCGGTCCGTCGGGTTCGCCGCATACCCCGGCCGCTCGAGCTCATGCGACTCGATGACGTCCAGCGCCGCCCCCACGTGGCGGGCAAACTGCTCGGCCGCGCTGCGTTCCCGCCGAGCGAGCGAGGGCGAGACCGCCAGGAGGCCACGTGTTCGCGCCCCCAGCTCGTCCGCCGCGATCTTGAGCACCAGAGCCGAGTCTGCGCCGCCCGAAAACGCCACCAGCGCCGACCCATACTCACGCACCACCGTCCGCAGCCGCGCCTCCTTGGCCGCGATCTCGTCTCCAGGGAGCTCCAGATCCATGACGACCGTCTACACCTTCGTCCCGCCCCCGGCAAGGACGCCACGGGGGACTCGAGATGGAGGCGGGTAGAAAGAGGCTATGTGAGCGGAGTCGTTAGCGTGAGTCTGGGTCGTGAGGGTGAGCCTGGGCGATACAGCGGAAGGCGGGAGCAGAGCGACCGGCGGCCCCTACGGGCCCAGGTTCCGCACGAAGCTCACCTGCCCGAACGTCGGTGCGCCGACCACCAGATCCGCCCGCCCATCGCCATCGAGGTCCCCGATCGCCGGCGAGACCACCCCCGCGCCGACCGACCAGATCTGCGCCGTCGTCGTGAAGCCCGACGTAGAGCCGACCCCATAGAGGACCGTCAAGCTGCTCGCCACCGCGCTCGCGACGACCACATCCGGGATACTGTCGCCGTTCAAGTCCCCGAGCTGTAGCCCGCTCGGATACTGCCCCGCCGGGAACGTGGTCCCCGCCGCCGCCACCCCGCCCGTGCCATTGCCGTAATAGAGGGTCACGGTGCCGAGCGCTCCGCTGGACGGCGGCGCATAGGAGACGAGATCCGCCTTGCCGTCGCCATCGACGTCGGCCGCGCGTAGCGGCCGGAGGCCGGTGCCGGCCGCGGAGACCGTGGCGCCCCTCGTGAAGCTGCCCTGGGCATTCTGGAGGAAGAGGCCGATCCCCTGGCTCGTGCTGAGGACCGCCACGTCGAGCCGGTTGTCGCCGTTCAGATCGAGCACGGCAATCCCGCCGGGGGCCGTGCCGGTGATGTACGCGCCGCTGCGGCTCAAGACGCCGTTCCCCTGATTGAGATAGTACGCGAACTGGTTGGCGTCGCGCTCGGCCACGACGAGGTCGGGCTTGCCGTCCCGGTTGAGGTCGCCGGTGGCCAACGCATAGGGTCCGATGCCGGTGGTGGGCAGCGGGTTGACCGGGTCTGGGGCGAAGTTGCCGCGGCCGTTGCCAAAGAGGAGGCCGAGGGTGTTGTCGGCGGTGTTCGCGGTGACGAGGTCGAGCGCCGCGTCGCCGTTGATGTCGATGAGCAGGGCGTCGCTCGGGCTATTGCCGGTGAAGATGTTGGTCCGCGCCGCCAGCTGCCCGCCGCCCAGGTTGCGATGGTAGAAGGCCACGTTCTGCGACTGGCTGATCACGATGACGTCGTTCTTGCCGTCGCGATCCACGTCCCCGACCAGGGTGGTGGTGCCGGCGCCGGCGCCGCTCTGGGTGAAGGGCGCGCCGCGGAAGCCGCCACCGCCGACGTTGTAGAGCACGCTCAGGCTGCCGGCGTTGGCCCCGCTCTGGGAGAGGATGGCGGTGGCGATGAGGTCGGGGAGGCCGTCGTTGTCGACGTCGCCGATGCCAAGGCCATTGGGGCTGCTCGTGGCGTGGTAGGCCACGGCCGTCTGGAACGTGCCGTCGCCGTTGCCGAAGAGGGTCACGACCTGACCCGGGCCGGTGGGGTCGCCGAGGACGCTGGCGGCGATATCGAGACGTCCGTCGCCGTTGAGGTCGGCGAGGCCCAGCGAGCGCGGCGACGGGCCTACGGCGTAGGTCACGGGGGCGGCGAAGTTGCCGCCGCCCGTGCCGAGGAGCACGGCGACGTTGCTGTTCGTGTAGGACGCGCCGCCGCCTTGCGACACGCCGAGGTTGGTGACGGCCAGATCGATGCGGCCATCGCCGTTGAAGTCAGCGGCGCGGACGTCGTAGCAGCCGGCGCCCGGGGCGGGCCCGGTGACCGCGGCCTGGAACGTGCCGTCGCCGTTGCCGTAGAGCAGGGAGAGCCGCCCCCCGCCGAGCCCGCCGCCGTCGTAGACCACGGCCACGTCCTGCTTGCCGTCGCCGTTGAGGTCGGCGATGACCGGCTGGGTGCCGTTCGGGCCGTTCGGCATGAGGTGGACCCCGGCCTGCAGGGTGCCGTTGCCGTTGCCGAGGAAGACCGTGGCCAGGGCCCCGGCGGCGTCGGCGGTGACGACGTCGGGGTTGCCGTCGGCGTTGACGTCGCCGGCGGTGATGCCATCGGGGATGGTGCCCGAGGGGAAGGTGTAGTCGACCGCGACGGCGAAGGTGCCGTCCCCGTTGCCGAGGAGGACGGACACGGCCGTGTTCGAGGGGACGCGCGAGACGACGAGATCCAGCTTGCCGTCCTTGTTGAGGTCGGTGGCCACGAGGGCGCGCGGCGTGCTCACGGACTGCACGGCCGTGGGGGCGCCGAGGGTGCCGTTCGGCTGGGCCAGGGCGAGCCAGACGCGGGTCCCGCTGAGGGTCTGGACAAAGGCCACGTCGGCGCGCCGATCGCCGTTGAAGTCACCGACGGTGAGGCGGAAGGAGGAGTCGCCGGCGACGGCCTGGGCGCCGGCGAAGAAACGCACCGGCCCGCGCGGCCCGGGCGGCCCGGTGAGGTCGGGCAGCGGGGTGAGGTCGGGCAGCGGGGTGAGATCCGGCAGCGGGGTGAGGTCGGCCGGGACCGTGAGGTCGGCCGGGACCGTGAAGTCGGCCGGGACCGTGAGGGCGTCGGCGATCGTGAGGTCGTTCGTGGCTGTCAGATCATCTGGGACCGTGAGGTCGTCGGGGACCGTGAGGTCGGGCGGCGCGGTGAGATCCTGCGTGTCCCCCAGATCGGGTCGAGCCAGGAGATCGATCGCCGGCAGATCCTGCGCCGTGGTGGCGAGATCGACCGCGGCATCGGGGGTCGGCTGGGGTGTGGAGCAGGCGGCGACGAAGAGCAGCAAGAGAGGCACCGTCGGACTTCGCATGGATCCCTCCTCTAACTAGGCTATGGACGGCTCGGTCGGGGTCAGGGGTCAGGCGGGGCCGGCGCCAGGGGGCCGCGGGCGGTGTCCTTCAGCCCGCGTCCTTCTTGGCCCGCTTCTCCACGGCCCGGCGCATGCGGACCATGGCGCGGTCGAGCCCCATGGCCTTGCGGACCTCGCGCATGGTCTCCTGCGCGATCTGCCGCATGCGCTGCGTGCCGTGAAAGAGGATCTCATCGACGAGCCCGGTGTCGGCCTGGTAGCGCGCCATGCGCTCGCGGATCGGATCGAGGTAGCGGTTGAGCGCCGCGGTCAGCTTCTCCTTGACCTCGGCGTCGCCCACCTGGCCGGCGCGGTAGCGCTGCTTCAAGTCCTCGACCTCGTCTTTCCGGTCGTTGAACGTGTCGTGATAGACGAAGACCGGGTTGCCCTCGACCGTGCCGGGGATGTGGGCGTGGACGCGGGCGGGGTCGGTGTACATGGCGCGCACCTTGGAGGCCACGGTCTTGGTGTCGTCCGAGAGCATGATGGCGTTGCCGGCCGACTTCGACATCTTGCCCTTGTTGTCCGTGCCGACGAGGGTCGCCACCTCGCCGAGGAGCGCCTCGGGCTCGGGGAAGACCTCGCCGTAGAGGCCGTTGAAGCGGCGCGCGATCTCGCGCGTGATCTCGACGTGGGCGAGGTTGTCCTTGCCGACGGGCACGAGGTGGGCGCGCGGGAGGAGGATGTCGGCGGCCTGCAAGACGGGATAGCCGAGCAGGCCAAAGGGCATGGACTCCTCTTCGATGTGCGCGGCGCGCGCCATGTCCTTGATGGAGGGCAGGCGGATGAGGCGGTTGACCGTCACGAAGTTCTCGAACAGGGTGTTGAGCTCGTAGACCTCGGGGATGGCCGACTGGAGATAGATGGTGGTCTTCTCGGGGTCGATGCCGGCCGCGAGGTAGTCGAGCACGAGGCCGCGGGCGTTCTCGGTCACCTCCTCGATGTCCTGGCGCGACTGCTTGGTCGTGAGCATGTGCAGGTCGGCGACGATGAGGATGGTGTCGTAGTCGTTCTGGAGTCGGACCCGGTTCTGCAGGCTGCCGACGAGGTGGCCAAGGTGCAGCCGGCCGGTCGGTCGATCACCGGTGAGGATGCGCTTGCGTGGAGTGGGGGCGTCGGACATGGCGCGCAGGATAGCATGAGGGCCGTACGCCTCGGGGCGGCGGGCCGGGCTCAGCGGGGCAGTTGCATGTCGTTGAGGTGCCAGTCGTATTCGACGTACTGGATCTTGGCGTCGGCGGGGATCTGCTCGGCGGGGGCGCGGTACTTGTTGATGAAGGCGAGGGCCATGTCGCCGAAGTCCTTGGCGTACCAGTCGAAGATGTGCGAGAGCTGGGCGGTCTTGGTGGCGGGGTCGTACTGGACGTTGCGCGCCTCGTTGCAGAACTTGCGCGCCTCGCGATCGAGCTGTTTGTCGAGCCTGGCGGGCGTGAAGGCTTCGTTCGGCAGCTGGGGGCAGCCGCCCGAGGCACAGTTGACGGCCATGTGGATGCGCGGATCCTTGAAGCGCTCGCGGATCCACTCGTTCTCGAGCTTGTTCAGGTTCAGGGGCTGGCCGGCGATGAGGAACTCGGTGTTGCCGAAGAAGTCTTGCTGCTGGGCCTGGCTGGTGAGGTCCTTGAAGGGCGGCCGCATGAGGACGTTCTTCCACACGCAGACGTTGTAGGCGTTGATGAGGAAGGCGAGCTGGGCGCTCTTGTCGGGGAGGGCGCCCAGCCGCTGTCGGCCGACCTGCGCATAGAGCCGGTCGAGGTGGGCCAGGTCCGCGGCGGTGGCGCGCAGCCGGGCGTAATCGACCCGGCCCTTGGTGTCGACGTACTTGTGGAGGAGCCGGTCCCACAGGGCGACGTCGAACTTGTCACCGGCGGCCTTGAGCGCTTCCTCGGACGGCTTGATGGTGGCCGCGTGGGCGCGGGGGGCATGGCCGACGGCGGTCACGGCCAGGGCCAGCATCACGGAGATCAGGGCCTTGCGAAGTGGCATGAGAAAAACCTCCTCTCTGTTTCTCGTCTCGTCCTACGGGCGTGCGCCGGTGGCGCGGCGGCGCGCGCAGCACGTAGCAGGATCTGTGGTTGCACGTCAAAGGAGATGACGACGGCTGCCTGGGGCCTCCCAGGAGGCCGCCGACAGTGATATACGTTCAGCACCTAGCCTTTCTTCAAGGAGACTTCCATGAACAAGAAACTGCTCGGCACGGTCCTCGGCACGCTGGCCCTGGGTGGCATGACGGTGAGCGCTCGCGCGGAGGAGGCTCCCAAGCAGGAGGAGGCGGCCAAGGACGCCAAGGCCGCCAAGTCGGATAAGAAGGACGCCAAGGACAAGAAGGGCGCCAACAAGGCCTGCGGCGGCCCCAACGGCTGCGGCGAGAAGCACCCCGGGAAGAAGTAGCTCCATCCGCGGCGCTCTGACCGGAGCGCTCCCTTAGACCCTGGCGCGGGCCGCCGAGGCCCGCGCTATCATTTCGGCCCCATGAAAGAGAACGCCCGCATCCACGGTATCGGCCTCGGGCTCCGCCGCGAGTTCGCGAACGAGCTGCTCCTCACCGAGCGCGCCGTCGATTGGCTCGAGGTGACGCCCGAGAACTGGGTGTGTTTCGGCGGCGCGCGGGCGCGCGAGCTCGCGGCCTGCGCCGAGCGCTGGCCCCTGGTCTCGCACAGCGTCAGCCTCTCCATCGGCGGGCCGGACCCGCTCGATGCGTCGCTGCTCGGGGCGATCCGCGACCTGGCCCGGCGGGCCGCCATGCCGTGGTGGAGCGATCACCTGTGCTATTCGACGGTGAACGGGCATCAGCTCCATGATCTCCTGCCGCTGCCGCGCTCGGACGAGGCGGTGGAGCACGTGGCGCGCCGCATCGCCTCGGCCCGGGACGTCGTCGAGGCGCCGTTTCTCATCGAGAACATCTCCTTCTATGCCGAGATGCCGGGCTCGTCGCTCGATGACGCGAGCTTCCTCCGGGCGGTGGCCGAGGCCGCGAGCTGCGATCTCCTGCTCGACGTGAACAACGTCTACGTCAACAGCCTGAACCATGGGTTCGATGCGCGCGCTTACATCGACCGCGTGCCGCTCGAGCGCGTCCGCGAGATTCACCTCGCCGGCCACACGCCGGCGGAGGGGGTGATCATCGACACGCACATCGGCCCGATCTGCGACGAGGTGTGGGCGCTCTACCGCTACACGCTCGGGCGCGCGGGCCGCCTGGTGCCGACGCTCATCGAGTGGGATCAGGAGATCCCGGCGCTCGACGTGGTGCTCGACGAGGTGGACCGCGCGCGCGCCGAGGCCGCGCGGGCGCGCGCCGAGAGCGGCGCGGCGGCGTGGGCGGCATGAGGCTCGCGGCGTTCTTTGCGGCGGTGGGGCCGTTCCTGGAGGGGCGCTCGGACGTGGACACGGCGGCGCGCGCGCTGTATGGCGATGCCGCGGCGGGGGCGGAGGCGGCGCGGGCGCGGCGGGCGCGGCTCGGGCTCTACGGCGAGTTCTGCCGGCTGCACCGCCACTCGGTGCTGGAGAGCGTGTACGAGCAGACGCGCGCCACGGCGCTGCGCCTCGGGGGCGCGGCGGGCTGGGACGCGCTCGTGGAGGACTATTTCCGCGCCTGCCCGATGCGGCACTTCGAGCTCAACGCCAACGGCGCGGGGCTGCCCGGGTTCCTCGGGGACTACGCGCGCGGCCGCGGCTGGCCGGCGTACCTGGCCGAGTTGGCGGACCTCGAGTGGTGGTGGTGGCAGATGCTGATCGCGGCCGACGATCCCGCGGACGACGAGGCGGGCGCCGAGGGGCGGCGCCTGCGCCTTGCGAGCACGGCGGAGTTGCGGCCGTATCGCCACGACCTCGTGACCTGGCTCGATACGGGGGAGGCGCCCGCGCCCGAGGGGCCGGCGGCGCGCGACACGATCGTGCTCTTCTGGCGCGACCGCGATCTCGACGCGCGCCGTGAGAACGCGAGCGAGATCGAGCTGCTCGTGCTCAAGGCCGTGAACGAGGGGCGCTTCCCGGCGGCGCTCTTCGAGGCGGGGCTGGCCGAGGAGGACGTCATGGCGACGATCGAGGACCTGTGCCGGGCGGGGGTGGTCCTGGGGGATCCGGCGAAGGGGTGACCCACTATATGAAATAGGTTGTGACCCGGCGGTGGCCGGGTTGTGCACCGCGCCGCCGTATGCTCAAACTCTGGGCGTGCAGTGGGTCCTGCGAAGGTTCCTGATCGTGCTCCACCGTCTCCGCTCGGCGGGGTATGTGCCGATCGCGACCACCGCGGTGCTGGTGACGATTCTCTGTCAGATCGCCTTCCCCCGGGAGGCGCGGCTCCATCAGATGGAGCTGTCCTGGCACGAGACGCTCTACTACACGCTCGGGCTGTTCGTGGTGGAGGGCAACCCGCTCGGCTACCCGCGCACGCTCCTCCTCCGGCTGCTCTACTTCTTCGCGCCGCTCGTGACGGCCTACGCCGTGCTGGGAGCGATCGCGCAGCTGGTCGAGGAGCGGGTGCCGCTCCTGTTCGGGCAGCTCCATGATCACACGGTGGTGGGCGGGCTCGGCCGGCTCGGCACGACCATCGCGCGCGACGAGGCCCGTCACCGCCGGGTGTTCGTGGCCATCGACCGGGACGCGCTCACGCCGGGTGCCGCGGACCTGTCGGCGCGCAGCCCGGGCAGCGTGATCGTGGGGGACATGACCTCGGCGGAGATCCTGCGCCGCGCGGTCTGCCACCGGGCGCGCGAGGTGTTCTTCACCTCGTCATCGGACATCGCCAACCTGGACGCGGCCTTCCACGTGCGGCGCCTGGCGCGCGAGCACAAGGTGGAGCGGCCGCCGACGATCTTCGCCCACGTGTACGACGCCGGCCTGGCCGAGACGCTCGGGCCGCAGCTCGCGACGGACGACCCGACCGAGGCGGACATCGTGCCGTTCAACAGCTACCGCTTCGCGGCCAAGGCGCTGGTGGCGCTGCTCCTGCGCGAGCGCCTGGTGACGTCGCTGCGCGTCGCGCCCGGGCTGTGCCTCGAGCGGACGACCTGGCCCGAGGAGGACCCGCAGCTCTGCGAGCCGCGGCCGGGCGCGTATGACCAGCTCCTCTACGAGGACCGTCGGCGCCTGCAGCGGGCCTTCTGCCTGGCGCCGGGCGAGGGGTCGCCGGACGAGCGGTACGCCATCATCGGGCTCGGTCGCTTCGGGCGCTCGGTGGCGGAGGAGCTCTTGCACACGGTGGCGCCGAGCGCGCGGTTCCTCGTGGTGGAGTCCGCGCGGGGGACGTGCGAGCGGCAGATGGCGAGCTTCGGACCCGAGGAGCGGGCGCGCTTCGAGGTGATCGTGGGCGACGCCGCGGCCCCGGACGTGGTGGAGGCGATCGTACGCTTCGCGCCGCGGGCGGCGGTGGTGTGCACGGACAAGGATCTCAGGAACCTGCGGCTCGCGCTCGAACTCAATCGCCACGAGGTGCGCACGATGACGCGGCTCTTCGATCTGGACGCGCCGTCGGAGCTGGCGCGGGGGCTGGAGGAGCGCGGCATGGAGACGGTGGGCCTGGCGCGCCTGTTCCGGGCGGCGATGCCGATCCTCACGCACGAGCGCCGGCTCCTCGGGTGCCTGAACCTCGACGTGATCGAGACGCCGGAGGTGGACCACCTGTTCTATCTGGCGCGGGTGACGCCCGAGGAGCGGCGGCAGCTCGGGGCGCGCTGCATGGGGCTCGACGAGCTGCCGGCCCGGCCGGGGGCGCCGCCGCCGCCGCCCGAGCTCGGGCTCGTGTGGTACCACGCGGTGGAGACGCTCGACCCGAACCGGACGGGCGGCGCCTTGCTCTGAACCAGATCTAGGTGCGGAAGAGCGCGCGCTGCGCGTCGTAGCGCCAGATGGTGACCGTCACCAGCACGCCGGCCACGAGCAGCGTCGCCCCGCTCACCATCGCCACGGTCGCGAGCGCGACCGGCTCGCCCTTGAGCACCTGCTCGATGAGCAGGTTCTGGCCATAAATCGGCGCGAACGGCGCCCACGGCGGCGGCTTGTTCTGGTTGAAGAGGCGCAGCATCCCCGGCAGCATCGGCAGGACGGTGAGGAGCTGCGCCGTGCTCTGCGCCTCCTTGAAGGTGCGGCTCAGGCTCGCGACCAGCATCTGCAGCGCCGAGGCCATGACCATCACCGGGGCCACGATGCCGATGAGCGCCGCGAGGCCCCCGGGCGAGAGCCCGATGCGCAGGCCGGGCACGTCGAGCGGCGTGAAGTTGAGGACTAGGGTGAACCCCACCGCCACCAGCACCCCGACCACGGCGGCGAACGCCGTCGTGGCGCCGAGCTTGCCCAGCACCACCTCGGCCGGGGTCACGGGGTTGGCCAGGAGCGGCTCGAGCGAGCCGCGCTCCCGCTCGCCGGCCATCACGTCGATGGCCACGTAGAGCCCGCCGATGAACAGGGACATGAGCAGGAACATGGGCACCATGGCGAAGACGAACTGCGCCCGGCTCGCGGCCGTGGCCAGGTTGTCGTTCTCCACGGCCAGCGCGTTCAGGACCCGCGCGCTCACGCCGCGCACGAGGAGCCGCAAGCTGCCCACCATGCCGCTGTAGCCGGCGAGCGCCTCGCGCACCCGCGCCACCGCCGGCAGGCTGCCCGTGCGCGAGTCGTCGTAGACGAGGCGCACGGGGGCCGGCCGGCCGGCGCGGAAGTCGTCGCCGTAGCTCGGCAGGATGACGAGCACCACGTCGCACTCGAAGTTGCGCACCGCGGCCTCGGGATCCTTGGGCGCGGGCACGACCTTCAGGTTGCGCTGCCCGAGGTACTCCATCAGGCCCGGCGCCCGCTCCGCCCCGGCCACGGGCAGCTCCAGCACCTGCGTCGCCTCCTTGGCGCTCAGGCGCGAGACCAGCCGGATCATGGCCATCAGCATGAGCGGGCCGATGAGCAGCATCACGAGCGAGCGCGACCAGGCCTTGCGGTCGCGCAGGTTGTCGACGAGCTCCTTGGTGAGGATCACCCACGCCCGCCGGGTCATGCCATCACCCCCTCGTCCGTGCCGATGGCCGCCACGAACGCGTCCTCCAGGTTGTCCTTGCCGGTCATGCGCTTGAGCTCCTCGGGCGTGCCCCGCGCCGCCACCCGCCCCCGCGCCACCACCACCACCTCGTCACACAGCGCCGCCACCTCCTGCATGACGTGGCTCGAGAACAGGACGCACTTGCCGGCCTCGCGCAGGCGGCGGATCACGGTGCGCATGGAGCGCGTGCTCATGACGTCGAGGCCGTTGGTGGGCTCGTCGAGGAGCACGTTGTCGGGCTGGTGCACGAGCGCCCGCGCGATCGCGACCTTCAGGCGCTCGCCCATCGACAGGCCCTCGGCGCGGCGATCGGCGATGGCCCTCATGTCGAGGAGCTCGACGAGCGCGTCGATGTTCCGCTCGAGCGCCGCGCCGGAGAGGCCGTGCAGCCGGCCGAAGTAGCGCACGTGCTCGCGCGCGGTGAGCCGCGGATAGAGCCCGCGCGCGTCGGGCAGCACGCCGAGGCGCCGGCGCGCCTCGAGCGGCGCGGTGGCCGCGTCATAGCCATCCACGAGCGCGCGCCCCGTGTCGGGCTTGAGCACGCCGTAGAGCATGCGCAGCGTGGTCGTCTTGCCCGCGCCGTTGGGCCCGAGGATACCGGTGATGCGGCCGTTGGGGGCGGTGAACGAGACGTCTTCCACCGCCATCACCGGGCCAAAGGACTTGCGGACTCCTTGCACCTCGATCATCTCGGCCTCTTGAGGAAACGAAAGGGTCCGAGGGTCACGCGCGCCTCACGGCCGCGGCCCGGTGAACCCGAGGAAGAACGGCGTCGGGCGCGGCGTCTCGAGGCACTGGGCGTCGAGGTCCGACACGCTCGCGCGCTCGATGAACTGGGTGATGATCCGCTGCACGCAGTGCCCCCGGATCGTGCCGTGGCCCTCGCCGCGCGCCACCAGCGCCCGCGCGTGCGGGAGCGGGAGCGCCACCTGCTCGGCGTTCGACGGCGGCGTGACCGGGTCGAGCTCGCCCGAGAGGAGGAGCACCGGGGCGTCGCCGCGCACCGGCGTGTGGTAGTCGGCCGGTAGCGTCCCGCGCGGCCAGATCGTACACCCCGCCATGTAGGCCAGGACGCCCGCGTCGCCGACGTAGGTGCCGCGGCCGCTCTCCGCGGCGTCGGGCGGATAGAACGGGAAGTCCTCCGAGCAGGCCACGGCGAAGTGCATGCCCTCGCTGAGGTGCACAACGTCGCGCGCCCGCAGCGACTGCGCGGCGATGGCCCGCAGATCGCCCCCCGCCGCGGTGTGGACGAGGAGCGGCAGGAGCGCCTGCGTCGCCGGCACGTAGCTCAGGAGGCGCACCGTCGACGCCAGCAGCGTGCGTGTCACCTTCACCGGCGTCGGCGCGGCGGTCACGGGGTCGTCCACGGTCAGCTCCACCGGCTTGTCCGCGAGCCGTCCGAGGAGCGCCTTGAACTCCTCGGACGGCCGCGGGAAGCGCGCGTGACAGTCGGGGTCGGCGGCGCAGCGCGCCCAGAGGAGCTCGATCGCCCGCTCGGCGTCGCGCGCCATGGGCGGCCCGAGCAGCCAGTCGGGCGCGGCCACGCCGTCGAGGACCACGGCGCGCACGTGCTCGGGGTGCTGCCGCAGGTACACGAGCGCCGCGCGCGTCCCGTACGAGCCGCCGTAGAGGTTGATGCGGTCGTAGCCGAGCGCGGCGCGCACGTCGTCGAGATCGTCCATGGCCGCGGGGGTCGTGTAGAAGCGCGGATCCCCGGACAGGGCCTTGAGGCAGGTGCGCACCTCGGCCTGGATGGCCTCGGGCGTCTCGATCGGTTTCTCCACCTCCACCTTGGGACAGGCGAGCGCGTTGGACTCGCCCGTGCCCCGCTGGTCCACGAGCACGAGGTCGCGGTGCTGGTGCAGGGCCGCGAAGGCCGGCAGCGCCGGCAAGAACGCCTCGGTCGCGGCCTGCCCCGGCCCGCCCGCCAGGAGGAACAAGGGGTCCTGCGCCGTGCGTGCCCCGGTGGCCTCGAGCACGGCCACGCGCAGTCGGATCTTGCGCCCGGTCTTCGATGCTCCTTGGGACGTGCTTGGGGGGGAGCCCGGCGACCTGGGCGCGCGATCCTCGTCCACCTCGAGCGTGCCGCACTGCGCCGGCACCCGATCGGGCAGGTCCGGGGCGGACAGCTGGCAGGGTTTGAGCTCGAGCCGCGCCGCCGCCGGTCCCCCCGCGGGGCGGCAGGCGACGAGCGCCCCGGCGAGGAGGACCCCCGCGCGCCCGCGGCTCACCCGACGCCAGAACCTCCAGGCTCCCATCATCGCGCCCATGTGTGATCTCCTCTACGAGGCTTGGCTCGTGACCCTGCGCGCCGCGGGCGCCTCCGCCCCGAGGGCGTCCTCGACCTCACGGAAGGCGCTGCGCGAGCTCGAGATGATCTGGTTTGCGCCCAGGCTCTCGAGGATGTCGATGAACTCGTCCTGGAAGCAGCGCACCACGATGCGCACGGCCGGGTTCTTCTCGCGGGCGCGCCTCGTGACGAGGAGCGCGGTCTCGAGGTTGTTCGAGGCCACGATGAGCGCCCGCGCGTGCCGTACCCCGGCCGCCTCGAGCGTCTCCGGCTCGCGCGCGTTGTCGACGATGACCGGCGCCTCCTGGCGCACGAGGTGATCGACGGCCGTGGCGTCCTTGTCGATGAGCACGAAGGGGCGCCCCGCCTCGCGCAGGTGGGCCACGATGCGCGCGCCGAGGTGGGTGTAGCCGACGATGATGGTGTGGTCGCGCATCTCGCGGGACAGCATGCGGCAGAACTCCTGCGGGTTGTATTGCTGCACGGACTGGAGAAAGAAGATGGAGACGACGATGCCGAAGAGCACGCACTGGCCCCACCAGGAGTAGAGGTCCCAGAACCAGCCCCGATCCTTGCCGAGGTAGAGCGCGTTCACGAGCGCCTCGCCGAGGGGCAGGCGCTCGACGTAGCGATAGCCGAGCGTGCCGAGGAGGAACCACCCGAGCATGAGGAAGAGCGCGCCGCGGCCACGACGCCAGAACAGGCGCAGCCGCAGGGAGACGCGAGGAGAGGGCCCTCTCACGCGCCCCCGGCGCTACTTGCCGCGCATGACATCGTTCACCAGGCCCTCGAAGGCCTGGTCGATGTCGTCCTTGACCGACACGAGCAGGTTCTCACCGCCCCGCCGGCCCCCGCCGCGCAGGCGCGCGACCCGCTGCTCCACGTCGCGGAACTGGGCGTCGCGCTTCATCACCTTCTCGAGGTAGTAGAGCGCCTCGCGCGTGTCGGAGACCTTCTCGTAGGCGTTGCCGAGCTCGTAGTAGAGGGCGAGCTGCTCGCGCTCCTGGATGCGCTCGGCGTAGAGCCCCTGCTTGAACTGGCTGATCGCCTCGGTGACCCGCCCCTGCTCGAGGAAGATGAGGCCCAGCATCATGTGGCACTGGACCTCGCGGTTCGGGTCCTGCATCACGATCCGGAACTCGTTCACCGCCTCGTCGAGGAGGCCCATCTCCTTGTAGGCGATGCCGAGGTCGTAGTGGGTGTCGAAGTCCTCCGGCGCGACGGCCGTGTCCTCGCTCGAGCTCTGCTCGAACATGGTCGAGCCCTCGATGCGCACGCGCACGGAAGGCTCGATGCCCTGGGGCAGCGGGCCGAAGTCCTCGGGCACGCCCTCGGGCAGGTGCGTCGCCGCGCCCGAGCCGAGGTCGCCCTCGCCCTGCTCGAGGTCGCGCAGCTTGGCGGTGACGAGCGGGTGGGCGGGGAACCGTTCGAGCAGCGCCGTCAGGATGCCGCGCGCCTCGCCCACGAACCCCTGCTGCAGGTAATAGTCGGAGCGCTCGAGCTCATCCTCGAGCACGCTGGCCGGCGCCCGGGCGCGCTGCCCGCCTTGGCCGGCGGCCGCTCCAGCCTCGAGCGCGATCGGCGCCTTCCAGCCGCTGGCCGTGGGCTCGCCCACGAAGCTGTGCTCCTGCGGATCCCCCGGACCGAACTGCAAGGAGTCGAGGTCGTCGTCGTCGATGAGGAGGGGCTCCCCGGCCTCGTCCTGCGAGGTCGACTCCGTCACGATGCGATCGGAGAGCGACGGCCAGGAGGGCTGCGTGCTCATCGGCCGATGCACGTCGCCGCCCCCCGGGGTGTCGAGCCCGATGTCCTCGTCGATGGGGATGTCGATGGACGCCGAGGCCTGCGACGATTCCTCGACGACCAGATCCTCGCCGAGCTCGACCACCTCGAGCGCGTCCAGCGGCTCGACGGGCGCGGGCGGCTTGGGCGGTGGGGCCGCGGCCCGCGACGTCGCCGGCGGCGGCGGCGGCAGGGCATGCGGCGGCAGCTCGGCGAGGAGCCGCTTGGCGCGCTCGTCGCTCGGGCGGAGCTTCACGATCTCGCGCAGGTAGTTCTCGCCGCGCGGCGTGCCGGCCGACTGCTGGTGCAGCGCCCACAGCTCGGCCACCGCGTCGTCCGCGCGGCCCAGGTGCGAATACAGGCCCACGAGTCGCTCGCGGGCGCCGAGATGGTCGGGGCTGATCTCGAAGACCTGCTTGACGTGCGCGACCGCCATGTCGTGCAGGCCGAACTTGCGGTAGGCGTCGGTCTCCTCGAGGATGCGCGCGATCTCCTTGTCGCGATCCGCCGGCCCGAGCGCGGTCCAGTCCCCGAGCGAGATCGCGGGGGTGGCGGGCACGAGGCTCGGCGTCCCGCCGCCGCGCTGCACCGAGAAGGGCGGCGGTGTCGGGGTCCGCCGCGGCGGCCCGAGTCCGACGTTGGGCCCCGGCGGGGGCGGGGCCGCCCGGCGCTGCCCGGTGATGCTCTCGTCTCCCGATCGGGGCCCGGCCGCGGCCGTCCCCGCCGCGGCGCCAGGCGGCGGCGGCGGCGGCATGCGCGAGGGCGACGGCGAGGTCGAGGTCGAGGTGCGCAGCGCCGACAGGGCCTCGGCATCGCCGGGCGAGAGCTGCAGGATGCGGCGATACGTGTCGTCGCGCCGCGCCGCGTCCTTGTTCTCGGTGTAGATGCGGGCCATCTCCTGCAACACCGACACGGCCTTGGCCGTCTGCCCGAGCCCGACGAAGGCCTGGGCGAGGAGCTGCAGCGTCTCGGGATCGCGCGGGTTGGCCTTGTAGGCCTGGCGCAGCTTGGGAAGGGCGCGCCGCGGGTCGCTCTTCTCGAGGTACCGCGCGGCCAGCTCGCGCGCGAGCGCGTGATTGTCGGGAGAGAGGAAGAGGAGCCGCTCGGCGACCTTCATGAAGAAGTCGTCCGTGCGGTCCTGCCCGCGCAGGCTCGTGATCGCCTGCTGGAACTGCTCGGTCGCCTCGCGCGTCTTCTGCGCCTTGAGGTAGAGCTCGGCCAGCTTGACGCGCGAGGAGGCGTTGTTCGGGTCGAGCCCGACCATCCGCAGCATGACGCGCAGGGCCTCTTCGGTCTTGCCCTCGCGCACGTAGAACGCGGCCACCTGCTCGTAGTGCGCCAGCGCATCGGCCACGAGGCCGAGCTCCTGGCAGAGGTCCGCGAGGCGCAGGTGGACGGCGATGAGCTTCGGGTTGATCTTGACGATCTGCTTGTAGACGGCGACCGCCTTGCGCGCGAAGCCCTGGTCACCGTAGAGCTGGGCCGCGCGCTGATAAGCCGCGATCGCGTCCTCCACGCGCCGGAGCTTGATGTTGAGATCGCCGATCTTGAGCCAGGAGCGGACGTCCGCGTCGTCCTCGGCGACGACCCGCAGGTACTCCTTCAGCGCTTTGTCGTACTGACCCTTTTCGTCAAACCGCTGGGCCGACGCCTTGAGCTTGTCCTTAGTGGTCGCCACCGTTGAATCCCGATAGTTTTCGGGGAGATCAGATCGTACGCGGCTGCCCGAGGGAGGTCAAGCTTTTGGCCGTGTGGAGGCCGAAAGATTCACCCTGCCCTTGCGCGAACGCTGAGCGTCTGACGTCGTTGACAAGGTTCTGCGCTCCGAGTACCCAAGAGACATAGCTGAGGAACCGTCGCCCAAGGAGATCGAAAGATGGCCGAGATCGAGATCATGCCGCTCGACGAGCGGCTCAGCGAGGAAGAGATCGTCGAGTTGGCCGCGGCCATGGAGGAGCTGGGGGCCCCTCGCCTGCCCCGGTCCAACGATGACGGGTCCATGACCGTGACCGGCAGCCTCGATGACGATCTCCTGGCGGAGTTCGTCGATCTGCTGGAGGCCCACGACATGGCCTGCGACATCTATCTGCCGGTCGAGTTCGAGGGCTGCGTGGAGGTGTCCGACGTCCGGGTCGGCTCGGCGCACGCGCTCATCGACGTGCTCGACGAGATGCGCGACGAGCTGTTCGCCGACGAGGACGAAGACGAGGAGGAGGAAGAAGACGACGAGGAGGAGGACGACGAGGACCTGCGCGCCGGCAAGCTGCGGCACCTCTGGAAGCTCCTCTACACTGGGGCCCAGACGGCGATCGATCGTCACCTTCCGCTGCACATTCAGTCCTAAGATCGTCTCTCCTCCGCTCCGCAGCGAATCGCCCCACCATCCGGTGCGGGCACCGCTGCAGATCTCGCGGAGTCTCCTAACCTCCGGGCCAAAACCCCCTCCTGTCATCTGAAAGAGGCGGCCGCGCAGCCGAAAGGGGGGCTCCGCGCAGCCGAAAAGGGGTCCCGCGCAGCCGAAAAGGGGTCCCGCGCATCAAAAAGGAGGTCCCGCGCACCCCAAGGCGACACCCGCGCACCCCAAGGCGACACCCGCGCACCCCAAGGCGGCACCCGCGCACCCCAAAGCGGCACCCGCGCACCTCAAGGCGGCACCCGCGCACCCCAAAACCTCCTCCCGCGCACCCCAAAGACCTACCCCGCCCCACGTCCGACCGCTCGCTTGAGGAGGGGCCTCCCCGCGCAAGGCTCTGGCATGATGGCCCCCAGGGGGAGTGGGGGAACCGAGGGAAGCGGGGGGTGGGGTGATTAGAACCGCAGCTGGAAGGAGGTACCTATGCTTCGAAGGGGTCTTGGTCTAGGGATGCGCGCGCTCGTCGTGTTGTCTTCACTCCTGGTCGCGGCTTGCATCACGCAGCGGGTGCAAGTGGAGGTCGAGGTGCATGAGGGTGGGGGGCATCGACCGCCACCGCCGCCGCCGCCTACGTGCCAGGACGGTGTCCGCAACGGCGACGAGACCGGGGTCGATTGCGGCGGGCCGGTGTGTCAGCCGTGCCCGGACGACTGCGGGAGCCGTCTCATCCTCGCGGCCATGACGCCCACGGCCGGCCCGGTGGGTACGGCGGTGGATCTCGTCGGCGTGGGCTTCCGCTCGGTCACCGAGCTCGAGCTCAACGGCGCCCCTGTCCCCTTCACCGCCGACAACGACAATCACATCGTCTTTCAGGTGCCGGCCGGTGTGTCCTCCGGCGCGGTCACCTTGACCGCTCCTTGCGGCAGCATCGTCAGCCCGGCCGACTTCTCCGTGCTGCGCCTGCGCAGCGTGGCCACGATCGCCTCTTCGA
This sequence comes from Polyangia bacterium, assembly GCA_036263495.1. Lineage (GTDB taxonomy): Bacteria > Myxococcota_A > Polyangia > Palsa-1104 > SHYY01 > DATAGU01. The sequence goes on along the minus strand of DATAGU010000048.1, from coordinate 5,534 downwards.
CGAACCCGAGCATCGCCGGCCGGCCGGTGACCTTCGCCGCCACCGTCCGCTCGTCGCTCCCGAGTCCGGCCACGCCGACCGGCACCGTGTACTTCCGCGCCGGGGACGAGATCCTGGCCGCGGTCACGCTCGCGGACGGTACGGCCTCGGCCACGATCACGCTCCCGGCCCCGGGCGACTATGCGCTCACCGCCGAGTACAGCGGCGACGTCGACTTCGAGCCGAGCGCGTCGCCGGAGCTGCAGCAGACGGTCAATGAGGATGTGCCTGCCATCGTGAGCGTTCCGGGCGTCTACGATCCCACGGGGAGCGGCACCGTGTTCTCGGCCTGGCTCCCGGGGGTGGGATTGAACGGCGCCGGAGATACGAGCGCGCAGGGCCTGCTCTTGCGCAAGGACACGTCGACGGGGACCCCGGTCGCGGCGCTCGTCGATGTGGAGGGCGTGGAGGGGCTCGATTCGTGCTCGCTCGAGCTCGGCTTCGATTACTTCCTGCAGGGGCACTGCGGCGCCGGGGCGCCTCGGTTCAGCCTGCGGACCGAAGGTGGGGTCTATTTCTTCGGCTGCCGTTATGGCGAGCACAGCAGCAGCGCGCCGGGGTGGGGCCGGGTCCGGTTCTCCCGTCAGGACGCCATCCCGGAGATGACGACGTGCAGCCCGATCGTCCGCCTGCGCATCGTCATGGACGAGGGCACCGACACCCCCCCGAACGACACGGTCATCACGCCGGGCTTCGCGATCCTCGACAATCTCTGGTTGAAGTTCGGGGGGCGGGAGGTGGTGGTGGGCGGCCCCGATCCGGCCCACTGAGGGTCAACGGATGAGCGACCGGCTGAGCCCGAAAACCACAGTTGGCTGCCTGCTGCGGCCCGCTGTGGCGTTCCGGCTCAGCGGCTCTTCTTGCCGTTCTTCTTGATGCTTTCGCCGAGGGGCTGGGGCATCCCGGAGGCGAGCTTCCAACCCGCGGGCGGGTCGGCCGGGCACGGGGGCAGCGCCGCCGGGCAGCCCTGGAACTGGGCGCTCGGGTAGCGGGGCTGGTTCAGGCAAAGCGCGCCGTTCGTGGACCAGTAAGCTTCGAGCTGGGGCATCTCCCCCACCGAGGAGGCGGGATCGAAGGGATCGGCCATGAGGATGTCGATCCCCGGGGTGGTATAGGACGCGGCGTCGCCGCAGTAGGCAGCACGCTTCATGTGGATGCAGGCCTGGTGATAGTCGGCGAGCGACTCCGCCTGTCCGTTGTCCTGACGCTCGGCCGTGGCCCACGGCCGGTACCCCCACAGCATGCAGGTGGCGATGGCGCCGCTCTGGCAGCTCACCGTGACCCGTTCGCTGCCGGTGGTGCGGGCGGCGCTGGCAGGGTCCCAGTGCGCGCCCTGCGAGAAGATCGACGGCATGGTCAGCCCCTGCGGATCCAAGCACTGGCTCGACCAGCTCCCGGTCCCGATGCCATCGCCCGCGGGATCCTTACGATAGAGGAGGGAGTACCCGGTCAGATCTTCGACGTAGCCGGGGAGCGTCTGGGGGGCTGAGAAGCGCACGACGAACTGCAGATTCCCCGTGGACGAGGGATCGGAGACCCGCAGCTGAAGCGTGAGGTCGGCGAGCGCCGCCCCTTGGACCGGGAAGACTTGCCCCGCGCCATCGGCGAGGGAGACGGTCACCGCGGTCCCGGTGACCGAGAGGGCGCGGACCGTGTAGGACTGGCCGAGATACTGGGCCCCGGTCACCTGGCCGTCCTGCTGCACGGGGGCGTCTGGCGCCTCGTACCAGCCGTTGGCCAGGACGGCCGTCGGGGTGTTGGTGAAGCCGGTGAGGAGCCACTGGAAACGGCCGTAGCGGAGGCCGAAATCGCTCGCGGGGGACGTGGCGGCGATGTACACGCCGGCGCCGTTGAGGTGGATGCAATCGTGCCCGCTGTTGGCAGGGTTGCAGGCGCCCACCGCCTGGATGCGTTTGCCGGTGTCGCCCAGCGGGGCGTCACCGCAGCCGGCCATGATCCAAAGAGCCATCATTCCATACACCGCATGACGATTCATCATGGTCACCTCTTCTTAATCGTTTGGATGGCAAAGAAAATCATACTGTACCTGGATACAGCACGGCAGCAAATGTGGTTTCGCCCGTCGCTGCGGATGCTTATATGAAGGGACGATTGTGGGTGGATTCCGCAGGTGGAAAATAACATTGTGCAATGTAGGTTCATGTTTACATCGGCCGCATACTTGCGCTTGTGTGCCCAGCGGGGGCCGGCGTGGCAGCGGGGAGAAGCGCGTTTAAGATGAGGAGATGTCGGTCTCTTCGGCTCCGCGCTCCGCGGCTTCGTTCTCTGCGGCTTCGTTCTCTGCGGCTTCGCTGCGCGGCGTGAGCCGTGGTGAGCGGACGCGACGATGCCACGAGCAGCTCGAGGCCGCGCGCGCCGAGGGGGTCCGGCGGCACGCGGCGGGGGAGAGCGGCACGGCGACGGCGCGGGCGTGGTCGGATGCGGTCGATGCCGTGGTGCGGGTGCTGTTCGAGATGGCGGTAGAGGAGCACGGGCTGTCCCTGGCCCTGGTCGCCGTGGGGGGCTATGGGCGGTCGGAGCTGTGCCCGGCGTCGGACCTCGACCTGTGGTTCATCACCGCGCCCACCGGGTCGCGTGCGTGCGCTCCCCGCGGGGAGGGGAGCGCACGAGGGGAATGCGACGCCCGGGTCGCGGCGCTCGCCGAGGAGGTGCTCTATCCCTTGTGGGACCTCAAGCTCCAGGTGGGGCACGCGGTGCGCACCGTGGCCGACACGATGGAGCTCGGGGCCGAGGATCTGACCGTGGCCACGGCGCTCCTCGATCTCCGCCTGGTGGCGGGCGAGGCAGGGCTGTATGCCGAGCTCGCGGCGGCGGCGCGGGGGGCGCTCGCGGACGGGCCGGCGGTGACGCTCGTGCGCCGGCTCGTGGAGGAGAAGGCGCGGCGGCACGCGCGCTTCGGCGACACCCTGTACCTCCTCGAGCCGGACATGAAGAACGGCCAGGGGGCCTATCGCGACCTCCTGGTGGCGCTGTGGGCGGCCAAGGCGCGGTTCCAGGTGGGCGACTTCTCGGACCTGCTCGCGCTCGGACAGGCCACCGAGCGGCAGGTGGCGGAGCTCCAGGCGGCGCGCAACTTCTTCCTGCGGCTGCGCACGGCGGCCCACCTCTATGCGCGCCGGCGCCAGGATCGCTTGAACTTCGAGGTGCAGGAGGCGATCGCGCCGGCGCTCCTGGCCGCGCAGGGCGAGCGGCCCGATCATCCCTCGGGGCCGGGCGCCGGCCCCGGGCCGCTCCCCTCCGCACCGGCCGAGATGCTGGGAGAATCGGTGCGTCCTGGCGTGGCGCCGGCGGTGGAGGCGCTCATGCGCGCCTACTATCTCCACGCCAAGGCGGTGATGCGCGAGGGCCACCGGTTGCTCGAGCGCTGCGCCGAAGAAGGGGGGCGCCGGGCGGCGGCGCGGCCCTCCATCCGCTCGATCGACGCCTCGTTCCTCCTCTGGAACGGGCAGCTGTCGACCGCCGGGCCCGAGGTGTTCCGCGAGCGGCCCGCCGAGATGGTGCGCCTCTTTCGCGTGGCGCTCGAGCGCCGGGTGCGCATCTACGGCCACACGCGCGATCTCATCGCCGACGCCTGCGCGCGGCCCGAGACGGCGGCCGAGCTGGCCGCGGATCCGGCGGCGGCCGAGCACTTCCTCGCCCTCCTCGTGGACGAGCGGGACGCGCGCTCGCCCTCGCTCCTCGAAGAGATGCACGACCTCGGCCTGCTCGCGGCGCTGATGCCGGAGTTCGCGCCCTGCACGGCGCGCGTGCAGCACGACATCTACCACGTGTTCACCGTCGACCAGCACTCGCTCTACGCGGTGGGGCGCCTCAAGGCGCTCGCGCGCGGCGAGCTCGAGCGCGAGCTGCCCACGGCGACCCAGGCGATGCGCGAGGTCGAGCGCAAGGTGCCGCTCTACCTCGGCACCCTGCTCCACGACGTGGGCAAGCCGCTCGGCAAGGGGCACGCGGAGAAGGGCGCGCGGCTCGGGCGCATCATCGGCGCGCGGCTGCGTCTCGCGGCGGCGGATCTGGGGCTGGTCGAGCTCCTCATCGCGCGGCACCTCGTCCTGTCGCACCTGTCGCAGCGCCGCGACCTCTCGGACATGGCCCTCATCGCCCGCCTGGCGAGCGATCTCGGCGACGAGGAGACGCTGCGTGCGCTGTATCTCCTCACGGTGGCGGACATGTCCATGGTGGCGCCGGGCAACTTGACGGCGTGGAAGGAGCAGCTCCTGCGCGAGCTCTATCAGCGCACGCTCACGTACCTGCGGCGCGGCGCCGACCTGGCCGAGACCGGGCTGCCGGACACGGTGGCGGCCACGATGGCGGCCACGCTCGGGCGGCGCAAGCGGCAGGCGGCGGCGCTCCTGCGGGGCGAGCTGTACCGCCGCTCACACGTATCGATCGGACCCGATGCGAGCGTAGCTCGCGGTGAGCGAAGGCCGGAGGGCCTGAGCGGATCAATGCGTGTGAGCGGCGCTCTAGATGACCTGGAGCTCTGGTTCGCGGGGCTGCCGGAGCGCTACTTCGCGCAGACTCCGCCGGTGCTCATCGCCAGCCACGTGCGGCTGTCACGCGGCCGGGCGCCGGGGGGCGTCGCGCTCGCCGCCACGCATCACCCGCACAAGGGCTGGTCCGAGCTGAGCGTGGTGACCGACGATGCGCCGGGGCTCCTGGCGCGGCTGGCGGGGGTGCTCCTCGCCGGGCGCATCGACGTCATGAACGCGCAGATCGCGTGCCGCCGGACGAGCGGTGCTTCAGGCGCCGGCTCGGGCGCCGGACCCGGCGAAGGCGCCGAGGCCATCGACGTGTTCCACGTGCGCGACCGCTACGGCCGCGCGCTGACCGACGAGCGGGTGGAGGCGCTGCGCGAGGATCTTGCGCGGGTGCTGGCCGGGGAGGTGGAGGTGTCCCGGCTCATCGAGGGGCGGCGCGAGCGCACGACGCTGCGCCCGCGGGTCAAGCCGCACGTGACCACCGAGGTCAAGATCGACAACGAGGTCTCGGCCGAATACACGGTCGTCGACGTCTACACCCAGGACCGGCCGGGGGTGCTCTACGCCATCACCCGCACGCTCTCGACCCTCGGGATGGACATCGACCTCGCCAAGGTGGCGACCGAGGCGGATCGCGTGGCGGACGTGTTCTACGTGCGGGATCGCGCGGGGCGCAAGCTGACGGGAGCCGAGGCGCAGTCACTCGGCGCGGCCCTCGCCCAGGCGCTGGCCGCGCTCGAGTAGCGGCTTAGGGCAGCGCCCCGCAACTGGGTGACCACCGCGAGGGCCCTTCTGTGCAGGTCCGCTCCGCGCTCGGGGTCCTCGGCTCACGCTGATGGCGCTCGGCTGCGCCATGCTGTCGGCGTGGGAGGTGGCGTCCGGAGCGTGCGAGGTGGCCCCGGAGCGTGCGAGGTGGCCTTGGAGTGTGCGAGATGCCATCCGTCGGCGTGCGAGGTGATCCCTGGAGCGTGCGAGGTGGCCCCTGGAGCGTGCGAG
>DATAGU010000047.1:0-14395 GCA_036263495.1 Polyangia bacterium | reverse complement strand
CCGATTTACTGCCCAAACGTGACCAAAATTACATTCCAGGAGACGGCCTCCCCCGTTCGGGGGAGGCGTCTTGGACCACATTTGGACCAAGTGCTGTGACACGAGGAGATCTCTGGTGAGCTAACTACGCGGAAGGATTGGTGGAGCTGAAGGGGATCGAACCCTCGGCCTCTAGAGTGCGATTCTAGCGCTCTCCCAGCTGAGCTACAGCCCCAAACGGGGCCTATTTAACGCTGACGATCTCGCGAAGCAAGGAAAATCGATGCGCCCACCACCCATGCGAGACCATGAACGCGTTCGCCACTGGCTTGCCGTGCCCGCGCCAGTGAGCGCTCATCCATGCGTCACGACGGCCGGCGTCCAGCGCGCCCTGCGTCGTGCCATTCGCGTGGCCGCATCTTCCTCGTCGTACCTCACCGGGGCGATTGGCTGCGTGAAGCGCTCATGCTCCGCCAGCGCCAGCACGTTGATGGTCGCATAGCAGCCCCCCGCATCCGTCATCACGGCCGCGACATACACTCCACAGCGCCGGCAGATGAGGAACTCCGCGGTGCCGAGGCCAAAGCGGTACCGGCTGAGTTCGGCTGGCTCGCGAACCACGATCTCCGCCCGTCCCTCTGCATGCGAGGTCGTCCGCGCGCCATGCCGGGTACAGAACGAACACTGACAAGCGCGCACGGGCAGCGCCTCGGGGGGCTGTGGGCTGTGTAGGGCCACAACGAGATTTCCGCAGTGACAGCCGCCGCGCAGCGTGATCAGACCCAATGTTTCCATGCGCTCTACTGTAGAAAACTTCTCTCCTCATGGGCACCCTCCAGCCGTGAGGCCCCCACACGCCTCCTCGCCCCCCTTCAGAACCCCTCATAGCTCCCAGCCCCCCCAGGAAAGGAACCTTCTGCAGTTGACAGCGGCGGAGTCCGGAGCAGAGATGAGCGGGATGAAGATCGCGCTCATCTATCCACCGACCTGTGACCCGACGGCGCCCTATCTGGCCGTGCCCATGTTGACCGGCTTTCTCCGTGCACACGACGTGGAGGTGCTACCGATCGACGCCAACGTGGAAGCCTACGACGCTCTTCTGCGCCCGGCCCCACTCGCGGCCCTGCGCGATCGCATCGAGCGGCGCCTCTCGCGCCTCGAGAAACGTCCCGCGCTCGACCATACCGCGCAGCTCGCATACCTCGCGCTCTGGCAAGCGCGCGGCGACGCTCACGCCGCTCCCGAGGGCATCGCCGAGGCCGTGCGCACCCTGCGCGATCCCGAAACGTTCTTCGATCCTCTGGCGTATGACGCGGCCACTGCCACCATCGATGCTGCGATGCGCGCCATCTCGGCCGCCCACGCCCCCCTCCAGCTCGACTTCACTGCCTATCGCACCCCCTTTTCTCTCACCACCCCCGACGAAATCGCCCACGACGCCGCGCCTGAGCACGATCCCTTCGACGCCTATGTGACCGGCGACCTCGTGCCGCGGCTGCGCGCGGCGCAGGTGGACGCCATCGGCCTCTCGGTGTGCTTCCCCGGGCAGCTGCAGCCGGCCTATGCCTTCGCCCTCAAGCTCAAGAAGGCGCTCCCCGAAGTGCACCTCACCGCGGGCGGGCCAGGGATGACACAGCTCCTCATCCGGCTCACGGGGCAGGCCCTCGCGCGTGCACTCGGCCCCTTCGACTCGGCGGTGGTGTTCGAAGGCGAGCAAGCACTCCTCAACCTGCTCCGCGCGCTCGACGAAAAACGCCCGCTGCGCGACGTCGGCAACGTCGTGGTGCGCGACCCGTTGCTTGGCGCGCGTTACCTCCCAGCGCACGGCATGGAAGATCTCAAGGCGCTGCCAGCGCCGGACTTCGAGGGCCTCCCCCTCGACAAATACCTGTCCCCCTTCCTCACCCTCCCCTATGACCCCACGCGCGGCTGCTACTGGGGCAAGTGCACCTTCTGCCACTACGGCCTCGCCGAGGTGGGGACGGCCGCCTACCGCGAGCGTGAGGTGGCCACGGTCGTGCAACACCTCGAGGCGCTGTCTCAGCGGTTCGATACGCGCTGGTTCTATCTCTCCCAGGACTCGGTCGCCCCCAAGACCCTCGTGCGCCTCGCGCAGGCGCTCACCGACGCCGGACTCGATCTGCGCTGGGCCACGGATCTCAAGCCCGAGAAGTACCTGACCCGAGAGCGCGCCGAGGTGCTACGCCGGGGCGGGGCCGTGGCCTGCGCCCTCGGCGTGGAGTCGGCCTCCCCCCGAGTGCTGTCCCTTATCGACAAGGGAGCGCCCGTCGAGGTCGTGAGCGATGTCGTCGAGCGCCTGTCCGAGGCCGACATCGCCGTCGAGGCCATGTGCTTCACCGATTTCCCCACCGAGACCGGCCCCGAGGCCATGATGACCCTGCGCTTCCTCGAAGAGCATCACGAGGAGGTGGCCCTCTTCATCGTGGGCGAGTTCGGCCTCACCCACGGCGCGCTGGTGGCGCAGGCGCCGGAGCGCTTCGGGCTGCGCGAGATCTGGCAGCTCGATGGCGATCTCCTCGGCACCGGCCTCTTCTACGAAGAGAAGCGGCCGTCCAAGCGCGAACACGATCACCAGCGCATCGACGCGGCGCTCGACCGATTGTCGGCGGGCTGGCGGCTGCGGCGCTACCCCTGGGCCGGGGCGCTGTCCACCGCGCATACCGTCTATTACTACGACCGCTACGGCAAGGGCGCATTTCGCATGCTGGCCGAGCGCCCTCACGCCGTCGTGCTCGGTCGCAAGGTGCGTGCGGCCCTCGCGCGCTTCGACCTCGCACAGGTGGCGATGGCCGAGGAGTGCGAGCGCGAGATCTGGCGCGAGCTCGTGCACGAGCGACGGCACGTATCGCGCGTAGCATACCGCGCACTGGCCGCCCAGCAGCCAGTGCTCACCGCGCAGCCTACGCGCTACCGCTACGCGGCAGGCGAGACGCCGACGCGTGGCTCGTCGCAACATCGGCAGGGGCGGCCGGCAGGACGACGCCCTTCGCACACCCCCAACTCACTCCGATAGCGGCGCCTCGCCCACCCCCTGCACCCGCTACATCCGTCCGTGGAGCTGCACCTCGCTCGCCACCTCGCGCAGCGGCGCGAAGCGAAAATCGGGCGCCAGGCCCTCCAGCGTGGACGCGAGCGCCCGCCGCTTCTCCACCAGCGGCACCCGCAGATCCGGCTGCCGCGCCACCAGCTCCGCTGGGATGCCGTCGTCATCGGCATCGATGAGGTCGATGCCGTGCAGCTCGAAGTTGAAGAACGGGCGCTCGCGCATGGATTCGAGCAGCCGCGTGCGCACCCCCATCGGCGCGCCGAGGACCGTGGTGCCGATCACCGGGATGCGCAGGCGCGGCGACACCGCCACCGGCAGCTCGACCAGCGGCGCCTGCCCCCGTCGCCACGGCGCCCGCGCCTCCAGCCGATACGGCAGAAGCGGCGCCGCGAGGGCGCGAGGGTTCGCCATCACCGCGCCCGAGCGGCGCCCGCCCATCGCCATGACCCCCATCACCGCGGCCTTGGCCGCCCAGTAAAGGGGCGCCGGGAAGATCGACGAGTCGTAGTTGTAGCCAAGCGTCATCAGCGCCTCGGCCATCGCCGGCGACAGGTCATAGCCCGGCGCGCGGAACCCCACCGGCGGATGGCCCGCCACCCTGGCAATGCGCTCATGCGCCCGCTCGATCTCCGTGCGCACGGCCTCACGCCCCTGGCGCCCGAGATCATAGAGATGATGCTCGCTGTGATTGCCGAGCTCATGGCCGGCCGCCGCCAGCTCCCCGAGCAGTGTCCTCCCCGCCTCGTCCTCGGCGAGATCCTGACCCACCACGAAGAAGGTGGCGCGGACGTCATGGGCCGCGAGAAGCTCGGCAAAGCGCGGCAGCGCGCGCCGCAGCACCACGTGGCGCAGCCCGGCCGGCGGCGCCCCGAGACCATGGATCTCGTAGTAGCAGCGCAGCGGGTCGAGATCGATCGAGACCGAGCAGACTCGCCGCATGGTCATCAGGCGCCGCGGCGGATGGCGTAGGTGAGGCGGGCGATGTCCCGCAACACCTTGGGCACCCGCTTGAACAAGTTGATGGTGGGCGGTCGCTTCTCCACGATGTGCACCGGGATCTCGACCACCCGGCGTCCCATGCGCTGCGCCCGGATCACGAACTCCGAGGCGAAGAGATCGCGGTCCACCACGCAGGCCTCGGCCACCGGCACCAGCCGATCGCGACGGAACGCCTTGAGGCCGTGCGTGTCCGTGCCGCGGAAGTCCACCAGCACCCGCAGCATCCCGTTGATGACCAGGGTCGCCGCGTGGCGCACCCACGGCCGGCGGTCCTCGGCCCCGGACATCACCTTGGAGCCCACCACCAGATCGGCCTGATCGGCCTCGAGGAGATCGAGCGCGCGCTGGTAGAAGTCCGTGTCACAGAGGTCGATCTCGTCGCACATGATGAACTCGCCGCGGGCGCGCAGGATGCCCTGGCGCAGCGCCTTGCCGTAGTTGGGCGTGCCGAGCGAGTGCACCTTCACCTCGGGGAACTTGCGGGCCAGCTCCTCGGCGATGGCCACCGTGCGGTCGCGCGAGCCGTTCTCGGCGAGCAGGATCTCGTAGCTCCAGTGCAGCTCCGACAGGCGCGACACCAGGTCCACGACCGCCGCGTGGAGGATGCCCTCCTCGTTGTAGACCGGGATGACGATCGAGAGATGCGGCGTGGGTTCGGCGAACATCGCCCTTGCCTACCTCAACTTCTCCGCCACGTCACGTCCCGCGAGGAGGCAGTCCTCCATGGCGTTGTAGGTCCACGAGCCATATCGGCCGCGCGGATAGATGTTCTCAGCCTCGAGCCACGGGAGCAGGGCGCCCACCGCGGCATAGTAGTTGTGGTCGAAGACCACGTAGGCGTACTTGAGCTCGCGCAGCTCGGCGAACAGCACGTCGTCCGGGCCATTGATGGCGCCGGCCGCGGCCAGGGCCTGCGCCACGTCGGGTAGGATGGCGTCGAGCGACAGGGGGCCGCGATCGGCCAGCTCGACGTAGAGCGAGCCGAGCCCGTCGGGCGCCATGGAGGGGACGGCGTTCGAGTAGATGCCCACCCGGTAGAAGGGGTACTTCTCCTCGGGCACATAGATCCAGTGGAAGTCGGCGCGCGAGGGGGTGCGGGTGGCGACATTGAGATAGCGCACCGGGGTGCAGCGCAGCTGTTCACCGGCAAGGGCCACGGCCGCCGGCGGATCGACCAGGCGACGCACGAGCTCCGGTAGCGGGATCGAGGCCACGAGCGCGCGGTACGGCTGCCATTCCCCGCCCACCTGGATGCGGCGCGCCCGCCAGTCGATGAGCTCCGGCGACGTACGGGTGTGGACCGAACCGCCGCGCAGGCGCGCCACGAGCGCCCGGGTGAGCGTCTCGATGCCGCCCTTTTCGGGATACAGGAACTGCACGTTGTAGCCCATCTCCGGGGGGTTCGCGCCGACCGCGCCGGCCACCACGTCTTCGAGCTTGGGGATGGGGACAAAGCGCGTGCACCAGTCCGCGGTGATCTCTCGCGGGTGTACGCCCCAGAGCTTGTGGTTGTAGGGGATCATGAAGTGGCGCGCGATCCCCTCGCCCATCTTGTCGAGGATGAACTCCTCGAAGTTGGCGGGTCGGCGCTCGGGCCCGCCAGGGGCCGCGGTGGCCGTGGCCTGGGCGCGGTGCCAGGCCTGGATGAAGCCGAGCAGGCACTCCTGGACCACCGTGGGCGGCAGGCCGTGGAGGTTGGCCTGGAAGGGGAACCGCGTGAGCGCGCCATGGGAGAAGATGCGCGCGCGCCGCTCGACCGGGACCATCTGACCCGGCAGGAGCTCGGCGACGAGCTGCTTGATGTAGGGGTCGCGGAGGTGGAGCCAGTGGCCGGTCTTGTCGAAGTGGAAGCCGCGCACCACGTCGGTGCGCGCGTGCCCGCCGAGCCGGTCCTCCTTCTCGAACAGGATCCACGGCGAGGTCAGGTGGAAGGCCGTGGAGATGCCGGTGAGGCCGCCGCCCAGGATGACGACCGGCGCCACCGCCGATCGGGCGTCGGTGTGCATGATCGCGGACTTACCATGAGGCGCGCGACCTTGCCAAGCGCGCGGCCGACGCGGAGTCGCGGCGGTGCCAAACGGGGAGCCCCCGTGACCCACGGCCGGGCGCCACCCCTGTGAACTCGCGGCCGAGCACCTCGGAGGCGGGGTAAATACCGATCGCGGCTTGCAAAGCCGGTTTGTGGCAGATAGCTTTCCCGCACCTGACACCCTCTTGCAGGTGCCCGCTTGAACCTCGATCAGCTCGCCGAACGCCGCCGCGCCACCCTCCTCATCGCCCTCCTCGGCGCCCTCCTGTTTCTTCCCCTCCTCGGCAACGTCGGCCTGTGGGACCCGCACGAGGTGCGGGTGGCGGATCTGGCCAAGGAGGCGATGGCCAGCGCCGGCCCCACCACCTCCCCAGGGCGCATCGCCATCCAGCGCCCGCCGCTCACGCTGTGGCTCATCGGCGCGGGCTTTCGTGCCCTCGGTGTCGGCGAGCTGGGGGGACGGCTGCCGATCGCGCTCACCGCACTCCTCGCGCTCCTCGGTTGCTACTATGCCGGCACCGCGCTCGTGCGTCGGCGCACCGCCCTCCTCGGCGCGATCGCGCTCCTCACCATGCCCGCCTTCCTCCTCGGCGCGCGCCAGCTCGTCACGAGCGCCCCCCTCATCCTGGCCTCCGCGCTCGCCGTGGGCGGCGGGACGCACGCACTCTGGCCGCGCGACCGGACGGCCCGCGGCCGACTCGGGCACGCGGCGCTCGGGGTCCTGGGCCTCGCCCTCGGGCACCTGGCCGGCGGAGCGCTCCTCGGCACCGCCGTTCCGCTCGCCGCCCTCGCCGCCGCCGCCTGGCTGGGGGACACCGAAGAGCACACGATGCGGCGCCTCACCCGCGTCGCCTTCCCCCTGGCCGCGCTCGCCCTCGTGCTGGCCGCGGCCTGGATCAAGGTGGGTCAATATTCCCCGCTCCTCGGCGGCGTGCGTCGCGCCGGTCCACACGCGGTCGTGTTCGTGACCGTGATCCGGGACTTCGGCTTCGCGGCCTTCCCCTGGGTGGCGCTGCTCCCGCTCGGGCTGATGTCGAGCACGCCGGCGGGCGCAGGCGCCGCGGACAGGGACGAGGCCCGGCGCGAGCGGCTCGGCCGCCTGACGCTCATCGCCTGGCTCGGCGCCAGCTACCTCGGCGCCATGCTCGAGACCTCGTGGGTCGGCGAGGTCTCGTTCCCGGGACTCGCGGCCATCGCGCTCCTCTGCGCCGACATCCTCGACCGCGCGCTCGCCGAGCCGCGCGGCCTCGGTCATGCGGGCTTCGCCGTGTTCGTGGGCGCGCTCCTGCTCGCCCATGACCTGGCCGAAGGTCCGGAGCATTATGCCGGGGCCCACATCGTCGGCACGCTCCAGTGGCCGCCCCTCGATTCGCCGCGCTTCGTGCTCACGGCCGTAGGCATCGTCTGGGGGCTCCTCGTCGGCCTCGCGCTCGGGCTGCCCCCTTCGCCGGCACAGGAAGCCGAAGGCGGGACGGGCACGCCCGGCGGACCGGCCACGGCCCAAGGGTGGCGGCACCGGCTCACCCTCTTCGCCTACGGCCTCGCGCTCGTCAACGCCCTCGGCACGGTCTACTGGCTCGTGCCGGAGCTGTCCAAGCACCTCTCGTCCAAGGGGCTGTTCTCACGCTACCAGGCGCTCGGCGGCAGCGACGGGGAGCTCGGGCAATACCGCGCCGCGGGCAAGGGCATCGATTACTACTTCCGCGGCAAGGCCACCGATCTCATGACCCTCGATCAGCTCTTCTCGTTCCTCGGCAAGCCGCGGCGGACCTTCGTGGTGATGCCGAGCGAGGAGCTGCCGGCCATCGATCAGTACGCCAAGACGCACAGCCAGCCGTACCTCGTCATCGACGACACCAACTCCCGCTTCCTGCTCCTGTCCAACCGGCTCGGGCCCGGCGAGCAGGATCGCAACCCCCTGCGGCGCCTGGTCGTGCGCGAGCTCCCGCGTCCGCCCCAGCACGTCGTGAACGCGAACTTCGAAGACAAGGTCGAGCTGGTCGGCTACGACGTGCCGGACGCCATCGACCGCGGCCGGCAGTTCACCATCACCCTCTACTACAAGGTGAAGGCCCCAATCGGCACGAACTACAAGGTGTTCGTCCACTTCGACGGCCCGGGCCACCGCGTCAACGGCGATCACGTGCCGCTCGACGGCAAGTTCCCCACCGCGAACTGGGTGCCCGGCTACTACATCATCGACGAGCATCCCATGACCGCCGAGCGCACCGGCACCCCCGAGGGCGTCTACAAGATCTACACCGGCTTCTGGCTCGGGTCGCAGCGCCTGCAGGTCAAGTCCGGGCCAAACGACGGCGAGAACCGCGTCCAGCTCGGCACCGTGGTGGTGCGCTAGCCCGCCCGGGCTCCTGCCAGCCTAGAACTTGAGCCGCATGTGGAGGGCGCGCTGCCCGCCCTCGTAGAACCCATGGTCGCCCGCGACATCGACGAAGCCCGCTGCCGCGAACATCCGGCGCGCCCGCTGGTTCGGCTCGGCCACCGATAGGCGCAGCTCGCGCACCGGGAGCCGCCGCCGCGCCGTCCGGGCCGTCGTGATCGCGTGCTCGAGCAGCCGCCGCCCCTGCCCCTGGTGCTGCGCCTCGGGCGACACCGCGATGGCCAGGAGATCGGCGGCATAGCCCTGCGAATCCCCCTCGATGCGGTAATACCCGATCATCGTGAAGCCGACCGGCCGGCCGGCCTCCTCCACCACGAACGAGAGCACCCCGTCATGGGCCAGCCAGTCGGGGATGATGCGCCCGTAATCGCCGAGATAGGAGAACACCCGCACCGCCAGACGGCGGATGAAGGTGAAGTCGGCCGGGACCGCCGGGCGGATCCCGTTCTTGCCCCCCATGGCGTGTGCCCGCCGCCCCGGACCTCGGGCTTGCCCCGCCATCGCGACGCCTTGGGACCTCTAGGACCGCTCCGGGTAATCGGCGCCCTTCTCCGAATGCTCCCGCCCGTCGTAGCGCAGCATCCGCCCCTTGCCGTCCAGGCGGGTGAGCACATTGACCGGGCGCTTCCACACCCGCGCCAGCGCCATCATGGTGTCGCGCGCCAGATCGAGCTGCAGGTCGATACCCTCGTGTTTGTGCCGCAGGAAGAGCTCCCCGCGGTTCTCGAAGTTGCCGTCCTCTACCTGGATGAACGGCTGGCCGAAGTTGGTGAGGCGGAAGAGGAGCTTCTCTTTCACCTTCTTGAACTCACGGCTCTCGATCTCCCAGTTGCCCGAGCGCTCGTTGAAGCCGAACGAGAAGAACTTGTGCTCGCGACAGAACTCCTCGGTGAAGAATTCGTCGATGAAGGTCACGTCGTTATAGAGCTTGCGCACCTCGAAGATCTTGCGCCGTCCGAGCCCGAGGCGGCGATCCCAGTGCCGGCGCGCCGCCATGTCGGTGCAGTCCTCCCACTCCTTGCCAAAGCGCCCCTTGTTCCAGCGGTCCTCGATGTGACGGAACAGCTCGACCCCCAGCCGATAGGGGTTGAGCTGGCCCGGCGCCGCCGCCGTCACGCCCGCGGCATTGTCGGCGTAGTCGATCACCTCGGCCGCCGTGAGCGCCTTCTGCGTCATGATCGTGGAGTGCCAGTATGTGGCCCAGCCCTCGTTCATGATCTTGGTCATGCCCTGCGGCGCGAAGTAGTACGCCTCGTCGCGCATGACCTCGAGGACGTCGCGCTCCCAGCGCTCGAGCGGCGCGTGCTCGATGAGGAACAGGAGCACGTCGCGCTCCGGCTGCTCGGGGAACTTCTTCTCCTTCTCCTTCTCCTTCTCCATCCGCTGCTTCTGATGGGCGATGAAGTCCGGCGGATTGATGAACTTGTCCATGTAGGACTTGGCCCGGAACTTCGGCACCTCCTCGGTCTGCTCGGGCTTCTCCTCCGTGGACGCGGGGGTCTCCTGCCGGGGCGCGCGGCGCACGATGAAGGGCGAGAGCGGGTCGATGAGGTTGTCGAGCGAGAGGCAGACGTCGATGAAGCTCTCCACCTTCTCGATCCCCTGCCGCTCGACGTGCTTGCGGATGCGGGCGGCGTGGTTCGCCATCCCGTCGATCATCTTCCGGTTCGTCTTCGAGAAGTAGTAGTTGTTCTTGAAGAAGTCGCAGTGCCCGAAGACGTGCGCCATGACCATCTTCTGGTCGACGAGCGAGTTGCCCTCGAGGAGGTACGCGTAGCAGGGCTCGTTGTTGATGACCATCTCGTAGATCTTCGAGAGGCCATACTCGTGGCTCTTCGACAGGTGCTCGTACTCCATGCCGAAGCGCCAGTGCGGATAGCGCGTCGGGAAGCCCCCGAAGGCCGCCACCTCGTGCATGCGCTGGTAGTCGAGCACCTCGAAGATCGTCTCGAAGAAATCGAGCCCATACGCGCGCGCGTGGCCCTCGATCTCGCGCTGCATGTCGAGCAGGTATCCCGGCAGCATCCGACTCATCGAAAAACCCTTTCTCATATCCGTAATCTCATCGACCGCGCGCCGTGACGGTCATCTTTGAGCGCCGCTCACACGCCTTGCTCCGCTCAGGCCTACCGGCCTTCGCTCCCCGCCGGCTTCGCCCGCATCTGGTCCCGCGGAGGCGTGTGACCGGCTGTCCAGACAATCATCGACCGCGCGCCGGAACACCGTCTCGAAGACCTTGAGCACCGCCGGCATCGTCCCCTGGCGGGCCGCCAGCAGCCCGTGCCACCCGAAGGCATGGCGGCGCTGCCCGTTCATCGCACCCAACCCCTCGGGAGGCGCCCCCGGAACCCAGCCCAAGTCCCTCGGAGGGGCAGGCCCCACCCCGCCCCCTGTATCGATGGGCTTATCGGGCTCGACCTGCACCAGGAACGCGAGCGCATCGCCCTCGCCCACCCGGAGCTCGATCACATCCACCACCTGCGCCGCCGTCGGATCGCCTGGCGCCGCCCGCTCGCGCGCCCAGGCCTCCACGCGGCCCGCGGCAAAGACCGGCGCCTTCTTCGCCGCCTGGGCGCGCGCCCGCTCGAGCCGCTCGGCGCACCGCCCACGCCAGTCGCCGCCCTTCGCCGTCCCCCCGGGCCGGCCAGGGCTCCCCGGCAGCGCCGGCAGACTCGCATCGGCCGCCGCGGTCGCCGCGAAGGCCACCAGGAGAAGCAACGCCGAGCCGAGTCTGCCCATGACGATCCTCACACGCTGCGAATCACTTCCCCTTGCCGAGAAACTCTCGGATCGAGTCCATGATCGCCTCCTTGCCCTTGATCTCGGAAGTCACCAGGTTGTCGACCGTGTTGAAGTGCTCGATGAGGTCCTTGATGAACTGCCCCGAGCCATAGGGCGACTCCACCTGCCCGTAGCAGAACAGGTTCACCGCCGGCAGGACCTGCTGTCGCAGGATCTCGATGCACGTCACCGTGTCGTCCACCGACCAGTTGTCCCCGTCCGAGAAGTGGAACGGATAGATGTTCCACTCGCTCGGCGAGTAGTCCTCCTGGATGAGCTTGGCGCACAGCTTGTAGGCCGAGGAGATCATCGTGCCGCCCGACTCGCGCGTGCGGAAGAAGGTCTCGCGGTCCACCTCCTTGGCCGTCGCGTCGTGGATGATGTAGCGCGACTCGATCCCCTGGTACTGCGAGCGCAGCCACGTATCGAGCCAGAACGACTCGATGCGCACGATCTCCTTCTGCTCGTCGCCCATCGAGCCCGACACGTCCATCATGTAGATGATGACCGCGTTCGACTGCGGCAGCGGCTCCGACTTCCACGAGCGATAGCGCTTGTCCTCCCCGATCGGGATGATGAGCGGCACCTTCGGGTTGTACGTCCCCATCGCGATCTGCCGCTTGAGCGCCTGCTTGTACGTGCGGCGGAAGTGGCGCAGCGACTCGGGCCCGGTCTGGCGGATGCCCGTGTAGCGATCCTTGCGCGCCACGATCCGCTCGCGGCCCTTGGGCTCGATCCGCGGCAGCTGCAGCTCCTCGCCGAGGATCTGCGCCAGCTCCTCCATGGTCACGTCCACCTCGAGGAGGTGCTCGCCCGACTGATCGCCGGCCTTGCCCTCGCCCTGCTGTGGATCGCCCTGGCCGAGCGGGTCCCCCGGGTTGCCGTCGCCCTGCGCCACGCCGCCCTGCTGGCGCTGCCCATAGCGGAAGTGGGGGATGTCGATCTGCGGCAGCGGGATGGACACGACGTCCTTGCCCTTCTTGCCGAGCATCTCCCCCTGGGTGATGTACTTGCGCAGGTTCTGCTTGATCTTGCCGCGCACGATCTCGCGGAAGCGGCGCCGATCCTGATCGATCCGAAGGCTCATCGTGTCGGCTCCTCCCTCCCGCAAAGGGCCCGGCGATGGACAACATCGACAGTCCAGATGGGGTGTCGCATCAGAACGCCACCTCGCTCGATTGCCCCGTCGCCGGGTCGATGAAGGCGAGACGCTTGCCCTCGCGCTTGGCGCGGAGCGCCAGATCGAGCAGCCCGAGGGCCCGCATGAGCACGGCCCCGCCGTCGTCGGTCCCGAGGGCCTCGGCGAGCTTGGTGAGGAGCAGCGCCGAGGTCCCCGAGATCTTCACTGTCACTGGTCCGACGTGCGGGTCCATTCATCACTCCTTGACGTCACCGCGGGCGAAGATCGACGCCACGAAGTTGAGCACGTCCGTCGCGCACACCTCGCAGTATTCGTAGTTGCGGATCATGCGGTTCTTCACCACGTCGATCTTCTCCTGCGTGTCGCGATCCACCACCGTCGACACGAGCGAGGTCAGCTTGATCGAGTCCTTCTGGTCCTCGAACAGCTTGAGCTCGAGCGCCTTGTGCAGCCGCTCGTTCGTGCGGTAGTCGAACACCCGCCCCTCGACCGCGAGCGCGCCGATGTAGTTCATGATCTCGCGGCGGAAGTCTTCCTTCCTCGACTCGGGAATGTCGATCTTGTCCTCGATCGAGCGCATCAGCCGCTCATCCGGCTCCTCGGCCTGGCCGGTGTACTTGTTGCGGACCTTCTCCTTCTGCGTGTACGCCTTGATGTTGTCGATGTAGTTGGCGCACAGCTTGGCGATCGCGTCCTCGTCGGCCGAGATGGCGCGCTGCACCTCGTTCTTGACGATGTCCTCGTACTCCTGCTTGACCACCGTCAGGAGCTCGGTGTAGCGGCGCCGCTGGTCCTCCGAGGTGATGAGCGAGTGGTGCTTGAGGCCGCCCTCGAGCTCGTTGAGCACCATGAAGGGGTTGATGCAGCCCTCGCCGCGGTCCGAGACGAGCGCGTTCGAGATCTTGTCCTGCACGTAGCGCGGCGAGATCCCGTCCAGGCCCTCGCGCACCGACTCCTTGCGCAGCTCCTTGATGTTGTCCTGCGTGAAGCCCGGCAGCGTCTTGCCGTCATAGAGCTTGAGCTTCTGGAGCAGCGTCAGGTTGTGCTTCTTCGGATCCTCGAGGCGCGTGAGCACGCCCCACATGGCGGCCACCTCGAGCGTGTGCGGCGCGATGTGCTTGCCGCGGATGCGCTCGGGGTTGTAGTCCTTCATGTAGATCTTCTTCTCTTCGTTGAGGCGCGTGATGTAGGGGATGTCGATCTTGATCGTGCGATCGCGCAGCGCCTCCATGTACTCGTTGTTGAGGAGCTTCTTGTACTCGGCCTCGTTCGTGTGACCGAGGATGACCTCGTCGATGTCGGTCTGCGCGAACTTCTTCGGCTTGATCTTGTGCTCCTGCGTCGCGCCGAGGAGGTCGTAGAGGAAGGCCACGTCGAGCTTGAGCACCTCGATGAACTCGACGATGCCGCGGTTGGCGATGTTGAACTCACCGTCGAAGTTGAAGGCGCGCGGGTCGGAGTCCGAGCCGAACTCGGCGATCTTGCGGTAGTTGATGTCGCCCGTGAGCTCGGTCGAGTCCTGGTTCTTCTCGTCCTTGGGCTGGAAGGTGCCGACGCCGATGCGGTCCTTCTCCGACAAAACAAGGCGCCGCACGCGGACGTGCTGCATCACCTTCGACCAGTCGCCGCCGTACTTGTCCATCAAGCGGTTGAAGATGAACCGGCACGCAGGATCGAGATCGCCGTCGACCTGGACCTCGAAATCCGCGCTCGAGAGCCCGAGCTCACGGACAGCGCGGGCGCGCCACGAGGGCGGGATCAGGCGGAGCGGCTCCTCGTGCATCGGGCACTTGAACCGGCCGCTCTCGGGGCCGGCCATGCCGACGCCGTCGAGGTTTATCCAGTCAAACGTGAAGAGGGCTCCGTCGTGGGTCGTCGAGTAGTGCTCGATGCCCTTCTTGAGGAGGCGCGCGATCGTCGATTTCGACGAGCCCACAGGGCCGTGGAGCAAGATGACCCGCTTCTCCGGGCCATAGCCCTCGCTCGCCGCCTTGAGGACAT
>DATAGU010000046.1:0-22068 GCA_036263495.1 Polyangia bacterium | reverse complement strand
GCTGGACCTGGCGTCGCGAGGCGCTCACCGCCGCCTGGGCGATCTTCTGGGTCTCGGTGGTCAGGTGCTCATCGCCCTGCATGCGCCAGGTCTGCCCATGCCGATTGCGCACCGTGAAGCCAATGGCGTTCAGGGCATTGTGCACCTGGAGCGCGGCCAGGTTGCCGGCGCCGAGGTGATAGCCCCCCTTGCCCTTGGTCTGAGATGCGGGGCCGTAACTGCGGCTGTCGCCGCTCAGCTGGATGGTGCCGCCGACGTTACGCCAGGGCATGTCCATGATGACGCCGGTCACCTGGCCGACGATCGTGGCCGTGTTCGGACCACGGTACTTGGGCAAATCCTTGAGCAGGTCGCGCTCACCGCGGGCGATGAGGTTTCGCTGGAAGGCGCGATCCACGCCCTCGTCCCACTTGTCGGCGACTTTGCTATCGTGGAAACAGGCGGTGAGCGCCTTCTCGAGGGTTGAACGCAGGAGGGCGTCCGTGGCCTCTCCTTCCCGCGCCTCGGGATGGGCGGCGCCGGCGGTGCGCAGCATCATGGTCGTCGCATACTGCATCAGCTCTTCCTTGTTGACCGTATGGCCGGCGGAGAAACGGTCGGTCAGGAAGTGGCAGCCCATCTGATCCATGACCAGGGCGAGGGCCTTGTCCTCGGTCCGCTGGGCTTGGTGATGAAGCTGACAGGCCTTCTCGTGATGCGCCTTCCACGTCTCCCAGCTGTCGGGCGTGAAGTGGCTGACATTGTTCGACGCCAGATCGAGGTAGTCGCCACCCAGATGGGCGGGATCTTGAGTGGCCGAGCCCGCGCGCTTCGGATCGAAGAGCGAGTCATTGGCGCCGCGGAAGCGGCGCCGGCCGATCGTGGCCTTCATGGCGACGACGTTGCCCGGGGGCGGCTGATCGTGAGCGAAGGTGATGCCGAAGAACTGCCAAGCCGGGGTGAACCGCTGGATGAGTCGATCACGGAAATCGCCGAGTTTGTGACCGCCCGGCACCGGGGTCTGCCAGACCTTGCTGTCCGGTTTCAGTTCGTCCGCCTCGGCGAATACGGTGAGCCTGTCGTGATCGCCGTCTATCGCCGTGACGCCGGCCGAATGATGGCCCTTGGGTGGTGCGGGCGTGGCCTTGCTGGACCCAGGTGCGTTCGAGCTCTCGGGATGGCCCTTGGCCTTCTGCGTCAGCCGCCGTGCCTGGAACCACAGCGCTTCCAGGCGACAGAACCCCACCAGCGCCTCCACCTCCTGGCGCGGGGCCTCGGTCAGCTGCTGGAGGTCGGCATAGAAGTCGGGGAAGGCGACCATCTCCCCTGGATACACGCGAGCCCCATTGGGCAGCGTCACCTCGGCACCTGCGACGAAGGGATACTGCGCGCCGCAGCCCAGCATGGCGTGCTCGCCCGATTCGTAGCGCTGCACCGATTTGCGCTGCAGCGCTGCCTGTGCACCTTGCATGGGATAGCGGCTCGCCAGGTCGGTCTTCCCACCTCCCACCACCTCGGCGGCCGCCCGATCGGCCTCGCGCTCGAAGGCGTCGCCGGTCCGGCCGACGCCGCCCGTGGGTCCGATCCCTGCCCGCTGCTGCACCACGTGCGCCAGTTCGTGGGCGACCAGGGACTCCGGTGGATTGGAATGGGCAAAGGCGATCCGCTCGCCGACGGTGTACGCGGTGGCGCCGATGCCGCGGTTGGCTGCGGCCGCCGAGTCATCGGTGTGGGCCCGAACGTCTGCGAAGGAGACGCCAAAGGCGACCTCCATCTTTTCTCGATAAGGGACTTCGCTGCTCGCGCCGGCGATGCCTTGTTCGGCCTGCGCAGTGATCTCGTGATCGGAGAGATTGGGGTTGCCACCTGCGGCCTGCACAGCAGGCCCGGTAGGCATGGAAAGGGTCTCTTCACGCTCTCGGGGAGCCTTCACCGAAGCATCTGGGGCGCCAGCGGGTGCTGCCTCTGGCGCGGCTCCCGGTGCTGGCTCCGCTTGAGCCTCCGCCGTCTGTTGTACCGGGCCGGAGGAGCCGTCGGAGGTCGCTCGCGGGACGATGCCATGGTACTCGAGTAGACCGCGGGGAATGGGCGGGCCCTGATTCGGGCCAAAACGTTTCGCCTGAACCGACCCTTGCGTCGGCCCTGGGCGGGGGATGCCGTAGTGGTCGTAGTAGCCAGGCGGCAGCGAAAACGGGCGGCTGGGCAGGCTCTCATCCCTACTTCCACCGCTCCGTTGATGAGAGGCCTGATTTGAGGAACCAGGGCGATGCGATTTGCCGTTGGACATCAGCTTTCCCTAGTTTGCATGTCTCTTTGATGCGTCTCATACATCGAGGGCCCTGTTCAAGCGGACGAGGCTACGGGTTTGTCTCTTGGTAGGCTTCTCCCCTGGAGGCGCCTCCCATGCAGGCCACAGCTGTTGGCACCCGAGCCTCTTGACGCAGGTTGCTCACAATAAATACATGCCGCCGGAGGCCGTACCCTCCTCCCCTTGGATCCGCCCCGCGGCGCCCTTAGCACAGTAGCTGTGAAGACAACCGAGCACGTAGTGGTCATCGGCGCCGGCGTGGCCGGTCTCATGGCAGCACGACGCCTCAGCGAGGCCGGCCTCACAGTCACCGTGCTGGAAGCCCGCGACCGCGTCGGCGGCCGCATCGCCACCCGGCACCGCGGCGACACCCCGATCGAGCTCGGCGCCGAGTTCGTGCACGGCCGGCACCCCGCGCTGTGGCGCATCCTCAAAGAAGCGGGCCTCCGCACGGCCGAAACCCCGGGCGGCTTCCACCTCGTCGAGCAGGGCCGCTGGCTGGACGAAGACCGGCCCTGGGACGCGCTGGATCGCCTCCTCACCCAGGCCGGCGAGCAGGACCGCAGCGTCGCCGATCTCATCGCCGCGCACCGCGCCGCCGGTGACGTCGACCCCCGCGCCCTCGACCTCCTCACCACCTACGTCGAGGGCTTCCACGCCGCCCCCCTCGACCGCGCCAGCCTCCAGGCGTTCCTGCGCGAGGAAGCCGCGGCAGACGCCATCCAGGGCGGACGCAACTTCCGCATCCTCGACGGCTACGACGCCCTCCCGCGCCACCTCGCCGACCAGCTCGCCCAGCAGGGCGCCTCACTCCTCCTCGACACCGAGGTCACCGCCATCACCTGGCGGCCCGGCGAGGTGCGCATCACCGCCCGGCAAGGCCACTCCACCCGCGCCAAGCCCCTGACCCTCACGGCGCGCGCCGCCGTCGTCACCGTGCCCCTGGCCGTGCTGGCGCAACCGCGCCATAAGCTCGGCGCCATCCGCTTCGACCCCGCGCTGCCCGACGCTGTACAAACCGCCATCCATTCGCTCGCCACCGGCCCCGTCATCAAGCTGCTCCTCCAGTTCCGCGAACGCTTCTGGGCCGAGAGCCCCACCGGCCCGGACTTCGGTTTCCTGCACATCCGCGGCGCCGCCATTCCCACCTGGTGGTCCCTCGCGCCCCTGCCCGCCCCGATCCTCGTCGGGTGGGCCGCCGGCCCCGCGGCAGAACGCCTCGCCAGCGCCGACCAAGAAGCCCTCCTCCAGGCCGGCCTCCACGGTCTCGCAGACGCCTTCGGCAGAACCCCCGCAGACCTCCAAGCCCTGCTCGAGCACCACGAGCGCACGCACTGGCAAGAAGACCCCTGGGCGCGCGGCGCCTACAGCTACGTGCCCGTCGGCCAGGGCGGCGCCCTCGACGTGCTATCACAACCCATCGCCGACACCCTGTTCCTGGCCGGCGAGGCCATCCACGAACACGGCCACGCCGGCACCGTGCACGGCGCGCTGGCCTCGGGCGAGCGTGCCGCGGCCAAGCTGCTCCACGGCTTCGCCGCCGAGACCCCGCGACCCGCCCCCCTCCTCTGATCTTTCGCCGTGCTCCGCGCCCTCGGCCCTGTCCCCGCGCCTCGACGCGCGCATGTTGATCTCATGCCCGCGTGGTTCCAGCTCCTCGCCGTCTCCGCCGTCGTGATGGGCCTGTCACACACCATCGCCCGCGAGCGCCTGCTCGCGCCCCTCCGCGAGCGACTCGGCGGCAAGGAGACCTGGCTCGGCTACCTCGTGTCCTGCCCCTACTGCGTGTCGCACTGGCTCGCCTTCGTCCTCGTCCCCCTCACGGGCACGATGTACGTGCGCGTCGTGCCGGCCTGGGGGTTCGTGAGCCAGGTCCTCAGCTGGTTCCTGTCGTCCATCCTGGTGACCGTCCTCGCCGCCTTCCTGCGGGTGGCCTTCTGGTATATCGACGAGACCCAGGGGCTCGTGCGGCGGCGGCGCAGGGCCGAAGAAGATCGGGGGGCCGGCACCGCCCAGCATGCCAAGCCCCCTTCTCCTCATCGCCCGCCCCTCCAGGCGTGAGCGTCCATCAGCCCGTCGAGGGCGAGCCGTAGCGCGACTGGTAGCGCGTGACCGACGCGCGGATCACGGCCAGCGCCTCGTCCTTGGAGAGCCGCTTGCCCACCGACACGTCCTTGCCCTCGAGCTTCTTGTAGACCTCGAAGAAGTTCATGATCTCGGTGACCACGTGGGGCGGCAGCTGCTCGACGCTCTGATAGTCGCGATACGCCGGGTCGTTGACGTGCACGCAGATGATCTTGTCGTCGATGCCGACCTCGTCGCGCATGCGAAAGCCGCCGATGGCCCGCGCGATCATGTACGACAGCGGCACCACCGGCTCCTGGCACAGCACGAGCACGTCCAGCGGATCGCCATCCTCGCCGAGCGTGCGCGGGATGAAGCCGTAGTTGGCCGGGTAGTGCACGGCCGAGAACAGCACCCGGTCGAGCCGCAGGAAGCCGGTCTTCTTGTCGATCTCGTACTTGTTCTTCTCCCCTTTGGGGACCTCGATGACCGCCGGGAACTCGATGAGTTTCTCATCGTCCGGCAGGGGTATGTCGTGCCACGGATTGCCCATCACCCACGCTCCTTTCTGTCTCTCTGACGCTCTGACTCCGGTCCTCTGATTCGCTGGCTGCGCTCACCCTCTTACTTCAGGGGCGCTCGAGG
This sequence comes from Polyangia bacterium, assembly GCA_036263495.1. Classification (GTDB taxonomy): domain Bacteria; phylum Myxococcota_A; class Polyangia; order Palsa-1104; family SHYY01; genus DATAGU01. The sequence goes on along the minus strand of DATAGU010000046.1, from coordinate 17,072 downwards.
ATCACCTCGTTGGGGGTGCGATCCGGCCGCACGCGGCGCACCTCGCTGGCGTCGGCCGGCAGGATCACGGTGAAGGTCGTGCCGCGCCCGACCTCGCTGTCCACGGCGATGCTGCCGCCGTGCCGCTCGACGATGCCGTGCACGATCGAGAGGCCGAGCCCCGACCCTTGCCCCACCTCCTTGGTGGTGAAGAACGGATCGAAGATGTGCGGCAGCACCTCCTGCGGGATGCCAGGTCCGTTGTCGGCCACGGCGATGACGACCTTGTCGCCCTGGCGCGCGGTGGTGATGCGGATGAGCCCCTCCTTCTGGCCGCTTGATCCACCTGGGCCTCCCTGCTTCTCCGCCTGCGCGACCAGCGCCTGCGCCGCGTTGGTAAGGAGGTTCATGAACACCTGGTTGAGCTTGCCGGCGTAGCCCCGGATCTTGCCCACGTTGCCATAGGCGCGCTCGACGCGGATGCCGTTCTTGAGGTGGTGCCGCAAGAGATCGAGCGACTCGTCGATGCCGCGGTGGAGGTCCACCTCCACGAGGCGATCGTCATCGCCGCGCGAGTAGTTGTGCAGGGCCTGGACGATCTCCTTGGTGCGGTGCGCGCCGCGCTGGATGACGTGCAGCATCTCGCGCAGGTCCGATGCCATCTCGCTCGCCTCCTCGGGCTTGAGGTTGCCGAGGCGCTCGATGAGCTCGTCAAGGGTGGCGGCGAGCGGGCCGGCGGTGTTCACCACCGCGTTGACCGGGTTGTTGATCTCGTGGGCGATGCCCGCCACGAGGCGACCCATCGAGGCCATCTTCTCCGAGCGCACGAGCTCGGCCTGCGCGCGCTGCAGCGCATCGAGCGCGCCCTTGAGCTCCTGGTTGCGCCGCTCGATTTCGGAGGTGCGGCGCTGCACCTCCTGCTCCAGGGTGAGGTTGGCCTCGGCCGAGGAGCGCAGCTTCTCGTTGAGCGCCCGGCGCATCTCCTCGAACGCGTAGGTCAGCCGCCCCACCTCGTCGGCCTCGCCGGCGAGGTAGATGACCGGGTGGGTGAGGTCGCCGCGGGCCATGGCCCCGGCGCGCTGCTCGAGGTGGCGGATGGGCTGCGTGAGATCGGTCACGACGAGCACCACGATGCCCATCGAGGCCCCGGCCAGCATGACGAAGAAGTAGAGCAGGATCTTGATCTGCCCCTCGATGGACGAGCCGCGGCCGCGGTAGCCGGGATAGAGGATGGCGATGACGCCAAGGTCGCGGCCCTCGTCGTTGACCAGGCGGGCATAGGCGCCCGACAGGTGGAGCGCCGACAGCTCCATCGAGCCGCCCTGACGGTCGTGCCGCCTGAGCGTCATCTCCTCGCTCGGCGGGAGCAGCGGCGGCGGCCCGGCCTTGCCCCCGCCCACGGCCACCACGCCCGCGGCCTCGGACGGCGGCAGATAATAGATGACCGCCTCGTCGCGCGCCTCGGTCTCGAGGAGGAGCGTCACCTCGGCCTCGACCAGCGGGGTGCCGAGGCGCGCCGGGAGGCTCCGGAGATCGGCCATCACCCGCTCGAGGCGCAGCGACGCCACCTGCTGGATGTACTTGGTCGCCAGGTTCTTGTACTGGACGAAGGACCAGAAGAGCGACAGGCCGCAGGCGAAGAAGGTGAGGCCGCCGAACGAGGTCAGCATCTTGTAGTGCATCGACAGCGGGGTGCGCACCATCTCGGGCCGCGGCCGGTGGTGCGTGGCCACGTGCACGAGGAGCGGGCGCATGGTCGTGCGGTGCCAGAGCGCCTCGTAGAGCGCCACCGCCACCGTCACCACCAGCGCCTCGCCGAACAGGATGCCGGCGTTCTCGAGGTCGATGTGGAACACGCGCAGCCAGCTCAGCACGACGACCAGCACCTCGGCCGCGAGCCACAGCGAGGCGGTGGCGATGGCGAACTTGGCGGGGATGAGCTGCGCCGCGCGGTAGGCGACGAGCGCGAGGTGCTCGCGTCGGGCGGCCTGCTCGGGGGCGTCGGGCGCGGTGGCCACGGCGAGGTAGCGGTCGACCGGCCGCACGAGGCGCCGCGCGAGCGCGTACCAGATGCCGGTGAGGACGATGATCGGGAAGGGGAACCAGGTCTCGAGGCTCTGGTACTGCTGGAGGTTGATGGGGATGAAGAAGTAGGCGAAGGCGGCGATGGCGGTGACCCCGAGGACGCCGGTGGCGAGCGCGCTGCGCACGAGGCGCGCGACGTACTGGTCGCGGAACAGGCGCAGCGGCGAGACGTTGGGGACGAGCTCGTCGCGCACGCGGCCGAGGATGCGGGCGTAGCCGAGGCTGCGGAACACCTGCATCATGTGCATGTGGAGGAACGAGACGACGGCGAAGGTGAGCACCGACACGGCGGGGAGGCCCATCGAGCGGTGGAGGGTGAGGCCGAGGAAGGTGCCGATGGTGCCGGCGATGCCCGAGCGCAGCCAGGCGACGCGGCGGGGCAAGGCGAGCGAGGCCCGGTAGACGGCCTCGGCGGTGGCGGCGTCGAGGGGCTCGCCGAGGCGATGGCGGCGCACGGCCCGGTCGATGGGCGCGCGCCAGAGGCGCATCATGAGCCACCAGAGGAGCCAGCCGCAGCCGATGGCGAGCGGCGCCGAGGCGCGCAGCCAGGAGCGCTGCTGCGAATTGAAGAGGAAGATGGTGTGGAGCGGCCCCAACACCGCCGCCGCCTCTGCCAGCGTGACGAGCGCGCCGAGGAGCGCGAAGGGGCGCACGTAGCGATGCGGCTCGCCTCTGCCACGCCCGAAGAGGAACGGGAGCGAAGGGAACGTCATGGGGGCAAGATACCGCTGCCCGCCAGGGCGCGCACCTCTGCTCGGTGGGCGCCTCACAGAGTGCTACGGGCGTGAGGAGGCGGCGAAGGCGAGCGGGAGGTCAGCGGGTGGACGAGGGCTGCGTGAGCGAGGCGTCGACGGGGCGGGCGACGCTGTCCTGATAGAGCCGGAACAGCTCGGGGTGTTGCGCCGACAGCTCGTCGAGGGACAGATCGCTGGCGATCACGTGGCCGTCGTTGGCGCGCACGGTGAAGCGTGCGCCGTCGGCGCTGGCGTGGAGGGTGAGCTTGTGGTTGCGGCTCTGGAGGTGGCCGATCACCGCGCCGTTGGCCGTCTCCCCGCCGGACTCCACGAGCGGGGCGCCGCAGCCGGAGAGCCCTACGGCCGCGAGGGCCACCAGGAACCGGGCGATGTGTCTCATGATCCTGTCTCCTTGATGCAAGGGCGATGAACTGGGAATCATTATAGCGCGCTCCCCCGTAAATACCTCACCGGCGTTCCCGTCCGGCAGGACTGCGGACTGGCGGGGGTGGGAGGGCGCTCATTTCTTGGCCCCGGGCCAGTAATCGTTGGCCCCGAGTCCCTGCAGCGCCAGCCCGGGCCCGAGGTGGTCGAGCATGAGGCGCTTGAGCTGCTGGGTGAGCACGACCCGGGCGTAGCGCAGCGTGAGCGGCGGCCGCTCGGCGAGCTGTTCGGCGAGGGCCCAGGCGCGGCCGAGCAGGGCCTCACGCGGCAAGACCTCGCTCACCACGCCCAGGTGGAGGGCCTCCTGCGCGGACAGCTTCTGGCCGGTGAGCAGGAAGTACCGGCCCCGGTTGATGCCGAGCACGAGCGGCCAGATGACGTGCACGCCGTCGCCCGGCACGAGGCCGTTGGGGAAATGCGGCGCGTCCTGGAACACGGCGTGCTCGGCGCAAAGCACGATGTCGCACAGGACGGCCAGCTCGGCGTGGATCAGCGCCGGACCGTTCACGGCGGCGATCATGGGGACCTCGATGTCGAGGAGGTTCATGAGGAGGTGCTTGGCGTTCCAGTAGATCTGGTCCCACACCTGCGGGGTGATGCTGGTGGCCGGGAGCCGGCTGCCGAGGTTCTCCGAGTCCACCTCTTCGATGAAGGCGTCGCCGGTGCCGGTGAGGATGATCACGCGGTTGTCGCGGTCGCTGCCGATGTCGCGGAAGGCGTGGCCGAGCTCTTCGTGTGGGCCGCCGCCCCAGCGCAGCGTCTTGCCATCGCTGTGCAGGGTGAGCTGCAGGATGCCGTTTCGGCGCTCCATGCGGAGGTGGCGGTACTTGGTCGCGTAGTCGTCGAATTTGCTCATGTCGGTTCCTCCTCCTCCGTGCCGGGGCCCGGCGCCGATGTCCGGGCTACTGATGAACTCACCGGGGGCTCAGCGTCAAGGCGTCCCTGGGACGGCGATCCGGCTCCTGCCCATCCCTCTCCATCCCCCCTCCGACCGTCAGGGCCTGCGGCGATTTTCGCTGGTTGCTGTGAATGGACAGTGCGCAAAGGCAATTTGTCAGACAAAATGTTCAGCAATCACAAGGAGTTGACTTCATCGGGGTCTTTCGATAATGGACGTTACATTCCTTTCGATTTTCGGGGGGGAACCTACCAATGGCCGGAAAATCGAGTGACCCCAAACGTACACGGATCACGGTCCGCCTCGCAGAGGGTGACCTCAAGGCGCTCACCGCTGAGGCACGTCGGCGAGGCAAGAGCATCGGCGCCACGGTGCGGGACATGATCCGTGCCCAGCTCAACCTCCCCCCGGTCGGCCGCCGCGGCCCCAAAGGGTAAACGATACCTATGCCTTCGTTTATCCTCTGGAATGTGGATGGCGCGTGCGGTCCTCCAGGGCGGGTGCACGGGTAGCAGGCCCGCTCCTGGCTGGCGTATGCCGGAGGCCCGCCGGGTCGCCTGGCGGTACGCGCCGTCGAGGCGCTCCTACGAGCCGCCAGCAAAGAGATCGCTGGTGATCTCTACATAAGGAAGGAGTCGGGGGATCGGTGGGGGGGCGTCATATCAGGGGCAACGGTAGCCGTTCTCGGCCGCCTGGCTCCGTTTGAAGCAGAACTGGGAGCGCCCCTGGGTGCCGAACAGCGTGCCCGAGCAGCAATCGGGGAACTGGACCGTGCTCGGGTCGAGGCCCGAGACGCAGTCCGCATCGGTGCGGCACAGGCGGGTGGTGAGATAGTCGGGCGTAGACATCGGGGCACAGCCAGACGGATCCGCCTCACAGGAGATGTTGACGGTCCGCGGGTACTCGTGCAGGTAGCAGCAGGGGTTTCCGTTGCAGCTGTCGGGCGAACCGCAGACCGGGGCCGCGTCTTGCCTCGAACCGCCATCGGGCAGGGAGGGCCCGGAGGAGCCGGTACAGCTTGCGCCCAGAAGCAACAGAGAGATGAGCCCGAGTATGCGCATGGAGATCTCCTTGGCGGATGTTGGAGCGGTCCTGCGGTCTCCCGCACAGCGAGCGCCCGGCCCGGTCATGATCGCGCCTCTAGCATAGGTTGGATCGCACGGATGAAATCTGTCTGCCGGGAGGCCGGGTCCGTGGCGAAGGCGGCGGGCGCATCGCGTCTGGGGCGGCTCGCGCATCAGGCTGGTCTCCGGGCGGGCATCAGCTCAAAATGGAAGTATTCGTCTACGTCATCGGATCGCGGCTGGCCTCTGCGTCATTCTTGCCGCCCTGCTCCTCGCCGGCGGTCAGGGCCTGGCTGCGCCTCCCCGCGGGGGGCCCATCATCAGCGTCCTCACCATGTCGCCAGGCGCGCATCCGTTCGAGCGCTTTGGTCATGCGGCGCTGCTGGTCGACCGCAGCGGCAGCGATGGCGACGGCGCTCTGGTCTACAACTACGGCACCTTCGATGCCAATGATCCCGAGCTGGTGCAGAAGTTCCTGCGCCACACCATGCCGTTCTGGCTGAGCGTCGGGACCTGGCGCGACACGAAGCGTCTCTATGCGCGGCGGAGCATCCTCATCCAGGAGCTGGACCTCGATGAGGAGGAGGCCCGCGTCCTGGCGGCCCGCCTGGCGGACAATGCGCGTCCCGCGCATCGCATGTATGTCTATGAATTCTTTCGCGACAACTGCTCGACGCGGGTGCGTGACATGGTGTCCTCGGTGGTGCGCGAGCTGACCCAGGCGCAAGAGCAGCCGCCCCGCGCCTCGTTGCGAGGACACGTGCGGGACGTGCTCGCCCCGGTGCCGCTCTTCCGGCGTGCGATCGACCTGGCGCTCAATGAGCGGGTCGATGCCCCCGGTAGCCGCTGGGACGATGCCTTCCTGCCCCGGGAGCTGGCGATCCTCCTCCGGGAGACGCGCCGCCTGGATGGGCGTCCAGTGGTGGCGCGCGAGCATCTGTGGACAGGGCCGGAGTTTCGCGACCTCACGCGGCCGCTCTCGCCCTCGCTGTCGTGGGGGCTCGAGCTCGGCTGGCTGCTGCTGCTCCTGCCGCTCGTCCTGGCCGCGGGCCTGGGGATGCGCCGCCCCGCCACGCGCACGCTGGGGGGGAGTGGCCTGGCGCTGTGGGGACTGGCGACGGGCCTGATCGGGGTTGGGCTCGCGGTCATGGCCACCACGCCCTACGATGTCGCCCGTCACAACGCCAATCTGCTCGCGCTCTGGCCAGGGCTGCTGGCGCTGGTGCCTTATGGGGTCCGCCTGGCCCTGGGCCGCCTCGATGCCAAGGGGTGGCTGCGGCTGCGGATCCTCGTGATGCTCGTGCTCGTGCCCGTGCTGCTCGACGTCGGCTGGCACCTTCTCGGACGCGCGCAGCAGCGGCACCTGGAGCTGCTGCTGTTCGTGGCCGCGGGACATCTATTGACGCTCGTCGGCCTGCGCGGGGGACCCGCTCCTGAGATCTCTCCTCAACGCGACGGGGCTTGTGATTCGCCCCTGGCGCTGCCGCGCGCCTGAGCGCTACTATCTCGCACCGTAGAGGGTTGCGAGACAAGGAGATAGCAGATGCGTCGCGTACTCGTGGGTCTGGATGCGTCGCCCCGGGCAGAGCAGGTGCTGGATTATGCGGTCGAGCTGGTGAAGAAGACCGGCGGCCAGCTCGTGCTGGTCCATGCCTTCAGCCTGCCGGTCGGTCTACCGGTCGAGGTGTATGCCATCTCCCCGGACACGCTGCCCGACGTGCTCGAGCGCAATGCCCGCGCGACCCTCGACAGCTATGCGGCGCGCGTCCCGGCGGGCCTGGTGGCCGGGGTGCGCGTGGCCCTGGGCACGCCGTGGCAACAGATCTGCCGCGCGGCCCAGGAAGAGGATGTCGACCTCATCGTGATCGGCTCGCACGGCTATCACGGCATCGACCGCATCCTCGGGACCAACGCGAGCCGCGTGGTCAATCATGCGGATCGACCGGTGCTCGTGGTGCACTCGGGCCCCGAGACGCCGGCGCACGCGACCCATCCATAAACCTCAGCTCAGACGAGGAGTAGCACGCCGTCGGCGGCCTCGCCCGAGGCGCGCGACACGGCCTCCACGTAGAGCGACACCTGCAGTTCATAGTCGGCCCGGCGCTCGCCCAGCTCGGCGTCGGTCTTGAAATCCACCACGGTCCAGCGCGCCACCCCATCGGCGATCTCGCGGAAGCACAGATCGATGACGCCTTCGATCACGGTGCCCTCCTGTTGCTGGAGCAGCACCGGCGCCTCGCGGTGGCAGCGCTCGGCCTGCCGGGCCCGCGCGAGCACTGGATGTCGCAGCGCGGCGCCCACGGCCTGCGCCGCGGCCCGGGCTTCTTCTTCGATCGCGCCCACCAGCCGGGCCTGGGTCCGCGCGGCTCGCAGCACCGCGCCCTCATCGGCGTCGAGTGACACGGCGGCGAGCACCGCATGGACCAGGGTGCCGAACCGCTTGCCGCGGGGCCGTCCCTGGCGCTCGCTCGCGGTCGCGAGGAGCGCCACGCCGCGGTCCGCGGCCTGCGCCCGTTCCGGATCCTTCGAGAGGGCCGAGGCGGCCAGGGCCGCCGGGGCAGGAGCGTGGCCCGTGGCGATCTCGGTCACGGTGTGGATCCGCAGCTCCGGTCGCGCGCCCTGCTCGAGCGCCATGGCCCGGCGCGACTGCCATTCCGCGTGCGCTCGCTCGCTCTCGGCGGCCGCCATGCCGCTCTGATCGGCTTCGAGGATGCGCTGCTGGCGCAGGCCCACGTCATGCTCACGGTCGAGGCGCAGACCGTGGGGATCCCACCACACGACCGTGTGCTCGCCGGCCCGCGGCGAGTGCAGGCCGGGCCGCACCGCATCATACGGGCCGCGCTCACAGCCTGCGGGACGCTCGAGCACGCTGTCGTCGCCAAAGGCGGGGCATCCCGGGGCCGGCAAGGCCTCGCGCCGGTGCACGGTCTCGGGATGGACCACCGGGTTCAGCACCTCGAGCCAGCCCGACACGTCTTCGTCCCCCACCACGGGCACCACCAGGAGTTCGCGCGCCCGCGTCGCCGCCACGTAGGCCAGCCGCACGGCCTCGTCCCGGTCGCGCGCCAGCACCTCCTCGCGCCGCTCCACCAGCTCGATCGGCGAGCACCCGGCCAGCGGGGTCAGCCACAGCCCGCGGTCGGCGTCCACGGCGCGCGAGGGTTCGCGCAGGGTCATGGGCGCCGTGGGATCCACCAGGATCACCACCGGGAACTCGAGCCCCTTGGCGCGGTGCACGGTCATCATCCGCACCCCGTCCGTGCCCTCCTCCACCACCGGGGCCTCCGCCGCGCCGCCGCGCGCCGCGTCGTCGTCCAGGCGATTGACGAAGGCGCGAAACGACGTCGCGCCCGCGGCCTCGAAGCGGCGCGCCAGATCCATCACCCGCAGGAGGTTGGCCAGCGCCTGCTCGCCCGTGGGCCACACCGCGATCCCGGCGTGCGCCCGCGTGGCGTCGAGCAGGCGGGCGATGGTGTCGGCGATGGGCCGCCGGTTGCGCCCCACGTGCAGCCGCCCGAGCAGCGCCAGGGACTCGGCCACGGGCTTGAGCAGCTCGGTCAGCGCCGCCTCGTCGTAGCGGGCGAGCGGGTGGAGCGTGCCGAAGCGATGCCGGAAGGCGAGCAGCGCGTCGTCGCCGAGCGCCAGGATCGGCCCACGCAGGGTGGCGAAGACGCTGAGCTCGTCGTCGGGCCACTCGATGGCGTGGAGCGCGTTGCGGACCGCCAGCACCTCCTCGCGCGCGTGATACGAGCGCCCGCCGATGAGCACGTGGGGGATGCGGCGCACCTCGAGCGCCCGCACGTAGAGCCGCGTGACGTCGTCGCCAAAATTCTGGAACCGCTTGAACAGGAGGCACACGTGGCGCGCCTCGATGGGCACCGGCTGCGGCTGGCCCCGCTCGCTCACCTTCCAGCCGCTGTCGCGCAGGAGGAAGTCGACGAAGCCGCCCACCGCATCGGGCAGGGACTCGTCGATCTTCCACTTCACGACCTTGCCGTAATCGCCATACGGGCGCGGCACCGGCAGCGCCACCAACGTGGGCCGCCCCTCGGGCTCGCCGCGATGGGGCGCGAGCGCCACGTACTCGGCCTGGCTGCCGTCCTCGCCGCCGCGCATGAGCGGCGCGAAGGCCGCGTTGATCGCCCGCTGCAGGGACGGCGCCGCGCGAAAGCTCGTGCTGAGGTGCACGAGCTCCGCCCCGGTCGCGAGCAGCCGCCGCTTGGTGGCCTCGTAGAAGGCCACGTCGGCCCGGCGAAAGCGGTAGATCGATTGCTTCGGGTCCCCGACCAGGAACAGCTTGCCCGGCACCGGCCGCACCCGGCGATCGCAGCTCTCCGCCGGGTCGTCGGCCGCGAGGAGGAGCAGGATCTCGGCCTGCAGCGGGTCCGTGTCCTGAAACTCGTCGACCAGGAGGTGCGAGAAGCGGCGCTGCAGCTCCTGGCGCACGGCCGCCTGATCGCGCACCAGATCGCGCGTGAGCAGGAGCAGATCGAGGAAGTCGAGCTTGCCCGCCCGCGCCTTCAGCTCCTCGTAGGCGCGCACGAGCGGGCGCAGCTCCTGCCACAGGCAGGCCGCGAGATCGGCCTCCACCAGCTCGAGGGCCCGATCGAGCTCCGCCTTCACCGCGTCGCGCCGCGCCAGCACCTCGCTCCGCGGGAGATCCGGCCCGTAGAGGCGGCCGGGGCCCTTCCAGCCCCAGCTCTTCTTCCTCGCGAGCCCGCGCAGCTCCGCCTCCAGCCCGTCATGGTCACGCGCGCCGCTCACCGCCTCGCGGCGCTCGAGCTCGTAGACGAAGCGGGCGATCTCCTGGAGGTTGCGGCGCAAGTAGTCGTCCTCGCGCTGCCCCCGCTCCGCCAGCGCGCCGAGCGCCGTGAGCTGCGCGACGATGCCGTCGAGGAGCATGACGCGATCGAGCGGGTCGCGGCGCCAGGGGGTGATGAAGTCGCGCTGATCGATGAGCACCAGGCCCGCGTGGCGCAGCGCATGCTGCGGCGCCGAGGCCTCGCGATCCCGCGAACGCCGCCTGAGCACCCGCCGCACGCCCTCTTGCGGGGCGCGCAGCTCGTTCTGGAACCAGCGCTCGAACGCCTCCTCGTAGAGGCGATCCTGCTCGTCCTGGGCCGCCACCTCGAACAGGGGATCCACACGCGCCTCGACCGGCCGCTCGCGCAAGAGCTCGGCACAGAAGGAGTGGATGGTGCCGATGTGCGCGGTCTCGAGCTGCTCGAGCGCCCGGTCGAGGTGCTGGCGCTCCTCGACGGTGGTGCCCGATTGCTCGCGCACCCGCTCGACCTCTGCACGGAAGCGCAGCTTCATCTCGCCCGCGGCCTTCTCGGTGAAGGTCACGGCCACGATGCTCGACAGCGGCGTGCCGCGCCGCACGAGCGCCATGAGACGCGCCACGAGCTCGGTGGTCTTGCCGGTCCCGGCGGCGGCCTCGACGATGAGCGTGGTGTCGAGGTCGTGCCGGATGCGCTGCCGCGCCGCCTCGTCCGGCAGGGGCGGCGCCGCGGTCGCTGGAGGCGGCGGGGCCGCGGCCACCGGAGGTGACGAGGCCGCGGTCACCGGAGGCGGCAACGCCGCGGTCGCTGGAGGTGACGGGGCCGTGGTCACCGGAGGCGGCGGCCCCGCGGCCGCTGGAGGTGACGGGGCCGCGGTCACCGGAGGCGGCGGCGCCGCGGGCGGAGGCGTATCGGACGGCGCGATACCCGCGGGCGGCGCGGCCTCCTCGGCCGGCAGGACCACGGGAGGGGCGACGTCCTGTGACGGAGGCGCGGGAGGCGGCTCGGCCTCCTGCTGCGGCGGAGAAGGCGGAGGCGCGGTCTCGGGCGGCGGCGCCGCCGGCCGCGCGGGAGGATCGAGCATGAAGGGCAGCGGCAGCGTCTCTGGCCCGCGTCGGCGGCTCATGCTGCTCTCGCTATCACGGTTCGTGTCCCCGGCCGTGCATCCTGCTCACCCTGCCCTGCTACACACTAGCCTTGCACGATCGACCAGGCATTGACCAGGGACCAGGGCCCGCCCTGTCACTCTGGGCGGTGCGAACGCTGCCGCAGCGCCTCGTAGAGCAGGATGGCCCCCGCCGCCGACACGTTGAGCGAGGCCACGCGACCGAGCACCGGGATGTACACCCGCCGATCGCAGCCGCGTTCGACCAGCGGCCGCAGCCCCTTGCCCTCGGAGCCGAGGACCAGGGCCGTGGGCAAGGTGAAGTCGATGGCCCAGGGCGGCTCCCCCTCATTCGCGCTGGCGCCCACGATCCATACCCCTTCTTCCTTCAGCTCCTCCAGGGTGCGCGCGACATTGGTGCACAAGGCGATGGGGGTGTGCTCGGTGGCGCCGGCCGCGGCCTTGACCACCGCCGGCGTGACCGTGGCGGCGCGGTGGCGCGGCACGATGAGCCCGTGGGCGCCGAGGATGTGCGCGCTGCGCACGAGCGCCCCCAGGTTCTGGGGATCCTGGACCTCGTCGAGCACGAGGAGGAGCGGGGCCGCGCCCGTGGCACGCGCCGCGGCCACGACGTCGAGCGGCTCGCGATACGGGAAATCGCCCGCCACCGCCACCACCCCCTGATGCAGCCCCCCACCGGCGAGCGCGTCGAGCTCGACACGCGAACGCGCGGCCACGTTCACCTGGGCCGCCTGCGCCGTCTTCAGGATGCGCTCCAGCGCCGGCGCCGGCCGACCCTCGGCGTAGTAGAGCGCGCTCACCGGCTTCTGCGAGCGCAAGAGCTCCTCGACCGGCCGGAGACCATATACCAGACGTGGCAGGCTCAACCTCCTTCAGGAAACACGTGTCAAATGCAAAAACCCGGCTGGTTCAGCCGAGCTCCTCGAGCAGCGCCGCGGCCACGGCGCGCGGCTCCGGCGCATCGCGGATCGGCCGCCCCACCACCACCGCGCTCGCCCCGGCCGCGATCGCCGCGCCGGGCGTGGCCGTGCGCTTCTGGTCATCATGACTGCCCGTGCTGGCCGGCCGCACCCCCGGGGTGACGATGAGAAAATCCTTGCCGAGCGCCGCCCGCAGCGCCCCCACCTCGCGCGGCGAGGCGATCACCCCGGCGCAGCCCGCATCGAGCGCCAGCCGCGCCCGCTGCACCACCAGCTCCTCCATGCCCCCGACGCGCGTCCCCACCGCCTCGAGATCCTCCAGGTCGAGCGAGGTGAGCACCGTCACCCCCAGCACCTGCGCCGGCTGCGCGCCCGCCACCGCGGCCCGCAGCATGGCCGGCCCCCCCTCGGTGTGCACGGTCAGCCACTTGGCGCCGCTCGTCATGGCCACCCGCGCCGCCCGCCGCACCGTCTCGGGGATATCGTGGAGCTTGAGGTCGAGCAGCACCTCGGCGCCGCGCTCGACGAGCGCCCGCACCGACATGGGGCCCACGGCAGAGAACAGCTCGAGCCCGACCTTGTACCGGAGGACCAGCGGCTCGAGCTGCGCCACCAGCGCCAGCGCCTCGGCCAGCGTCGGCTGGTCGAGCGCCACGAACAATCGCTCGGCGCTCACGCAGCCCCCGAACCCCGGGCGGACGCAGTGGCCGCCGCGAGCGCCCCTGCCACGCGCTCCTGCACCACCCGGGCCGCCTCGGCCATGGGGACCTTCTCCATCGCCCCGCCGCGCCGATCCTTGACCTCCACCACGCGCTCGGCCAGGGCCTTCTTGCCCACGGTCACGCGCAGCGGGATGCCGAGGAGATCGGCGTCCTTGAACTTCGGGCCGGGCCGCTCGTCCCGATCGTCGTACAGCACCTCCACGCCCGCGCGCACGAGCTCGTCGTGCAGCTCGCCCGCCACCTTCACCACCTCGGGCTCCTGACCCGCGGCCACCACCTCCACCTGGAAGGGCGCGATCGGCATCGGCCACACGATGCCGCCCTCATCGTGGTTCTGCTCGATCGCCGCGGCCATGATGCGGGTGATGCCGATGCCGTAGCAGCCCATGACCATCGGCCGCTCCTTGCCCTCGGCGTCGAGGAAGTTGCACTTCATCGGCTCGGAGTACTTGGTGCCGAGGAAGAACACGTGCCCGACCTCGATGCCGCGGTAGGCGCGGTAGTGCCCCCCCTCGCAGCGCGCGCAGGCATCGCCCGCCGCGGCCGTGCGCAGGTCCAGGATCTTCGCGCCGGGCACGTCGCGGCCGAGGTGGAAGCCGCGCACGTGATAGTCCTTCTTGTTGGCGCCGGTGACGCCGTCCTCGATGGTCGCCACCTCGGGGTCGGCATAGACCGGCGCCTTCAGGCCCTGGGGCCCGGCAAAGCCCACCGGCGCGCCCGTCAGTTCCGTCACCGCCGCATCGGTCGCGAGGTCGATGACCTGCGCCCCGAGCGCGGCCTTGAGCTTGAGGAGGTTGATGTCGCGGTCACCGCGCACCAGCGCCGCCACCAGCTTGCCGTCGGCCACCACGATGAGCGTCTTCACGAACCGCTCGAGCGGCTCCTTCAGGAAGGCGGCCACGTCGGCGATGCTGCCCTTGCCCGGCGTGTGCACCTCCTCGAGGGCACGGGCCGCTGATCGTTCGCCGGCGCGTCCTCCGGCCTGCGGCTTGAGCTCGGCCTTCTCCACGTTGGCCGCGTAATCACAACGGTCGCACGACACGATCGCGTCCTCGCCCGACTCGGCCAGCACCTGGAACTCGTGCGACAGGCTGCCGCCGATCGCGCCCGTGTCCGCCTCCACCGCGCGGAACTCGAGGCCGCAGCGGCGAAAGATGCGGCTATAGGCGCCGTAGTAGTCGCGGTAGGTCCGGTGCGCGTCGGGGGCGTCGGCATGGAAGGAGTAGGCATCCTTCATGATGAACTCGCGCCCGCGCATCAGCCCCGCGCGCGGCCGGATCTCGTCGCGGAACTTGTCCTGGATCTGATAGAGCGACACCGGCAGCTGGCGATAGGAGCGCACATCGCGCCGCACCAGGTCCACGATCGCCTCCTCGGCCGTGGGCGAGAGGGCAAAGTGCGCCCCCTTGCGGTCCTCGAAGCGCCCGAGCTCCGGCCCGTAGAGCTGCCAGCGGCCCGACTCCTGCCACAGCTCCGCCGGATGGACCATCGGCAAGAGCACCTCCTGCGCGCCGATGGCATCGAGCTCCTCGCGCACGATGCGCTCGATCTTGTGGACCACCCGCATGCCGAGCGGCAGGAGAGAGTAGATGCCGGCCGCGACCTTGCGGATGTAGCCGCCGCGGATGAGCAGGACATGGGAGACCACCTGCGCCTCGGCAGGGGCTTCCTTGAGGGTCGGGGCGAGGAACTGTGAGTAGCGCATGGTGCGCTGTTATAGCAGGGTGCGGGGGAACACAAGAGGCCCGCGACAGAGGACCGCGGGGAGCGAGCGACCGGGAGCAGGTTGGAAAGGCGCTGGCCACGCCTACCGGCGTGCGGACTTCACTTCGTGCGGTCGGGACGTTTGCTGCGCGGCTTCTTCGCCGGGGGAGACGCGGGCCCGTCCATTGCCTCGGGTTCCGGGGTGCGGTAGGGCTAGGCCAGCTCGCCATCGGGCGTGTAGATGCCGGCATCCACAATGGTCTGGAAGATCTCCGCCGACGTCATCTTCGACCACCGCTCCATCAATCTAGCGTGCGCCTCGGCATTGGCGTGTGGCCGGATGCGGTACGCCGGCTTGGTGGCAGCGCGCATGGATCCTTTTATGGTCGCCCGACGAGGAGAATGCAACCCGGATTTCGCACTGCGACCTGGATGTGAGGTTCCCTTTGCAAACCGGCTCCCGGAAAGGCCGGCCCCCATCGAGCAGCCGCTCGGCCACGGCAGCATCACAGCCGTGATAGCCGATGACGGTGCGGTCGTAGCGCATACGGTCCCCCTCTCCCCGAGGTCAACGCCAGATCGGCGCGACCCTACCCCACGACACCCTTTTGCGCCACAGAACCGCCTCCGCACGCCCCCACGGCCTGTGGACCGGGCGCAACCCCGGTTGCTAGGATGCCCCCTTCGCGCCCCTTGGCGGCGCGAGGAGGTGCACCATGAGACGACACTCTTGGAAGCTCTATCTGGGACTCGGCGTCTTGATCGCCGCCGGCTGTGCGTCGCCTGATGCCGCCACCGGCGCCACCGCGCAGGCGCTCACCGGCACCGTGGAGATCGATCTCCTCTTCGTCCACGGCGTCAAGAACTGCACCAGCGAGCGCCAGAACGCGCAGAACTCCCTCGTCGACCTCCAGGCCGCCGTCAACAACGAGCTCCCCGCACGCATCGCCAACTACCAGGCGAGCCACCCCGGCGTCACCGTCGTCACCCGGAGCGCGCTCGCCAACCTCTACACCGCCGCCCAGTCCCCCTACCACCCCTCGAACTCCACCGACTTCCTGCTCATGGACGACTGGAAAGTCGGCGACCCCGGCTGCAGCACCACCCAGCAAGGCGACCCCTGTACCACGGCCTACGAATGGCGCTACCGCCTCGTGCAGGAGATCAACCGCCTGTTTCCCACCGGCAAGAACATCATCCTCGTCGGCCACAGCACCGGCGGCCGCGTGGCCATGGAAGTCGCGGCCAACTACGGCCCGGGCGGCGTGGGCACCTACAACTGGGGCGTGCAGAGCCGCATCGCCGGCGTGGTCACGGTCCACGGCATGGTCGACTCCCTCGGCACGAGCAAATACAACTTCACCGGCACCACCAGCTTCGAGACCGGCTGCAAGTACGGCGACGCCGTCGCCGGCTTTGGCAGCTCCTGCGCGCCCGGCAACGGCTGGTGCGAATACGCCGCGCGCGTGAGCGGCTTCCCCGCCGCCGACTGGGTGGCGCAGAACAAGCGCGCGCTCATGCTCACCTCCTGGGCCAGCTGCTCCCCCTCGGCCTGGACCGGCTACAGCGACGGCTCCCTGCCCTACGACGCGCAGGGCAGCCCCTACGCCCTCGGCCTCGACATGACCCCCGCGCCCGGCCAGACCTGGCGCCCCGCGCACGGCCAGAAGTACGGCTCCTTCTGCCACAGCGACATCACCAACGCCGGGTCGAGCAGCCACACCGCGGCCGTGAACGCCGCCAAGACCCGCATCCTCGACTGGCTCTTCGTGGCCGCGCCGCGCGTCGCCAACACCGGCACCAACAGCACCTCCACCTCCATCGCCTACGGCAGCTACAGCTCCACCTACTCCATGGGGACCGCCTGCCCGAGCGGCGAAGTCGACGACACCGTGAGCGCGGGCAACAAGACCACCGGCATCGACGTGGTCGGCGTGTGCAAGCACCCCGGCTACTTCGACGGCGACGACCACGCCATCGCGCTCGGCGAATTCACCGTCAGCAACGGCGCCACCTGCAACGGTAGCTACAAGTGGCAGCAGGCGCACGACGCGAACAACAGCCACGCCGCCACCTTCTGGTGGAAGACCCGGTCCTTGCGGTCAGGCGCCCCCGAGCTCATCGGCACCCTCCCCACCAACTGATCTTCACTGGGCGTGCTAGTGCCCCGTGCCGTCGCCCCCATCTACCGGGGCTGAACCGCCCCACAGCCCTGCGGGCCTCGCAGCCCCCCATGGACAGCCGGCCTGTGCTGGCCCCGAGCCACTGAACCAACCTATCTGCCGTTGTGCGAATGTAACATGTAACGTTACTGTTACAGTAACATGTAACATCCGTAGTTATTGCACTTCACCTTACCGAATTACGACCTGACGCCGGGTTTTTCTCATGAGTACCAGGGAGTTGAGTGCACGTACCCCGCGGTTGAGTGACGCGCACCTCCCGGTTGAGCGACGCGTACCCCCGGTTGAGTGACGGTACGGGAGGGTTGAGTGACGGTACGGGGGGGTTGAGTGACGCGTACCCCCCGGTTGAATGGCGGTACGGGGGGGTTGAATGACGCGTACCCCCCGGTTGAATGGCGGTACGGGGGGGTTGAATGACGCGTACCCCCT
>DATAGU010000045.1:0-13235 GCA_036263495.1 Polyangia bacterium | reverse complement strand
CTAGGAGCCTGTTGAAGAAATCTTTCTCCCCCTGGGGAAAGACGGCAGCAGCATGCGTCCGGTCTTGCCGGGCACAGACGAATCCATCTCACTGAAGCCTGAAATATGGAGAGAGCCCCCCCCTAAAGGACCTTGGGGTGGCCCGGGTAACCCTTAAGCCGCTTTCCGCCTCATCCTGCGGGCCGAGTGCAGTTTGAGCAGGTTATGGGACAAGGTGATGAGCGACCATTCGCCACGCACCTTCTCCAGGCCCCGCAGGAGAAATTGGCGGAAACCACGATTTTTAATCTGGCCAAACACCGGCTCCACGATCACCTTACGACGGCTGTAGTGCCCCGCCCCCTCCGGTGTCGACAGCTTGGCTTTCATGCGGGCCTTGGCACTCGCCTGGGCTGCCTCGGCTTCGGACAGACTCTCTTGGGCCTTCTGTCCGTGACCCGTCCGGCCCGGCGCAAGATACGCATCCACCCCGCGGCACGCCGACCTCCGCACATTACTTTCAGAAAAGTACCCCGCATCCCCAAGGGCTCGCTGTGGCACCCGGCCGCAGTTCTCCACGATCCGATCCAGCATCGGGATAAAGTATTCCGCGTCGGGGCTTTGGTTAGAAAGTCCTTGCGCCACAATGATTTGGAACTCTCGGTCTACCGCAATCTGCGCGTTGTAGCCCTGGATATAGTCGCTGCCTGACTTGAGGATTCGGCTCTCGGGGTCGGTGAAATTGCGTTGCGCCTTGGGCGCTGGCTGACCTCCGGTCTGCGTTGGATGCTGATGCAGCGGTAGAGGCTCGGGGGTCGGGAGTCGGGCCGTGGCTTCTTGCGGCGGCACCTCCTGGGAGGCTCGTTGAACCGAGGCATGCTCTGTCATCTGCGTCGGTCCCAGTCCCGGTTGCGATGGCTTTGGGCCATCTTGCTGTGCCGCCTGGCTCGGGCCTGTTTCCATCGGTGCGGGAGCCGATGGGAGCTCTGGCGTGTCTTGCTGTGCTGCGACCGTCGGCTCTGTCTCCGTCGGTATAGGGGCCGGCATGGCCCTCTCCTCGGTACCCTGCCGTGACACGAGGATGTTATTCATCTCCGTCAGGGCGAGGGACACCTGCTGCTCCTCGCTCTTGTTGGCCTCGCGTGTCTGGGCTTGCTGCTTGACCTCTGCTTCCAGTTGCGCCTTGGCCTCACGGATGCGCGCAAGCCGGCTCTGGGCTCGCCGTAGGTCCTCGGGCAGCTCGTCGCCGCGTCGCCCTGCCCCGTATTGTTCGTCCTCGCCTTGGTCCACCTGTTCCGCTTGCTTGAGCAGTTGAGCCACCTTGGCGGCCAAGCGTTCCTCGTCGGCCTGCATCCGTTCGTAGCTCATCGCCTTATGCTTGGAGGCGTTGGCCTTCACCTTGGTCCCATCAAGGGCCACCATCCCCAGCTGGGCCAGCCCCATGACCTCGCACATCGCAAGAACTTGGACGAACAGCCCCGAGAGGGCCGCCAGGTGAATCCGTCGAAACTCGCTGATACAGCTATAATCGGGGTGGGTGTTACCTGCGATGACGCGAAACGCAACATCCTCGTACGTCCGCTTGGCGATCTTCCGCGAGGAGGGCACGCCGACGCAGTAGGCGTACAACAACAGAGCCGTCATCATCACGGGATGGTGGGGAGGGAAGCCGCGATGCTCCTTCTCGTAGGATCCGGTGATGGCTTTCAGATCCAGCATCTGGACGACGTCCAAAATGAACCGCGCCAGATGGTCCTCTGGCAGCCAATCTAGCGGTGAGGGGGGCAGCAGAAAGCTCTGGCCAGGCGCGTAGGGTCGGTAGGTCTTGCTGGTCTTGCTCACCTTCTCTGTAGATCACATCGGCCCAGCCATGTCGATCTGTTTTGCACCGCCTTACTCCAACAGGCTCCTAGCCCCCAGCGACCTCCCCACCGCCTGCCCTCTACCTTTCTCCTTCTCCATTTCCATCAATCATTACGGGGACTCCCTGCGCGAAAGGGGGGACTCCCTGCGCGAAAAGGGGGACTCCCCCTGCGAAAGAGGGTCCTCCCTGCACGAAAGGGGGTCCTCCCTGCACGAAAGGGGGTCCTCCCTGTACGAAAGGGGGTCCTCCCTGCGCGAAAGAGGGCCCTCCCCCCGCGAAAAGGGCTCCTCCCCCTGCGGGAGCGGGCCCTCCCCTCCCCGGCGCCTCCCTGGTTGATTCCGTGGGTTCGACGCGCTATGTCCTCCGCTTCATGTCGCGCCTCTACTTCACGACGCCCATCTATTACGTCTCGGATCCGCCCCACCTCGGGCACGCCTATACAACGATCATCGGGGACGTCTTCGCCCGCTATCACCGCCAGCGCGGCGACGATACGCGCTACCTCACGGGCACCGATGAGCATGGGCAGAAGATCGAGCGCATCGCGGCGGCGCGCGGGCGGACGCCCAAGGCCCACGCGGACGAGGTGGCCGAGACGTACCGCGCGGCCTGGGAGCGGCTCAACATCCGCTACGACGAGTTCATCCGCACGACCGACCCGGATCACGAGGAGACGGTGGTGGAGCTGTGGCGCCGCATGGAGGAGCGCGGCGACATCTATCTCGGGCACTACGAGGGCTGGTACTGCGTGGCCTGCGAGCAGTACTACACGGAGAAGGAGCTCGCGCCCGGCAACCTCTGTACGGTGCACCAGAAGCCGGTCGAGAAGGTCAAGGAGGAGAGCTACTTCTTCCGGCTGTCGGCCTATCAGGCCCGGCTCCAGGAGTTCTACGACCGGGTGCAGCGCGAGACGGGCCGGCCCTTCATCGAGCCGATGATCCGCATGAACGAGGTGCGCGCCTTCGTGGACGCGGGGCTCGAGGACTTCTCGGTCTCGCGGACCACGTTCCAGTGGGGCATCCCGGTGCCGGGGCGGCCGAGGCACGTGGTGTACGTGTGGATCGACGCGCTCACCAATTACTACTCGGCGACGCGCCGGCCCCGGCTCCACGGGGCCTGGGACGAGGACGTGACGATCGTCCACCTCATGGGCAAGGAGATCACGCGCTTTCACGCGGTGTACTGGCCGGCGATGCTGATGTCGGCCGGGATCCGGCCGCCGTCCAAGATCCTGGCGCACGGCTGGTGGACGGTGGACGGCGAGAAGATGTCGAAGACGCGCGGCAACGTGGTGGACCCGCTCCGGCTCGCCGAGGACCTCGGGACGCCGGATGCCTTCCGCTACTTCGTGCTGCGCGAGGTGCCGCTCGGGGCCGACGGGGACTTCTCGCACCAGGCGCTCATCCAGCGCTACAACGCGGAGCTGGCCAACGATCTCGGGAACCTCGTCAACCGCACGCTCGGGATGGTGACCAAGTACCTCGGGAGCACGGTGTCGCCCGCGGCGACCGGGGAGCTGCGCGAGGCGGCGGAGCGCGCGGTGGCGGAGTATGCGGCGGAGATGGCCAACTATGCGCCGTCGCGGGCGCTCGATGCGGTGTGGAAGCTCGTGCGCGCGGGCAACGAGTACATCGAGCGCTCGGCGCCCTGGAAACAGGATCAGGCGCGGCAGGGGGAGGTGCTGTGGAACGCGCTCGAGACGTGCCGTGTGCTGTCGCAGCTCATCGATCCTTTCATGCCCGAGCGGGCGGCGGAGCTCAGGCGTCAGATCGGCGCCGTGGCCGCGCCCGAAGGGGAGCGCGAGGCGCTCGGGTGGCAGCCGGGGCGGTCGTACACCGTGGCGCCGGGGAAGCCGCTGTTCCCACGGATCGGTGACGACCGGCGTCAGGAGCTCCTGGCCCGCTGGGCTCCGGCGCAGCCCGCGGCGGCTCCTGAGCCGGGCGCGGCGGCGCAGCGCGGGGCGGCGCCGAGCGCGGGCGCGGCCCCGGCCGACAAGCCGCCGGTGAGCTACGAGGACTTCGCCAAGCTCGATCTCCGCGTGGCCCGCATCGTGGCGGCCGAACGCGTCCCGAAGAAGGATCGGCTGCTCAAGCTGCAGGTGGACGTCGGCGGGACCCCGCGCACGGTGGTGGCGGGGATCGCGGCGGCGTATGCCCCGGAACAGTTGGTGGGCCGACAGGTGATCTTCTTGGCCAACCTGAAGCCCGCCAAGATCGGTGGTATTGTTTCAGAGGGAATGCTGCTTGCGGCGGGCGACCCGGATGTCCTGGCCTTGTCGGCGCTGGATCGCGACGTCCCTTCAGGGACGAAGATCAAGTAGGCAGCCCCGAGCAGGAATTCCCCGTGGGGAATCCCCAGGCAGGGATCAGGTAGGTAATCGATGAGCGATGATCAATCTCGTATGCCCCCCAAACCCCCCTTCCGCGAGCCGCGGCGGGCCCGCCGGCTGAAGGTGGATTACCCGACCGAGGTGATCGGGATCGCCGCTCAGGAGGTGCCGCCGGATACGCCGCTGACGGCGGTCTACGAGCGGGTGCAGCCGGCGCCCGAGTGCATTGGCCAGCGGACGCCGTTCGTGGTCCGGGATCTCTCGACCAATGGGGCGTTCCTCGAGGGACCGGCGTTGCCGCTCCTGTCGCGGGTGAAGTTCACCTTCGAGCTCGAGGACCATGGGCCGGTCCACGTGACGGCGTGGACGATGTGGCGGCGCACGGCGCCCTGCACGGTGAGCTCGGCGAATGGGCCGGTGGAGCTGCCGGCGGGGGTGGGCGTGCTGTTCGAGTCGATGGACATCGATGCGAGGATCGAGATTGCCCGACGAAGCCTCCTCTGATGCCGAGGTGCAGCGCTTCGCGCTGCTCTCGACCTGGCGCTGGGTGGTGCCGGTGGCGATCGGGGCGGGGATCTTGGCGGCCCTGTTCTGGCAGGGCGTGGTGCCGCGCTGGTTGTGCGGGGGCGGCGCGGTGATGCTGGCGATCCTGTGGCTGCTCGAGCGGCGGCCGGTCCTGGTGGTCGACGCCGAGGGCTATCAGGTGGAGGAGCGGGGGCGGAGTCGGCTGCGCGTGCCCTTCGCCGAGGTGCAGCGGGCCCGCGCGGTGCCGGCGGAGCATGCGATGTACGTCGATTGCGGGGACCCGGGGCGAAATCTCCTCTTGCCGCCCCGCCGCGGTTTTGGCTTCCATTTCGAGCGGCAGGCGCAGCTCTACGTGCTCCTGGCGCGCCGGCTGGAGGACAAGCTGCAGGTGGTGGCGTCGCTCGTGCCGGCGCCTCCGCCGGCCGGCCCCCAGGGGGCGTGAGGCGGCGGCCCCAGGAGAGTGTCTGTGAGAGTTCCATGAGAGTGTCTGTGAGCGTCTTATGAAAGTCATCGACAGCCACTGTCACCTCGAGCTGGCCGACTTCGGGCCCGATGAGGCGGCGCGCGAGCAGGTGATCGAGCGGGCGCGGCAGGCGGGGGTGACGCACTTCGTGACCATCGGTTCGGGCAGCTCGCTGGCCCAGGTGGAGAACGCGGTGGCGCTCGCCGAGCGCTACGCGGACTTCTCGGCCGCGGTGGCGGTGCACCCGCACGACGTCAAGGACCTGACCGAGGCGGTGCTGGGCCGCATCGAGGCGCTGGCCTGCGGGAACGCGCGGGTGGTCGCGGTGGGGGAGACGGGGCTCGATTATCATTACAACCACTCGCCGCCCCCACGGCAGCAGGAGGCGTTTCGCCAGTTCATCGCCATCGCCCGCCGCGCGCAGAAGCCGCTCACGCTGCACATCCGCGATGCCCACGCCGATGCGCAGGCGATCTTCGTGGAGGAGTCGGGGCGGGACGTGGGGGCGGTGGTGCACTGCTTCACCGGCACGGTGGAGGAGGCGCGCCGCTGGCTGGATCTCGGCTGCTACCTCTCTTTTTCGGGCATCCTGACCTTCAAGAGCGCCGAGGAGCTGCGCCGCGCGGCGGCGTTTGCGCCGCCGGAGCGGGTGATGGTGGAGACGGATTGTCCCTACCTCGCGCCGCTGCCGCATCGCGGGAAACGCAACGAACCGGCCTACGTGGTCGAGACCCTCAAGGTGCTGGCGGCGGTGCGCGGCGTGACCGCGGAGGCGGCGGCGGAGAGCACGACCCGGGCCGCGGTGGCGGCGTTCCGGCTGCCGCTCGGGCCCGAGGGTTCATCATCCGCTGCGCCTCGCGCGTCTTGACGTGCTGTGACTCCGTGGGTATAAGTCACCACCTTCGACCCCCCTTTTCGATCGAACGAGAGCATCGGGAGTAAGAAATGAGCGCCCTCCGTACCGGACTGATCGGCAAAAAGCTGGGTATGACCCAGATCTTCACTGAGCAAGGCGACCGCCTGGCCGTCACGGCCATCCAGGCCGCCGGGAACGTCGTCGTGGCCAAGCGGACCATGGAGAAGGATGGTTACACGGCCGTGCAGATCGGTTTCGGTGAGAAGCCGCTGCGCCTGTGCAACAAGCCCCAGCTCGGGCACTTCACCAAGGCGGGCGTGGCGCCGCAGCGCGTGGTGCGCGAGATGCGCGTGACGCCGGCCGATCTCGACAAGTTCGAGGTCGGTAAGCCCGTGCCCGTGGATCAGATCTTCAAGACCGGTACGTATGTGGACGTGATCGGCACCTCCAAGGGCAAGGGGTTCCAGGGCGTCATGAAGCGCCACCACATGCCGGGCTTCCGCGCGACGCACGGCACGCACGAGTTCTTCCGTCACGGCGGCTCGATCGGCTGCCGCCTCACCCCCGGCCGTGTTCACCGGGGCAAGCGCATGTCCGGCCACATGGGCGACGTCCGCAGGATGGTGCAGAACCTGGCCATCGTGGATGTGCTCGTGGACCAGGGGGTGATCCTGGTCGAGGGCTCGGTGCCCGGCGGCAAGAACGGCATCGTCATGCTCAAGAACGCGACCAAGAGGACCGGCGCGGTCAAGTCCCGCACCTACGGCGAGGTGCAGGAGAAGTCGAAGAACCCGATGAAGGCGTCCAAGGCGGCCGCCGCGTCGGCCAAGAAGAAGTAACCCTTTCTTTCCTCTTCCGCCCGGGACCCGCCTGCCTGGCCCAGGTCCCGGGCGTTGTCTTTCCCTCCTCACGTGAAGCTCGACGACAAACGCAAGCGTCACGACCGTTTCTACCGGCAGGCCAAACGCGAGGCCTTTGCGGCCCGCTCGGTCTACAAGCTGGAGGAGATGGACCGGCGCTTTCACATCCTGCGTCCGGGGGCGCGGGTGCTCGACCTCGGCTGCCGGCCGGGTTCTTGGCTGCAGTACGCCGCCCGCATCGTCGGTCCGCAGGGCGCGCTCGTGGGGATCGATCGGACGCCGCTCGAGATCGTGGTGCCGGGGGCGCGCATCCTGACCGGCGATGTCTTCGAGGTGCCGGCCGAGACCCTGCGCGGCGAGCTGCCGGGCTTCGACGTGGTGCTCTCCGACATGGCGCCGGATACGAGCGGCGTGCGCACGATGGATCAGGCGCGCTCGGAGGGGTTGTTCGAGCGTGCCCTTCAGCTTGCGGAGGAGCTCCTCCTCCCGCGAGGGAACTTCGTCGGTAAGCTGTTCCAGGGACCCGATTGGCAGCGGCTCATTCAGGAGGTGCGTCTGCGCTTCGCTGAATGTCGGACGGCCAAGCCCGAGGGCACGCGCAAGGAATCGATCGAGCAGTACGTGATCGGTCTCAACCGCAAAAGCTGAATCGTAGGGGGGCCTCCGCTCCCACCTCACGCACGGCCTGGACGCCCTCCGAAAGAGGGGTGGACGAGGGGGACCTCAGGTTGGCCGGGGGGGCGTAGGCTTGGAGAATGCCTGCGGTTCTTGAGGGTCGCCCATCCTTACGTGTTCCAAAGAAAGTGATGTAGAATCGCGGCGACTTTTGGTAGGCTCCCCACCCTGGAGAGATTCGGAGGGAGGATTCATGAGCACCCTTGGGATTGTGGTCGCCGTGGTAATCGCCCTTGTCGTCCTCGGTGCCCTAGTACTGATTCTGGCACGTCAGCGCACCCCCTATGCTGACACCATTCATACCGAGGACGGGAAGAAGCGGACCCACATCGTTATTCTGGGCGGCGGTTTCGGTGGCGTGTCCACCGCGCAGCACCTCGAGAAGCTGCTGGGCAGTAACGACGACTTCCGCGTGTCGCTGGTCAGCAAGGAGAACTATCAGGTCTACCAGCCGATGCTCGCCGAGGTGATCTCGGGCGCGGTCGGCATCACCGACACGGTCACGCCGCTGCGCCACGTGCTCCCCCGCACGGCGATCCACATCCGCGAGATCGAGAACATCGACCTCAAGAACCAGACGGTGACGCTGTCGCCGGGCGTGGTGCCGCGGCAGACCGTCCTGCACTACGACCACCTCGTGTTCGGGCTCGGCAACGTGACGGACTTCCGCGGCCTGCGCGGTCTGCCCGAGCACGCCATGCCGTTCAAGAACCTGGCGGACGCGCTCAACCTGCGCAACCACCTCATCCACGTCCTCGAGGAGGCGTCGATCGAGCGCAACAACCCGACCCTGCGCAAGCAGCTGCTCACCTTCGTGGTGGCCGGCGGCGGCTTCTCGGGCGTCGAGGTGGTGGCCGAGCTGAACGACTTCGTGCGCGAGGTGTCCAAGAACTACCAGGGCATCGATCCGAACGAGATCCGCGTGGTGCTCCTCCAGGGCGGCGAGCGCATCCTGCCCGAGGTCCACGAGAGCCTGGGTCTGTTCGCGCAGAAGCTCCTCGCCAACCGTGGCGTCGAGATCAAGCTCAAGACGCGCCTCGACGCGGCCACCAGCGAGGCGGCCATCCTGAAGGGCGGCGAGGTCATCCCGACGCGGACCCTGATCTCGACCATCCCGAGCTCTCCCCACCCGCTCATCGATGCGCTCGGCGACACCAACAAGGGCGCGGCGGTCGGCGTGCCCAAGAACAAGGGCAAGATCGAGGCCGACGGTTCGCTGCAGGTCAAGGGCGCGACCAACCTGTGGGCGCTCGGCGACTGCTCCCAGGTGCCGGCGGCCGAGGGTGGCTTCTGCCCGCCCACGGCGCAGTTCTCCATCCGTCAGGGCAAGACGCTGGCCCACAACATCGTGGCCAGCCTCCGTGGCGGCGAGAAGCAGATCTTCAAGTTCAAGGCCCTGGGCATGCTCGGCGCCCTCGGACACCAGTCGGCGGTGGCCGAGATCCTGGGCATCAAGATCTCGGGCGTCATCGCCTGGATCCTGTGGCGCGGCATCTACCTCATGAAGCTGCCGAACTGGAGCCGCCGGATCAAGGTGGCCTCGTCCTGGTTCCTCGATACGCTGCTGCCGCCCGACCTGGTGCAGCTCAAGATGGGTTCTGCGGCCGGCATCGCGCAGGAGCACTTCGAGCCGGGGCAGGAGGTGTTCCACCAGGATGACGTGGGCGACCGCATCTACATCATCCTGGCCGGCGAAGCCGAAGTCCTCGGGATGCGCGATGGCAAAGAGGTCACCCTGGCGCGGCTCCAGTCGGGCGAGTACTTCGGCGAGATGGCGCTGCTCAACCAGACCAAGCGTTCGGCGACGGTCCGCTGCGTCAAGGCGCTGGACGTGCTCAGCCTGCCCAAGCGCGAGTTCGGCCTCCTCACCAAGAACCTGCCGGATCTCAAGGCCTCCTTCGAGATGGTCGCCAAGCGGCGCTTCAAGGAGGACACGGAGCAAGGCGTCCTGCCGGAGCCGCAGCCGCCGCGCTCGCAGGCCGGGACCTCGACGCAAGCCTAGTCCCCCTCCGTTCTCTACCCTCTCCTCACCCGTCTCCCTCGAACCTCCTCTCCAGACTCCCCGGCTCCGTCGGTGCCTCCGGCGGAGCCGCCGTGACGGCTGCGCGATCCGAGCGGAGTTTCGTCCTTGCCTCGCCGCCGCTGGCTGCGCCTCGTGACGGCGTCCATCCAACTGGTGGTGTTCCGACTGAGATGACGTTCGCGGTAGCAACAAACGGCGCGTCCGGCCGATGATCGAACGCGATGGCCAAGACGCGATCTCAGTACCTCTGTCAGAGCTGCGGCTATGCGGCGCCCCGCTGGCTCGGACGTTGCCCGGAGTGCGGCGGCTGGAACACGCTGGTCGAGGAGCTGGTCGAGCGCAGGGCCGCGTCCGAAGCGGCCACCGGGGCCGGCGAGCCGGTGCCGCTGTATCTCGTGCCGCCCGAGGCGGCGGTCCGCATCGAGACCGGCCTCGGAGAGCTCGACCGGGTGCTCGGCGGTGGGCTCGTGCCCGGGGCCCTGATCCTGCTCGGCGGTGATCCCGGCATCGGCAAATCGACGCTGCTCCTGCAGACGCTCGGGCAGATCGCCGCCGCACGCGCGGGCCTGCCCGGTGGGACCGCGGCCGCGGCTCGGAGCATCGACGAGGCCGGTGCGCGGGGAGGCCGGGGGGCCACGCCGCCACCGGCCCGGGAGCAGGCCGGGCAGGCGGTGCTCTACGTCTCCGGCGAAGAGTCGGTGCAGCAGACGGCGCTGCGCGCGGCGCGCCTGGGCGCGCAGGCCCCCTCGCTCCTGGTGCTCGCGGAGACACGCCTCGAGCGCATCCTCGAGGTCGCGGCGCGGATGGCGCCGGTGGTGCTGGCGGTCGATTCGATCCAGACCGTGCAGGTGGCGGGCCTCGATTCGGTGCCCGGGAGCGTGTCGCAGGTGCGCGAGGCGGCGGGCCGGCTCCTCGCCTTTGCCAAGGAGCGCCAGATCGCGACGGTGCTGGTGGGGCACGTGACCAAGGACGGGGCGCTCGCCGGTCCCAAGACCCTCGAGCACGTGGTCGACGCCGTGGTCCTGTTCGAGGGGGAGCGCGGCCACCCCTTCCGCGTGCTGCGCGCCACCAAGAACCGCTTCGGCTCCACGAACGAGATGGGTGTGTTCGAGATGCACGAGGATGGGCTCCGCGAGGTGCCCAACCCCTCGGCCTTGTTCCTGGCGGAGCGCCCGACCGGGCTGCCCGGGTCGGTGGTGGTGGCGGCGCTCGAAGGGTCGCGCCCGCTCCTGGTCGAGGTGCAGGCGCTGGTGGCGAGCGCCGCCGGCATGCCGCGCCGCACGGCGCTCGGGGTGGATCCGCACCGCGTCTCCATGCTCCTCGCCGTGCTCGAGCGGCGCGCGGGGATCGACGTCCTCGGGCAGGACGTGTTCGTCAACGTGGCGGGCGGCGTGCGGCTCGGGGAGCCGGCGGCCGATCTGGCGGTGATCGCGGCGGTGGCCTCGAGCGCCACGCGGCGTGCGGTGGCGGCCGAGGTGCTGTGCTTCGGTGAGGTGGGCCTGGCCGGCGAGGTGCGCGCCGTGACGCAGCCCGAGCTGCGGCTCCGCGAGGCCGCCAAGCTGGGCTTCCGCCGGGGCGTGCTGCCCACCTTGAACCGCACCCGGATCGAGGAGGTGCCCGGGATCGAGGCGATCGGTGTGCGCGACGTGGAGGCGGCGCTGGCGGCGCTCCTCACCTGAGCCCGAAGACCACAGTTGGATGCCGTCGCGAGGAGCCGCCAGCGGCGGCGAGGCAAGGAAGGAGGGAGGAAGCGTACTGGAAGTACGCGACCGACCGACTGACGCAGCATCGCCGTCGCTGGCGGCTCCGCAGCAGGCAGGCAACTGTGGTCTTCGGGCTGAGCGCGCCGAGGCTGCTTCAGGGGGGGTCGGGGGTCGGCGCGGCGGACGCGGGGGGGACGAGGCTAGCCAGCGCGCACGGTGAACTCGCGGGAGACCACCACGCGGCCGGGCGAGGCTAGCCAGCGCGCACGGTGAACTCGCGGGAGACCACCGCGCGGCCGGACGAGGCTAGCCGGCGCGCACGGTGAACTCGCGGGAGACCACCACGCGGCCGGGCGAGGCGTCGGGGTCCACGAGGAACGACCAGCCGCGGCCGAGACGCCCGTCGAACGCCGTCAGCCACCAGACGTCGACGGTCCAGGCGTCGTGGCCGCTCTCGCACGGCGGCGTCCAGCTCACGGCCTCGAGGTCGCCGAGGTGCTGCGGCCGCCCGGGGACGCTGGCCAGCGCCTCGCGGAACTCCTGCGACGCGCGCACGATCGACACCGCCGTGGTGCCGAGCTCGGGCGAGAGATCACGCCGCCAGGCCGAGACGAGCTTCATCCCTTCCACCGCCAGATCCTCGGCCAGCTCGACGTCGTAGCTCTCGTCCCCGGGGAGCTCGCTGAAGTCCGGGACGTCGAACTCGGGGTAGAGATCGCGCCGCCGCAGCTCGGTCATGCGCATGGCGAGCGCGGCCTCGAACCGGATCAGGGACGCGGCCGAGTAGTAGACGTGCACGCGCAAGACGAAGCGGCGCGAGGGCAGCCGGTGATCCCAGTCGAGCAGGGCGACGATCTGATGCGGTTTCTGTCCGCCGAAAGGGACGATGGAAGGTAACTCTGCCGCTAGCCGCTCGCGCACCGCGGCATCGATGAGCAGGTTCTGCTGAGCGATGCGAGGGTGAACGCGGAGCCCTTCGACCAGGGCGGTATGCAGAAGATCCACGGCGCGGACTATACCACGCGCCCCGGCGAGCCCATGCGTCTCGCTCTCGGTCTCCTGCGCTCTTCCGGCCGCCCTGAGCGGATCCCTCCGCCAACGGCGTGATAGTGTCGCGGCGTGCAACGTTTTCAGCTCCCCCCGCGCGGTGCGCTCCCACCGAACAACGACGTCGACCCCCTCAAGTACTACTACGTGCCGCTGGTCGGGCGGGTGTTCCGCGCCCGCATCGAGCTCGGCCTGAAGCTCCTCGAAGGACGCTTCTCCCGGCTGCTCGAGGTGGGCTACGGGAGCGGTCTGCTCCTGCCGACGCTCCGCGCGCTGTGCGATCGGCTCGATGGCGTGGACCTCAGCTCCGACCCGGAGGTGGTGCGGCCGGCGCTCGCGCGGCTGGGGGTCCAGGTGGACGAGCTGCGCCAGGGCGACGTGTGCGCGCTGCCCTTCGAAGACGCGCGCTTCGACGGGGTGGTGGCGTTCTCGATCCTCGAGCACCTGCGCGCGCCCGAGCTTGGCCGCGCGCTCGCCGAGGTGGCGCGGGTGCTCACGCCGGGCGGGCGGTTCCTGGTCGGGTGTCCGGCGGTGCACAAGGGGATGAACCTGGCCTTCTCGGCCATCGGCTTCCACGGCATCGAGCAGCACCACTTCTCGAGCATCGACGACGTGCTCGCCGCGGCGCGGCCCTACTTCGTGGCGGAGAAGCGGGCCACGCTGCCGCGCGGCGTGCCGCTCGGCTGGGCGCCGTATGGCGCGGTGCTGCTGCGCCGGCAGACGTAGGTCGGCTCGGACGGCGCGGCGCCGTAGGGCGCGGTGCTGCTGCGCCGGCAGGCGTAGGTCGGCTCGGACGGCGCGGCGCCGTAGGGCGCGGTGCTGCTGCGCCGGCAGGCGTAGGTCGGCTCGGACGGCGCGGCGCCGTAGGGCCAGTGCTGCTGCGCCGGCGGACGTAGGTCGGCTCGGACGGC
>DATAGU010000044.1:0-21399 GCA_036263495.1 Polyangia bacterium | reverse complement strand
GCACGGCAGGAGAGATTGCGGACAGGGTCGAATCCTCGTCCACGGGATGGATCCATCTCGTGAACGGATGGATCCGTCTCGTGAAGACGACCCAAGACCGCCCCCACGCGCTGGGACGCCTAATTCATGGGCTTAGCGATCTTGTGGACCCTGCCGAAGCTCACGTGAACGGGGTCCGAGCCCTCGTGAACGGGCTCGGAAGCGCGTGGGCGGTGTTCGGGATCACGTCCACGGGGCCCTGAAGCCCGTCCATGAGATCTGAGATCCTCTCCACGGGATCGCAGAGTCCGCCCACGGGCTCGCGAGCGCATGCACGAGGTCTGAGATCCCGTTCACGGGCTCCTGGAGTTCGTGAACGAGCTCGAGAGCGTGCCCACAGGGTCCGGAGGCCCGTCTACGGAGTTCGTGTCTTCGTCGGCAAGCTCAAAGAGCAGCCCGATGGGGTCTCCAAGAGACCCGTAGGCACTTTTTCCTCCTCGGAGGAAAAGCAGGTATGAGCCTTTGAGATGACCTGCCTGCACGCGCCTTGGCCGCGCGGCTTATGGGGCCTCGAACACCTCGGGGAGCGAGGAGGCGATGAGGAACTCGTGGGAGAACGAAGGCATCAACGTATGCTCACGCAGAACGGCATCGTTTGGGCGAGCCCCAATTTCCCCACGAAGAGTGCCAGGCGCCTACGCCAGGGCGGGATAGTCCGTGTAGCCCTTCTCGAGGCCCGCGGCGCCGTGGCCGTACAGGGTGGCGAAATCGGGCGGATTCATGGCCGCGTTGACGGCGATGCGCCGCGGCAGGTCGGGGTTGGCCAAAAACAGCCGGCCGAAGGACACGAGATCCGCCTGGCCCTCGCGCAGCACGGACTGCGCCTTGGCCGGGTCATAGGCGCCGTTGGTGATGAGGGTGCCCTGGTAGAGCGGGCGGACCCAGGGCGCGACCGGGTTGATGATCCCGAAGCCCCCCGGCTCGAGCGGCTCCATGGCGTGCACGTAGGCGAGCCCGAAGCGGCTGAGCTGCGGCAGGAGGTAGCCGTAGGTGGCGCGCGGGTTCGAATCGCGCATGCCGTAGGAGGTGTTGCTCGGCGAGAGCTTGATGCCCACGCGCGGGCCGCCCCACACGTCGACCACGGCCTTCACCACCTCGAGCACGAAGCGGGCCCGGTTCTCGACCGAGCCGCCGTACCGATCGGTGCGCTGGTTCGAGCCGTCCCAGAGGAACTGCTCGATGAGGTAGCCATACGCGCCGTGCAGCTCGACGCCATCGAAGCCGGCGGCCCGGGCCTGCTCGGCGCCCTGACTGAACTCGGCGACGATCCCGGGGATCTCTTCGGTCTCGAGGGCGCGCGGCACGGACATGGGCGCCTTGCCCTCGGGGGTATGGAGGAGCCCCTCCCCCGCGATGGCGCTCGGCGCCACCGGGGCCTTGCCGCCGAGCAACGCGGTGTGGGAGACGCGGCCGCAGTGCCAGAGCTGGAGGAAGATGCGTCCGCCCTGGGCGTGGACCGCCTGGGTGACCTCGCGCCAGCCGGCCAGCTGCTCGGGAGAGTAGATCCCCGGGCAGTTGATGTAGCCCAGGCTCATGGGCGAGACCATGGTGCACTCGGTCACGATCAGGCCCGCGCTCGCCCGCTGGGAATAGTAGGTCGCCATGAGGGGCGTGGGCGTCCCGCCGACCGCCCGCAGGCGGGTCATCGGCGCCATGACCAGGCGGTTCGGAAGCTCGTAGGGGCCGAGCTTCACGGGCGAGAGCAGGGGATTTTCGGCTTTCATGGGGTGTACCTCCGAGAGGGACCGCTGAATCATCGTGTCACAGGGCGATGGGGGAGACAGCGGACCAGGATGCCTCCAGGGCCCCCGGCACACAACTCCCACATGGGAGTTGCCGATAACAATTGCGCCAGGCTACCCTGAACAACAAACGCCAGTCTGGGAGGACCATCCATGCCCGATCTCGCCAAACGGGAAAAACTGCAGCGCGCCTTCTACACTGGCCGTTTCGTCCTGGAGCTCGAGAACTCCGACCAGGACATGGTCATCTCGGTGGACGGCGGCAACTTCAAGTCCGAGGCCGTGGGCGAGAAGGTGGGCGCCGACCACGTCGAGACCCGCTACCCGGGCCGGGCGAAGTGGGACGACATCACCCTCACCATCGGCACCTCGATGTCGCCGCGCTTCTGGAGCTGGATCGAGAAGAGCATCCAGAACAAGCCCGAGCGCCGCTCGGGGGCCATCATCACCTGCGACTTCGACGGCAACGAGCGGGTCCGCCGCGAGTTCAAGGACGCGCTCATCTCCGAGATCCAGTTCCCCGCGCTCGACGCCAAGGCCAAGAACCCCGCCTTCATCACCGTCAAGATCTCGCCCGAGACGATGGAGTGGTCGGAGCTGCCCGGGAACAAGAAGCGCAACCCCCCGGATGCCCCGACAGCGGGGCCGTCGGTCAAGCAGAAGCTCTGGATCCCCGCCAACTTCAACTTCCGCATGGACGGCTTCCCGAAGGAGAACATGCGGTGGGTCCAGAAGGTGGACCAGTTCTCCATCAAGCAGAACATCATCAACAATCCGATCGGCAAGGAGCTCTACGTCCGCAAGGAGGTGGGGCGCATCGAATATCCCAACATCACGTTCTACCTGGCCGAGCCCTACGCCAAGCCCTGGCTCGATCACTGGAAGGAGGTCGTCGGCAACGGCAACCGCCAGGGGAGCGAACACACCGGCGGCATCGAGTACCTGTCCTCGGATCTGAGGACCGTCCTCATGGGCATCAACTTCCAGGGCATGGGCCTCACCGGGGTGACCTTCGACAAGCACGAGGCCGGCAACGACGGCGTACGCTTCGTCAAGGTGGAGTGCTACACTGAGACCATCACCCTCGACGCCAAGCAGGGGACGGTCTAACTCCACGCCCGCCGGCCCCCCCTCTACTCGATGCCCGACGACGACCGCCCGCCCGCTCCCAAGCCCGCCGAAGAGACGGACGCGCTCGTGCCGCAGCCCACGCCGGGCGCGCCCGTCGAGCTCAAGCTCGCCGAATCCCTCGAGAGCGCCGAGCATGGCATGTTCGTCCACATCGATGGCAAGGGCCAGGTCCGCTCGCCGGCGCGCTACCACGCGCTGACGGCGCTCGCCTACAGCCTGTCGGCCGGCGCCATCCTGGCCTCGACGGTCCTCTACATGGACATGTTCGGGCCGCTCGGCAGCTCGGTGGGCGTGGTGCTGAGCACGGCCCTCGCCGTGGGCGTGCGGCGCGGCCGGCGCATGATCCGGGCGGCGGCCCTGATCCAGGCGGAGCGCCTCGAGGAGGCCGAGCTCCTGTGCCGTGAGCTCCTGGCCGGGCGCTTCGTCCCCAAGCAGCTGCGCGCCTCGGCCTACCAGAACCTGGCGGCGATCGCGACGCGGCGCGGCCAGTTCGACGTGGCGCTCGAGCACGTGCGGCGGGCCATCCAGCTGCGTCACTCGGCCTTTCGCCTGCGCAACGTGGTGGTCGATATCCTCGCCTACACCGAGGTGACGCTGCTCGTGAACCTCGGACGGGTGGGCGAGGCACGGGCCCGGATGGAGGCGCGCGGCGAGGTGCCGAGCGGCGATTTTCTGCGCGTGCAGCACTGGACCGCGGAGCTGTACGTGCAGTTCGCCGAACGCCACCTTTTGCTCGAAGAGGACGCGCTCTGGGAGCGCAGCCAGGCGGCGCTGCGCATCACCGGCGCGGGCCAGCTCCTGGCGCTGTGCGCCTGGGGCTACAGCCTGCGCGGGGACGAGGACATGGCGCAGCACCTCCTCGAGCAGGCGCTCGAGCGGGCCGAGCCCTCGGCCGCCGCGACCTTCCCCCTCCTCTGGCGCTGGGTGGACGAGCGCCGCGTGGCCCTCGGCCTGACCGCGCCCTCCCGCGCGTAGATCTACGGCCCCCCGTTCCCGCGGGGAGCTTCCGGGCGTGTTTCAGCCGCCTTGGCCTCGCCGTCCGGGATGCGACAGCGGGCGATGAGCGGCACGTGATCGCTCAGGCCATAAAACGGCGACGAGCGGCTGCCGTAGGGCTCGCTGCCTTCGAAGTCGATCCACTCGATGCCGGGGCCGGTGAACACGTGATCGAGGTGCATGCGCAGGTGCAGAAAACCGGCCGTGGGCCACTTGCGCAGCTCCGCGAAGTTGCCGCCCGACACGAGGTGGAAGGCGTCGCGCAGGCCGCGCTCCTCGGTGAGGTAGCGGTGCAGCGGCGAGCCGGGGAGCGCGTTGAAGTCCCCCACCACGATGTACCGATCGCTCTGCCGCTCCCGGTCGATGAAGTCGGCGAGCTTTCGTCCCTCTGCGAGCTGGTTCCGGCCATAGCCCATGCGCTCGGAGCCGGCCCAGAACTCCCGCGCCCAGAAGGCGGGCAGGGACAGGTGAGTGTTGAAGATGTCGATCGTCTGGCCGCTCTTGTGGAGGAACCGCACGTGGGCGCTGATGCGGGTCTGTTTGAGATCGGCCACGGCCTGCAGGCGCCGATATGTGATGTCGGCCGGTCTGCCGGCGTTGTGGTAGTCGACGTGAAAGTCGTGATGCGCCAGGACGGCCAGGCCCGTGGTGTAGATGTTGCGCCGCCGCGTGAGGCGGTAGGTGTGGGCCGGGAAGTAATAGCCGGCGTAGCTATCGGCCTTGCCCACCCGCGACAGGGCGGTGTGGAGGTGGAGCATCAGGCGGGACAGCTGGGTGTCCTCCGGGGCCCCCCGTGGGTGCGCCAGGTTGGCGCGCACCGAGGCGGTCTCGAGCTCCTGGAGGCACACGATGTCGGGCAAGGGATCGAGCCTTGCGATGGCCAGGGCGATGGCGTCCATGGTCCGCCCGGTGCTGGCCAAGCCGCGGGTCGCGTGACTGAAATAGCGCACGTTGTAGGTCATCACCCGGAGCTTCTGCATCGCGCTCATTTTATACGCCGTTCCCACGCCCTGATCCGCTCAGGCCTTCCGGCCTTCGCTCACCGCGGGCTGCGGCGCGGGCGTGAGGCCGGGGTGCGCCGGGCGATCCCGATCGGCGGCCGCCTGGCCGGCAAGGCCTGGTTGACGACCGATGGGAGGGGCTTTAGATTCAGCGCCCCATGAACGCCCTGGCTCCGTTGAGGCTACCTTCATGATCGATCTCGAGATCCCTGCCACGCCCGGCGAGCCGGAGTCGGTGAGCCAGGCGCGTGCCTACTTTTATGGTGAGACCGAGACGCTGGGGGCGCTGCCCGAAGAGGTGGCGGAGGCGCTCATCACGGCCCTGGTCCGGCGCGAGGACGTGGCCAAGCTGACCGCGCTCGCCGGGGGCAAGGACAAGGCCATGGCCAAGCGGGCGCGCCGCGGCCTGCACCTCCTGCGCTCGCGGGGGCGGAGCGTCGAGGTGCCGCGCCCCGCGGCCACGCCCCGGGTGGCCCCGGTCGCCACCGCCGAGGAGGGCCCGCTCTCGCTGGCGTCGGTCCCGGTCAGCGATGGGGAGCAGCTCATCTGGCTCGCGCTGGCAAGCGCGGACGGGGTCGACATCTTCCAGGGCATGGTGCAAGACGACCGGGGGCTCTATCGCTTCGAGGCCATGCACACCGCCCGCAAGCACTGGCGCAACACGGCGCAGGGGTTCCTCGCGCTCAACACGACGATCATCGCCCCCGTCCCCGCGTCCTACGCGCGCTGGCGCCTCGAAGAGGCGGTGGCGCGCACCGTGGCGCTCGGGCGCACGCCGCCGCGCGAATATGCCGAGTTTCGCCGCGCCATGGGGCCGGTCGAGGTGCCCTCCCCCCACCCGGTCGAGGAGCTCGTGCCCGCGAGCGCCGTGGCCGAGGCGGCGGCCCAGCCGCACCTTCTGGCCACGGCGCTGGATCTGCCGGAGCTGCGCACCTGGACCCCGCCCGATGAGGAGCTGCAGCGGCTGTGGCTGCGGGTGAACGAGATCGCCACCAGCCGCCTCATCATCGATGCGCAGCAGCGCGCCGATCAACAGCGCGAGGTGGCGTCGCGGGCCGCCCGCGAGGCCTGGGAGACCCCGCTGCGGGCGCGGCTCGCCGAGCGGCTGCGGGAGAGCGCTTACCTCGTGGCCCGGCGCGCCCCGGTGGGCCCGCGCGGTCGCGACTACCTCGGCGACGCGGCGCTCATCCTGGCGGCCTCGCGCCGGCTCGCCGATCCGGCCGCCACCGCCGAGGACGATGTCGTGCTCCGCCACCTCTACGAGCGCTTCGTCGCGCGCATCCCGGCCGGCGAGAGCGCCGCGCCCGCGCCGGAGACCGAGCGGCCCGGGGGCCTCATCCTGCCCCCGGAGTAGCAAGTTCGACGAGTCATAGGTTGAAGACCACCCGAAGAGCCTGATCCAAGGAGGACATCCATGTCGATTCGCAAGGGAGCTGTGCAGTGGGGGGGCAACCCCGTCGATCTCGAAGGGCCGGAGCTCAAGCAGGGCGACAAGGCCCCGGACTTCACCCTCACCGGCCTGGACATGAAGCCGGTGACGCTCAAGGACACGAGCGGCAAGGTCCGCATCTTCGCCTCCATCCCCTCGCTCGACACGCCGGTGTGCGACACCGAGACGCGCCGCTTCAACGCCGAGGCCGCCCAGATCCCGGGCGTCGAGATCTGGACCGTGAGCATGGACCTGCCGTTCGCCCAGAAACGCTGGTGCGGCGCGGCGGGCATCGACAAGGTCAAGACCGTGTCGGACTACAAGGAGCGCACCTTCGGCAAGAACTGGGGCGTCTTCGAGCCGAACCGCTGCCTCCTCGCGCGGGCGGTGTTCGTGGTCGACAAGAACGACGTCGTGCAGTTCGCCCAGTACGTGCCGAGCGTGGGCAGCGAGCCGGATTATGCCGCCGCGCTCGAAGCCGCCCGCCGCTGCGCATAAACGCCAGTCCGCTTCTTTCTTCTATTCCCCAGTCCCTCCCTCTCCCAGGGCCTCGCCGCAAACCCGCTGCCCGCCAGGGCTCTGCAGAGGCGGGTCCTAGTCACCCCTCGGAATCACTATATGCTTTGATGAATCCCACAGAGGAGCCTTCATGACCACACGCCAGTACGTGCTGCCCGTAGACCAGACCCAGTGGGAGCTCACCACCGGGTCGACCGTCGTGTTCAACTGGGATTACGACCCCCAACGTTCCGATCTCTTGCGGCTCTACGAGAAGGGCAAGGATCTGCAATGGAACACAAGTCAGCGGCTGGACTGGGCCCAGGACGTGGACCCGCAGAACCCGCTGAGCCTCGCCGACGAGGTCACCCCGTTCTACGGCACGCCCGTGTGGGCGCAGATGGACGACAAGGGGCACGCCGAGATCAAGCGACACCTGGCCGCCTGGCAGTTCTCCCAGTTCCTGCATGGCGAGCAGGGGGCCCTCGTGTGCACGGCGCGCATCGTCGAATGCGTGCCGCTCCTCGACGCCAAGTTCTACGCCGCCACGCAGGTGATGGACGAGGCGCGCCACGTCGAGACCTACTCGCGCTTCCTGCGCGAGAAGATCGGCTTCGCCTACCCCATCAACCCCCACCTCAAGACCCTGCTCAATCAGGTCCTCAGCGATGGGCGCTGGGACATGATCTACCTCGGCATGCAGATCCTCATCGAGGGGCTGGCGCTGGCCGCCTTCAACATCACGCGCGATCTCGCCCAGAACCCCCTCGTGCGCGCCCTCAACGCCTACGTCATGCAGGACGAGGCGCGCCACGTGGCCTTCGGCCGCATGGCCCTGCGCGCGTACTATCCCCAGCTGAGCGAACGCGAGCGCGAAGAGCGTGAGGAGTTCGTGGTCGAGTCGAGCTACCTCATGCGCGAGCGCTTCCTCGGCGAGGAGGTCTGGCAGCACCTCGGCTTTGGCAACGAGGACTGCAAGCGCTACGTCTTCGAGTCGCTGATGATGCGCGAGTACCGGCGCATGCTCTTCAGCCGCATCGTCCCGCTCATCAAGGACATCGGTCTGTGGGGCGGCCGCGTGCGCAAGGCGTACGAGGACATGGGCGTGCTCATGTTCGAGCACCTCGATCCCGAGACCCAGAGCGTGGCCGACGAGCAGATCGCGTTGCAGATCGACGCCGCCCGCCAGGCGGGAAGCGGCGCTCTCCAGACCGCCGCTTCCGTCTGAACGCGGGCCCACCGGCGTCGGCCAGCCCCTCGCCGGTGGCCACCGTCCCTTCCCTCCCCTCGAGACCGGTCAGTACTTGACGTTCTTTTCGAAGAACGCGAGCGTACGCTTCCACGCGTCCTTGGCCGCGGCCTCGCGATAGCCCTTCCAGGGATTGTTGGGGTTGGCGAAGGCGTGCCCGGCGCCGGGGTAGATCTTCACGTCGATCGATTTCTTGGCCTTCTTCATCGCCGCCTCGAACTGCCGCACTTGCGCCGGGGTCGGCCCCTCGTCCTTGCCGCCGTAGTTGCCGAGGACCGGCGCCTGGATGCGCTCGATGTCGGCGGCCTCGGTGGGCGGTGCGCCGTAGTAGGCTACCACCGCGGCCAGCGTCGGATCGTAGGTGGCCAGCGTGAGCGCGTACATGCCCCCCATGCACCAGCCGATGACGCCGATCTTGTGGGGCTTCACGTCGGGGCGCCGCTTGAGGTACACGACCGCGGTCCGCAATTCGCGGATCGCCTGGTCGCGCGACATGCCCATCATGTACTGGTGTGCCTCCTCCTGCCGCTTGGCCACCTTGCCGTGATAGAGGTCGACGGCCATCGCCATGTAGCCCTCGCGGGCCAGGGCGCGCGCCTGATCCTTGATCCAGTCGTTCACGCCCCACCACTCCTGGATCACGATGACCGCCGAGAAGGGCCCGGAGCCCTCGGGCGTGACCAGGAAGGCCGACCCCGGCTCCTTGCCGCTCGGGAACGTGATCATCTCCTCGGTCGCCCCTGCGGGCGCCTCTCCGGCTGCGGTGAAAGCCCAGAATGCCAGTGCCCAAAGCCAGATTCGTTTCATCGTCCTCCTCGTGACTCGCGGTGACTCGCCTCGTGAATCGCCTCGTGAGTTGATAGAGCGCATGGTTCAGGGACGGCCCTCCGCGATGTCGTGCGTCACCCAGCCGCCGAAGTACGCCTCGCGTTCGGGCCGGACAGGCTCGCCATCGAGCGTCGCCAACCCCCCTGCCTCGGCCACGCGCCCGGGATAGATGGCGAGATGGTTGCGAATCGCCTCGTACCCGTGCAAGGGTTCGGGATAGCTCCAGGCGGCTTCTTCGGCCGTGCGCCCGCCGGCGCGAATGTGGAAGTAGCGCGCCTCGCCCTTGTACTCGCAGGTCGTCCGGCGGGGCGTGGCCACGACATAGGGCCACTGCACGTCCTCCGGCGGGATGTAGAACACCGGCGGATGGCCGCGCTCGAGCATGCGCAAGGGCCGGCGGCTGTCGGCGATGACGACCCCGCCCAGCGTCACCTGGACATGCCGGCCCGAGGGTTCGATGCGCGGCGACGCGGGGTAATCCCAGACCGATTCCTGCCCCGGCCCCGGCGTCACACGGCGCTCCTCCCCGGGCGGCGGTGCCTCCCTGGCCGTACCACAGGCCGCCTGGGCCGCCCCGGGATGCGCCACCACGCCCTGTCCCTCGGCACGAACTCCTGGTCCGGCCGCGGCGGGCCGACGGCACGCTACGGCCAGGAGCGGCAGCACGCACAGGACGGCGCAGCCCGCCGAAACCCGCTTGGCTGTAGTTTTGATGACCTCCATGCAGGCGGCATAGTACAACGCCTATCGTACATGTCTTATGTTCCCCGCCGCCCGGGTCGCTACGCCGCTCTCCGGGCCCCTTTTCTTCGCCCCAAGCGCTAGATGATCATGTCCGCCCTCAAGCGCCTCTTCGCCAGCCTCCTTGCCCGAAACGAGAACGCGCCCCTCGCGGTCGTCCCCCTGCCCGTCATCCTCCTCGTCGGCTTCGTCCTGTCCCTGCTCGGCGGCGTGGCCATGCTCGTCGAGCACCAGTCCTTACGCGCCATCGCCGCCACGTTCTCGCTGCCGATCGTCTACCTCGGGCTGATCCACCTCAACCGCCGGGGCCACACGCGCCTGGTCAGCTGGCTCCTCGCCCTGCTCGTCTGGATCGTCTTCGCCACGATCAGCTACCTGTTCGGCGAGGGCTTCAGCAACCACTATGCGAACGGGCAGATCCTGGCCGTCCTCCTCGCCGGCCTGCTCCTCGGCGTCTGGCCGGCCATCGGCTTCGCCGTGGCCTCGATCGTCTTTGGCAGCCTCATCTTCCTCGCCTCGCAGCGCCACCTCCTGCCGCCCCCGCCCGAGCTCCTCTCCGAGTTCAACGCCTGGCTGGCGCGCATCATGACCGACCTCTGGATCTACATCGCGCTCGTCGTCGCCACGCGGCGGCTGTTCGAGATCCTCGCCCAGGGGCAGCGCCACCGTGCCGAGCTCGTGGAGAGCAACCGCAAGCTCAAGGAGGTGCTCGACTCGCTCGAGAGCGAGGTGGCGCGCCGCACCAAGGAGCTCCAGGAGGCCAAGGAGGCGGCCGAGCTGGCCAACGGCGCCAAGAGCCAGTTCCTGGCCAACATGAGCCACGAGATCCGCACGCCCATGAACGGCGTGCTCGGCATGACCGGCCTCCTCCTCGACACCCCGCTCACCCCCGAGCAGCGCGACTTCGTCGAGGTCATCCGCCAGAGCGGCGACGCCCTCCTCACCCTCATCAACGACATCCTCGACTTCTCCAAGATCGAGTCCGGCCTCTTCGAGCTCGAGCGCCAGCCCTTCGTCCTGCGCGGCGCGGTCGAGGACTCCGTGGATCTCCTCGCCCCGGCCGCCGCCGAGAAGGGGCTCGAGCTGTGCGCCCTCATCGCCCCCGACACGCCCGACACGCTCTACGGGGACGTGACCCGGCTGCGCCAGATCCTGGTCAACCTGCTCAGCAACGCGGTCAAGTTCACCAGCCAGGGCGAGGTGGTGGTGGAGGTAGCGCGCGCCGCCGAGCAGCCGGCCGCGAGCGCGGCCCGGGCGGCCGGCATGGATCCGCCCATCGCGCTCCACTTCAAGGTGCGCGACACCGGCATCGGCATCCCCGCCGACCGCCAGGGCCGCCTCTTCAAGTCCTTCAGCCAGGTCGACGCCTCCATCACCCGCAAGTACGGCGGCACCGGGCTCGGCCTGGCCATCAGCAAGCGGCTCTCCGAGCTCATGGGCGGGCGGATGTGGGTCGAGAGCACGCCCGGCGCGGGCTCGACCTTCCACTTCATCATCCACGCGGCCCCTGCCCCGCCGCCGCGACGCTCCAAGCCGCCGACCACGGGCTCGAACGTCAACCTGCGCGGCCTGCGCATCCTGGTGGTCGACGACAACGCCACGAGCCGCCGCATCCTCGAGCTGCAGGCGAAGAGCTGGGGCCTGGAGCCTGTCACCGCCGCCTCGGGCGCCGAGGCGCTCGCGGTCCTGCGCCGCGAGCCGCCCTTTGCCCTCGCCCTCATCGACGGGGTCATGCCCGGGATGGACGGCTTGCAGCTCGCCGCGGTCCTGCGCGCCGACCCGGTGCTCGGCCGGCTGCCCTTCATCATCCTAGCCTCCATCAACGACCGCGGGATGAAGCAGGAGGCCGAGCGGCTCGGCGCGGCCGGCTGCACCTACAAACCGCTCAAGCCCTCCCACCTCCACGACGCCATCGTGCGCGTGCTGGCCGGCACCGGCGCATTGCCGGCGCGGACCGCGAGCGAATCGCAGATCGATCCCACCCTGGGCGCGCGCCTGCCGCTGCGCATCCTCCTCGC
Organism: Polyangia bacterium; assembly: GCA_036263495.1. Lineage (GTDB taxonomy): Bacteria > Myxococcota_A > Polyangia > Palsa-1104 > SHYY01 > DATAGU01. The sequence goes on along the minus strand of DATAGU010000044.1, from coordinate 9,727 downwards.
CGAGGACAACGTCATCAACCAGCGCGTGGCGCTCCTGCTCCTCGCGCGTCTCGGCTACCGCGCAGACGTGGCCGCCGACGGCCAGGAGGTGCTCGAGGCGGTGGCGCGACGCTCGTATGACGTCGTGCTCATGGACGTCCAGATGCCGGAGATCGACGGCCTCGAGGCCACGCGGCGCATCCGGGCGCTGATGGGCGGCGGCGGACCGCGGATCGTGGCCATGACCGCCAACGCCATGCAGGGCGATCGCGAGGCCTGCCTCGCGGCGGGCATGAACGACTTCATCACCAAGCCGATCGAGATCCACGAGCTGGTGGCGGCGCTGCGCCGAGCCGCCGGGGAGCGGGTGCGGACCACGCCGGGAGGCCCGCGGCCCCGCCTGAGCGTCTCCGGCAGCCTGCGCCGCTCCGGCCTCATGCCGATCGTGGCCCTCGACGCCATCGACGAGACCACCTTCGCGCGGCTGCGCTCGCTCGCCGCCGCGGACGGCGACGAGACCCTGGGCCGCCTCATCGACGAGCACCTCGTCAACTCCTTCTCCCTGATGGAGACCATGCGCGCCGCCCTCACGCAAGACGACGCGACCGCGCTCGAGCGCGCGGCGCACAGCCTGAAGTCGAGCGCGGCCATGTTCGGCTGCGTGCGCCTGTCCGAGCGCTGCGCCGAGCTCGAGCGCGCCGTCGCCGGCGGCGACGCCGACGAGGTCATGGGGCGCTTCGCCGCGCTCGAGGAGGAGTACACCCGCGCCCGCAGCGCCCTCGAGGCGCGCCGCCGCACGCTGTGACCGCGGCCCGACGGGGCCCCTCGCGTCGGCTATGCTCACGGTTCGACGCGGCTGGCTGCGCCTGAAGAGAGGACCCGTACATGGACCCTTCCGTTCCAACGACGCCCCCACCCGAGGCGGCCCTCTCGGCCCTGCGGACCATGGCCGATGGAGGCCCGGCCTCGCCGAGCGAGCTGCGGTATCGCGCGGTGCTGCGGGCCCTCATCGCGCCGTCCCAAGGCGCGCTGCTCGTGGCGCTCCGTCCCGACGCGGCCCGGCTGCTCCTCAGGCAGGGACAGATCATCGTGGTCGTGTTCGACGAGAGCGCGAGCGAGGAGGCGCTGAGCGCGCAGCTCGAGCCCCTGGCGGCGGATCGCAACCCCAAGCAGCGGCTGAACCTCGTGCTGGTGTCGGACCGCGCCTGGGCCCAGCCCGCCCTGAGGAGGCTCAAGGAGCGCTCGGCGCGAGGGCTGGCGTGCTATCACGTGACCCTCGACGGAGGGGTGTCTGGGCCGACGCCCCTCCCCCTGTCCGAGCTGCGCCCGGCGCTCCGCGCGCAGGCCACGGCGCGGCTCACGGCCGACGAGCCGCGCGCGCACTTCGTGGCCGAGATGCAGGCGGCGCTCGCGAGGAGCGCGGCGCAGATCGGCGACGTGCAGTCGTTCCTGGGCACGCTCGAGGCACGGCCGGTCCGCGTGACCTACGCGCTGCTCGCCCTGTACGCGGTGATGTTCGCGCTGACCTACGCCTTCGGTGGGCCCGAACGGGTCGGCGTGCTGTCGCGGCTCGGGGCCGAGGTCCCCGAGCGCATCCGCCAGGGCGAGTGGTGGCGGCTGCTCTCCGCCACGGTGCTGCACGCGAGCGTGCCCCACATCCTCATGAACGGCTTCGTGCTCTGGAGCCTCGGGACGTTCATGGAGCGGCTCCTTGGCTGGGGGCGCTTCCTCACGCTGTACGTGCTCGCCGGGCTGCTCGGATCGGTGTTCGGGACCTTCCTCGCGCCGGTGCTCAAGTTCGGGCTGTCCGTCGGGGCCTCGGGCGCGCTCTTCGGGCTGCTCGGGGCCAGCGCGGTGCTGGCGTTCCGCCCGCCGGCGGGGATGCCGGAGCTGCTCGTGCAGAATCTGAAGAAGAACGCCACGACCAACCTGATCCTCAACGTGTTCGTGTCGCTGCGGCCGAACATCGACTGGGCGGCGCACCTCGGCGGCGCCCTCATCGGCGGGCTCCTGATCCTCGCCGGCATCGTGCGCATCGCGCAGCTCCCGAGCGGTCCGGGGTTCCCGCCGGCGCAGGGCTCGCCGCGGTCCGATCGCGCGTTCGCGATCGTGGGCGCGCTCCTCGGCCTGCTCCTGGTCGGCTGCACCGTGCTCGGGGTCGTCCGGGGGCAGCCCTGGGCGCTCGGCGATCTCACGACGGCGGCGCGGATCCCGATCGAGAAGACGGGCCTCTCCATCGAGGCGCCGATCGTGCTCGGCTCGCCGCAGCCGGCCGCACGCCCCGACGGGGTGACGGAGCTGTCGCTGGGCGGGGAGGCATCGGGGCAGTGGCTGTCGCTCATCGTCGCGCCGCTCGACCCGCCGCTGCTGACGACCGAGCAGCGCCAGGCGGCGTGGGCGGCGAGCCTCGCCGAGCTGAAACGGTTTCGTCCCGAGGAGGGCGCCACCCCCGCCGGCGAGCCGGTCGCCCTCACGGTGGGCGGCTTCCCGGCGCTGGAGCTGCGCTTCACGCTCAAATCCGGCGTGGCGTATCGCCGGCTGATCCAGCTGCGCTCGCGGCACCTCGTCACCCTGGAACTGGTGACGCCACCCGGGACGTCCCAGGCGCAGCAGGTCGATCTCAAGCGCATGGTCGAGAGTGTGCGCGAGGAGCCCGCCGCGGCGCCGTGAGCGTCTGCACGCGGGGGCGTAGGCTCGGGGCCCGTCCTTCTTCTCCCGCTCCGCTCCGTTCTCTCCACGGCCGCGGGTTGACTGCTCTTTTACCTGTGCCATAGCCTGAGCCTGTGCAGACCATCGGGGACATCCTTGAGGTCTTGTCGCGCGGCTCGGATGCATACCGACTCGATCGGTTCCATTCGCTCGCGGACTGGTGGGCGGCCTTCGCCGCCTGGCCGCCCAACGTCTTTGCCCTGACCTCCATCCTGCTCGGCCAGTCCGGCGCCTATCGCCTCGTGGTCTCGCCCCCGCCCCTCTCCAACTGGCGCCCCTGCGCCGATCGGCCAGGCTGGCTCGCCGAGGTACAGAAGCTGGCCAACGACTGGAGCGCCCGACTCGAGAACTCGTCCCGCGGCAACGCCGCCCCGCCGCCCGAGGCGGTGCTGGTCCTCGGCTACGAGCTCACCCAGGCCGCGCCGCGGCTCGTGCGAGAGCTCCACCGCTGCCAGGACAGCGCGTCCGCGAGCTTGTGCCAGCTCCTGCTTCTCCTCCATGCCGCGGCGGACAACGCCTGCGCCGGCTTTGGCCTCACCGAGCAGCCCATCACCCCGCTCCGCATGCAGGCCAACGAGCTCCTCATGGACACCGGCTCGCTCGCCCTCCTGTCCGGCTCCATCGTGCGCGTCCTGCCCAAGTTCCGCACGCCGCAGGTGGGCATCACCCTGCGCGCCCTGTCACACTACCTGACCGTCGATCACTCCGAGGTCGACGTCCGGTTCCTGGCCAACGCCGAGCTGTGCGCGGACCGGGCGCGCGGCCTCAACCTCCTCATCGTCCCCTGGCCCTTCGAGATCAAGAAAGACGACTTCTACGAGGTCACGCCGCGCTGGGACCAGCTCAATCACCCCTTCTCGGGCTTCGATTTCGCCCCCCAGGGCCTGCCGAGCGTGGCCGACACGGTGCGCGCGGCCCTGGCCGAGGTCGACAGCCGCGGCAGCCCGGTCGATGGCGTGGTGCTGCCCGAGGCCGCGGTCACGTTCGACGAGATGAAGGACATCCAGGAGGTGCTCGCCGAGAGGTCGTCGCCGCCATTTCTGCTCACCGGCTTGCGGGGCCCCTATCTCAACGAGGCCGTGCTCGCCATCTACCGGCGCGAAGCCCGGCGCTGGCTCGTCTACCGGCAGAGCAAGCACCACCGCTGGTGCATCGATCGCTTCCAGATCGAGCAATACGGCCTCGGCCTGCCACGCGATGACCGGCGCTACTGGGAGCACATCGACGTGCCCCCGCGGCAGATGCACTTCACCGTGGGCGCCCGCGGCGTGACCCTGTGCCACCTCGTATGTGAGGACCTGGCGCGCGTGGATCCCGTGGCCGAACTCATCCGCGCGGTCGGGCCCACCCTGGTCATCGCACTTCTACTGGACGGCCCACAGCTACAGCATCGCTGGCCCGCGCGGTATTCGAGCGTCCTCGCCGACGATCCGGGCTCCTCGGTCCTGAGCGTCACGTGCCTGGGCATGGCCCATCGCTACCAGACCCCGGGCCGGCCGCCCTCACGCGTCATCGGCCTGTGGAAGGACGTCAGGATGGGCTTCCGGGAGCTGGAGCTGGGCGATCACGCCCAGGGGATCCTGCTCAAGCTACGAGCCGAGACCCGCGAAGAATTCACGGCCGATGGTCGCAGCGATGGCGCAGCTGCTGCCGTGTTGATTTATGATGGTCATGAAGATGTCCGGACCGGGAGCTGCTCCTTCTGTGGCCGTGGCAGCGGGCGATGCCCGCAGTGCGGCCGTGCAGGCGCATAATATTCCACGCAGCGGTTGATTGATGCCTGGGGGTCCCACCTGATAGGATGGACACATTCTTGCTCGATCCCGTTCTGCCCCCCTCGAGATCAGAAGACCGGAGAGACCCGCGATGCCACAGGATGAGAACTTGAATCAGGGCTGGGAGGATCCGGAGGCACGGCAGGCCCGGGAAGCAGGCAAGCTCTATAACCTCGCCGCGGCGCTGGTCAGCATGCCGCACGACTTCCAGAAGCTCATCAGCATGGCGTCTGACTCGCCGATCGCTCCCTCCCGGTCGCTGCGGCGGGCCTACCAGGCCCTGTCCGCGGCGTTCGAGCGGCACTTCGGTTCATCGCTGCCCGAGCCCACGGGCCCGGGGGATTCCATGGGGGAGCGGCAACATCGGGCGCTCGAGCTGATCGCCGAGGAGCTGTCGGGACGAGACGACCCCTCGGAGCGGGCCGCGGGAGGCGCCTTGCACGCCTCGCTCCGTCTCCGGCCACGCTGCGGCTGAAGCACATTCCAACGGCGGCGCCCCCGTGCGAGGCGCCGCCGCTCTCCTGATCAATTCCCGCAGAACGGAGCTCCTGCTCAGCGCGGCTCGGGACGAGCCTTGAGCCAGTCGCTGAGCGCGCGCGTCGCCCGTGCGTGCACCTCCTCATCGAGCCGCAGGCGTTCGCGCGTCTGATTCACGGCCTGCGGCACGGCCGCGAACGCCGCGGCCTGGGCGGTGAAGAAGGCCTCTACCTCGGCGCGGCGGTCGGTGAGTTCGCCCAGGGACTCGACCATGCGGCGGGTCAGCATGGGCGCCGCCGACTTCTCGTGCACCTTGGGCCACTGGGCGCGCAGGTAATCCCAGGCGGCCGCGCGCGCCGTGCCGTTGGACAGGAGCGCGCCCACGTAGGTGGTGATGTCCTGCATCGGGACCACCGGATCCAGGATGAGGTTCACGGCGCGTTCGATGAGCGGAGATGATTCGAAGCTGGCGAGGGCCACGAGGCAGCGCCGCTTGGCCGCGGGATCGGGATCGCGCTCCTTCATCCGCACGAGCTCGTCGAACATCGCAGCATCGCCGGCGCGCGCCGTGGCCACGGTGGCGGCGTCGAGCAGGTTGGCATCGAGCGCGCCCGCCTCGCCTCGCCAGCTGCGCTCGAGGCGCGCGCGGGCCTCGGCGAGCACGGACGGCGCCCGCGCCACGAGCCCGAGGCCACGCACGAGCGCGGCCCGCCGCAGCCGCACGCCATCCTCCTCGCCCGGCGCGACGTCCCAGCCGACCTCGCCGAGCTGCGGCAAGAGGAGCGACTCGACGATGCGGCGCACCTTCGAGCGGTCGCCGGGCGCGGCGAAGCGGCGCTCGAGCGCATCGAGGCGGGACACCACCTCGCCGAGCACGGTGTAGTCGCGATCCGAGGCCAGGGACACGAGCAGATCGATGAGCGGCGCGAGCGGGGCCGCGTCGGCCCGGAACAGCGCCCAGGCATCGGCCACGAGGTTCACCCGCTCGACCGCGGAGAGCTGCGCGCTGTGGCGGGCGAGGGCCGCGAGCTCCGCGGGCTCATAGCGCACGCGATAGAAGCCGGCGCCGTTCTGGTTGCCGCACACGAACTTCACCTCGCCGCGGGCGGGTAGCGTCACCTCCCCTTCGCGGTCGCCGAGGAGCATCCGCGCCTCGTGCACGCCGGCGTCGTCGGCGAAGCGCAGCACCACCGGCACGAGCCAGGGCGGCTCGGCCTCGGCCGCGGCGCGGAAGCGCGCCGGGTCGGCATAGAACCGCCGCTGCCGCAGCTTGACGTGGTTCCCCTCGCGGCGGAGCTCGACGAGCGGATAGCCCGGCCGACCGATCCAGCCGTTGGCCAGGGCCTCGACCGGTTGCTGCGAGCTCTGGGCGAGCGCGCGCCAGAGGTCATTGGCCACGGTGTTCTTGAAGGCGTGGTCGCGCATGTAGGCGCGGATGCCCTCGCGGAAGGCGGCCTCGCCGAGGTAGCCCTCGATCATGCGCAGCATGGCCCCGCCCTTCTCGTAGGTGATGAGATCGAAGTTCTCGGTGGCCTCGTCGGCGTTCCTCACCTCGCCGCGGATGGGGTGGGTGCTCTCGAGCGAGTCGAGGTGGAGCGCGGCCGCCTTGCCCTGCTCGAAGTCGTCCCACATGCGCCAGGCCGGCCGCCAGACGTCGCCGATCTTGTAGGCCATCCAGGTGGCGAACGCCTCGTTGAGCCAGAGGTCGTCCCACCAGCACATGGTGACGAGGTTGCCGAACCACTGGTGCGCGAGCTCGTGGGTGATGACCTCGGCCACGCGCTTCTGGATGTTGAGCGGCGCCTTGGCCGGGTCGACGAGGAGCGCGATCTCGCGGAAGGTGATGCAGCCGGAGTTCTCCATGGCCCCGGCCTCGAAGTCCGGGATGCCGATCTGGTCGAGCTTGCCGAACACGTAGGGGCGCGCGAAGTAGTCCTCGAGGAGGGGCAGCACGGCCGCGGCGCAGTCCTGGGCAAAGCCCGTGAGGTGGATCTTGTCGGGCACGCTCCAGGTGCGGATGGGCACGTTGCGCACGATCTTCTCGGCGCTCGCCTGGAGCTGCCCCACGATGAGCGCCACCAAATAGGAGGACATGCGCGGCGTGGGGGCGAACTTCACGAGGCGCCGGGTGCCGTGGGTCTCGTCGCTCACCACCGCGCCGTTGCTGAGCACGGATAGGCCGGGCACGGTCTCGATCGCGACCTCCCATGCGGCCTTGAAGGGGGGTTCGTCGAAGCACGGGAACACGCGGCGCGCGTCCGCGGCCTCGAACTGCGTGACGGCCATGCCGCCAGCGCGGTAGAGGCCACGCAGGTCCTTCTGGAACACGCCCGACCACTCGATCTCGAGCACCGCCGGGCCGGCCGCGAGCTCAGCGCCTCCAGGGCCGGCAGAGTCGTCGGTGAATGTGATCGTCTGGCTATCCGCGTCGGTGCTCCAGCGGACCGGATGGAGGTGGCCCGGGGCGCCGAGGCGCGCGGCCGTGACCGTGAGGTGGACGCCGTGCAGCGTGATCTCGCGGGCGGGCCGATCGAGGACGAGCTCGATGGAACCGCGGCCGGTGAAGGTATCCGAGCCGAGATCAGGCGCCACGGTGAAGCGGTAGCGCTCGGGCCGAATCGCGGGAGAGAGTCGGAAATTCTTATCGCCCATCGTGGATGCCTCTTATCAGCAGGTGTGAGGGAGGTCGCGGCGCTACGAGGCCGCGGGGGATACGGTATACGCGCGCGCCATGGAAGCAATGGCGAGGTGAGCCGGTGCTGGGGGAGCAGGCGCCTGCAAGTGCCTGGAGGTGAGTTCGTCCGTGAGAGGGTGCGGGATCGCTGGTGATCCCTGTACTGCGTCTCTGCGACGAGGACGTGCTAGTCGGCGAGGGCCTTCACGACCTCGTCGACAGGGTGGATGGTGCCGAGGATGGTGGGGTTGCCGAGGCGGACGTTGAACCGATTCTCGGGGACCGACACGAGGAAGAGGTTGAGCTTGTGGAACGCGACCAGATCATCGGTCTCGAAGTAGGTGATGAAGTCGGCGTCGTCGAGCCCGGTCGAGTGGTAGAGCTTGCGCCGGACGTTCTTGAGGAAGCCGAGGGTCGGTTCGGTGTGGACCTCCATCTCCTTGCGCCTCTGATCGGGCGTCATGTTCCACCAGTCGGCGCTCTTCCGCGTAGGGATCACGATGGCGTAGCGGGGCGACGGGCCCTGGTACTTGGTGGCGGTCAGCCCGGTGTTGAGCTGCGGGGACTTGTCCGGGGTGATGTAGAGGAGCGGCTTGGTGACGCCGACGAAGGTGTGGACCACGTCGGAGTGCTTGCCGAGCAGCGTCTTGTGGAAGTCGCGCAGGAAGTCCTGCGCATAGATGAGCTCGTAGGCGTTGAGGCGGAGGAAGAAGTCGGTCGAGGCCTGCAGCCCGCGCGTGAGGTACGCGTCGACGAGCACGCGGTCCTTGTGACGCTCGACGACCTTCTGCACCTCGGCTACGGCGCCCTGCAGCTGCGCCGGCTTGAGCTGGGCATAGTCGGGTCGGACCTTGAAGCTGGCGATCACGCCATAGACGTATGGATCCTTGAGGATCCTGTCCCGCTCGATAGGGCCCTGGGGAGGCGCCGGGACGGCCGGATCAGGCGGCCTTTGCTGCGGGTCCTCCGCTGCCGAAGAGCGCCCGGAGGCGCCGACGACCAGGAGCGCCACCAACGCTCCCAGGCCCAGGTTCCTTGCACTGTGATAGCCAGGCCACACTCGCTGGGTCACGGTCACCACTCTCGGTTGTAGGGGAACGCCGCCAGGTCCTAGCAGCCAGGCGGATGGCCGCGCTGGCTGATGATGTGATTCCCTGCCCCTGGGCCGGCCGCCTGTTTGTAGTCGGATGATAGGGGAACCAACGAGGAAAGATCCAGCACCTAGTCAGCAACGATGCTGATTCTCTACTATTTTTGTTCGGCTGGGTTGGGGCCCGGGCTTGGTGGACCTGTCGTGCCCGTGCCGGTGAGCTCACGGATGGCGGCCTCGAGCTGGGGATCCCGGCCGGCGGCATGACGGATGTCGAACGGCACCTCCACGTCGGGCGCGACGCCCCGGCCCTCGAGCCACTCGCCGTCCACGGTGTTGCTCGCCACCGCCAGATAGAGGAGTGCGCCGTCGTCGAGGCAGAAGGGCGTGCCGGGCAGGACCGCGCCGGCGGTCTTCTCGCCCACGAGGCGCGCGAGCCCATACTTCTTGGCCCCGAAGGCGATGACCTCCTTGCCGCTGCGCGAGCCCCCGTTGATGAGGATCACGGCGGGGACCCGGATCTGGGAGTCGAGGCGGTGCACGTTGCCCTTGCGATCGCGCGATTCGAGCACCGGGATGCGCCGATCGAAGATGGCCAGGTCCCAGGGCGGCGCGCCTCCCCAGCCATCGCGGATGTCGAGGATGAAGCCGGTGAGCTTCTGACGGTTGAGCTCGCCGATGGCGCCGCGCAGCTCGGCCGACATCTCGTCGCCGGTCCAGGACCAGACGCGGAGGTAGCCGATGCGCGCCGAGCCCCGTTCGATGACCCGCGCGCTCGCCCCGAGCGCCTCCCGGAACGCGGCCATCGGCTGGACCTTGCGCGGCACGATGGTGACGTCCATTGCGGGTCCCTGGGGTTGGCGGCGGATGGTGAGGACGACGTTCTGTCCCGCGGTGCCGGCGAGGGCGCCGACCAGATCGGCGGCCACGGGATGACCGGCGATGGCGACCACCTCGTCCCCGGTGAGGAGGCCGGCCTTGGCGGCGGGGCCCTGCGGGAGGACGCCGATGATGAACCAGCGG